>JAUNMP010000106.1 GCA_030537465.1 bacterium
CTTAGAACTGAAGTGAAATTCGTGCGTCGACGGTCTTATCGGAGGACAATGCCACCGCAAGGATCTTGCCGCCGGCCTCGACACGGGTCTCGGCCTTGACGCCCTCGGGGACGACGAGCTTGTTGAAGCTGAAGCTCTCAGGAATCACAAAACGGGCCGTCATCGGGAATCCACCAATCACCTCGAGCGTCACGTCAAGCCGGTCCTCGGCCCAGCGCTGATCTTTCAGTTCCACGCCTCCCTGCGTCATATGGCGGTCGCTCGTGAGAAACTGCGGATGGGCCGCATAGGGCTGGAGCGCCAGCAGTCGCACGCTCCGCGCGGGCACCTGCATCTCGAAGTGTTCCTGGTTGATGCCCTGCCAGGACTCAGTCCAGAACTCCCAGCATGCGAATGCACGATCATCCTGCTCCCCGATTTCGTTCCAGTCAAATCCAACCACCGCGGGTTTGTCGTTCCAATTGAAAAGTGCGACCACATGCCAATCGCCAAAGGGACGTTTGATGTTGAGATTCCAGATCGGCAGGTAGGAGAAGAACGGATAAAGAGCCGTGGGGTGGACATCGCAGACCGGCAGCGCCTGCTGCAGCAGCTTGATGCGATCGGGGGCGAGTTCGGCCAGTTTGTCGCCGGCGAACATCTGTTGTCCCGGCAGCGACACGATCGTCGCCTCCACGCGCGCCTGTTCCTTCGCGAGCGCCTGCTGGGAGACGAGCATGCAGTCCGGATCCGCCCAGAAGACGATGTTGTGCGCGAAGATCTGATTGACCGTGCAGCGCGCCTGCAGCAGAATGTTCGCCCACTTGACGGGCTGGTTCGGGTGGACAATGTCCGCTCCCGTGCGCGAAGCGTCGGCATAGGCCGCCTCCGCGCCCGTGAAGTGCCCCTGGCAGGCGAGGAAGATGCGATCGGGGCCGATGCCGTCGCGGAACGCCTTCACGCAAAGTTCGAACGGATTCGGGCACTTCGGGTCCTGAAAACGCGCACGGATGTCGGGCCGTTCGTAGAGGTGGGCGCAGTAGCCTGCACCCCGCCCGCTCATACCGTCGATTTTGAAGAACTCGTAGCCCCAGTCGTGGGAGGCGATGTCGTGAATCTTCTGCAGGTGGTCACGCGCCGCCTTCACGGTCGGGTCAAGCGTGAACTTTCCGTTCCAGCAGGAGATGGGCTTGCCGTTCGCGTCGTGCAGGAACCAGTCCGTGTGTGCCTTGTAGAAGTTCGTATTGCCCGTTCCGAACGGCGCCGTCCAAAGTCCGGGGCGGAAGCCAAGCTTGCGGATCTCGCCTGCCAGCCACTTCATTCCCTCGGGGAACTGCTGTGGATGCGTTTCCAGGTTCATGTTGTAGAACTTGGAGACGGGGAGCTCGCTCGAGTTCTCCTGCCAGCTCTCGATGGACCAGATCTCGAGACCGAACGGTTTGAGGTACTTCGCGCCCAGACGCGCCTCCGCGAGATTCTCCTTCGAGCCGGCCTTGTCGAAGTAGGTGTTCCAGCTCATCCAGCCAGTCGGCGCCTTCGGACACCGCGAACGATCGATCGGCTGGTAATAGGGGACCCAGCGGTTCCGATAGTAGTCACTTTCGACATTGAACGAGAACTCGGCCTCCGCCGCCTCGGTGATGCGGCCTGCCGCTTCGAACGCATAGGTGCCATTGCCACCGGAGGTCATGCGGAGATTGGCCGCCCGAATCTGCAGGGCTTCGTCCTTCGCGGCACTGAAGAGCGTGTCATTCAAATCGGAATCGGCGTCTCCGCTTGCAAGCTGCAGCACGCGCTCTCCTGGCAGCGGCAGGGTGGAGGCGGCAAAGGCATCCTCCCGATATTTGATCACACCAACATAGGAGAGCTCGCCCTGATAGGCCAATGCCGTGCGGTGGTAGACGAGGAACGAGACCTTGTCCCCATTCGACTGGAACGTCAGATACCCCTGCGCGTCGTTGTTCTTGTCCACAATCGCCAGTCGACGCGGCGCACCGTCGCGCGAATCCTCGATCCGCCACTCGCGCTGAGCCTCGGCTCGCGCGTCTGTCGCCCGATCCGGCCCCATAAATGCAAGCTCGCCGACGATCTCGGCACCGCTCTTCGAATGGGTGAGGCGAAGTGACTGCCCCTCGGCCGCAAAAGCGACATTCCACTCGCCGGCCGAGAACGTCGTATCCGCACGGACCGTGCAGATACCCAGCGCCAATGGCACAAACATCCAGAGACGATTCATCACAGCTCCTTTATCACTCAAACCACTCGGGGCCGATGACGCGGCCACAGAGATAGAACTTCATGTCGTTGTACCAGAGCACGCCCTTCCCGTCGACCACACAGTAGCTCGTGTAGAACGAGTTGCCGCCCTTCCGCGGGGCAAAGAGCTTCGGCGTCTTGAACTTCACCGGCTGTTCGCCACTGGGGTCGAACTCACCCGCGATGAGATAGAGCGGTCCCCGGTGCTGATAGGCGTTGCGCTGGGGCTCGTTGAAGTCGAACGTCTGGTGCACGAGCGCGAAGTACTTGCCGCTTGCGGCCTCGGGGCCCTTCCAGTCGTACATCGGACACGGCGAGCGCGGATGCAGATAGGGATTTCCCTCGGCGTCCTTGAGGATCTTCGGCTCGCTCCACGAGCGGCCGCCATCCCGGCTTTGTACCCAGACGGGTGAACCGACGGACGAGCGCATGATCGCGAAGAGGCGTCCATCCGGCAGCTTCACAGGGGCGGCCTCCTCAAGAGCCGGCTGGTTCGCACGGAAGCCTCCGGTCTTCTCGAGGTCCTTCGCCGACAACGCGGATTTGTTCGTCGAGAAATACTTCAACTGGATGTCCTGCACGAGCGGATTATCGTCGATGTTCTGGAATTCCCAGAACTCGATCTTGCAGCCATAACGCTCGTCGTAGGGGGCCTTGCCATGCCGAGAACAGCCGACGAAGAACTTTCCGTTCTCGCCCAGACGCAGCGGACGCTGCCAGTTGCACCAGCTCGGGGGGATATGGTCGTCGGCGGGGTCGGCGTCCATGCGCTCCGTGAACGGGACCAGCTTCGGGGCGGACCACGTCTCGCCGTCGTTGTCCGAATAGGCGCCGAACATCAAGCCACAATGAGGGCCCTTGCTCGTCGTCTGTTGATTCCAAAGGCAATAGAGTCGCCCGCTCTTCGCGAGCATCGGCTGCTGCCAGCTCGCCAGCAACGCCGGATTTTTCTTGTTGGGCGAACCGGCGAGGACCACGGGATCCGTCCAGGTGAGGCCCTTGTCCGCACTACGCGAGAACGCGATGTGCTGATCGATGTCCGCCTCGCGCGACGCCTGCGTCCAGAAGGCGTAGAGCATGCCGTTGGAGGGATTGGAGATGACCTGGAAATGATCGTTGTAGGTGTCACCGGGCTTCGCGGGATCGCGCTTGGATTTGTCCCTTGGCTGCCGGGGCACGAAGACGACGTAGTCGGGCTTGTTGACGAGGATGCCGCGGGGATCCTCGATCTCGCTGGGCGTTCCCTTGAGACTATCGAGGATTCGGGCCTGCTTCGCACGCTCCTCGGGAGACATCGTGCGCTGGTTCGAATCGTCGAATCCGCAGACAATCGCCCACTTCCCCAGAACGATCTTCTCCCCCGTCTTTGTGTCCTTGCGCCAGACATCCGCGATGTCGCAGGCATTCTGGCCAAAGGCGAGGAACGGATCACCCGACAGTTTGGAGAAGCCCATTGCCGTCAACCGCTTCCCCTGCGAAAGCGAACCGCTTTTCGCCGTGGGCGTGACGACGAAGAGCTCGCCGCCGCGCAGCACCTCCGCGGTGAAGCCACCGTCGATCGTCCTGTGGAAGAAGGACTTGCCCTCGAGTCGCTTCGCGAACTCGGGCGTGAGGGCGAACGACCGGTCATCGAATGCGAGCGTCCCGTTTTCAACGGGGTAGACCTCGGCGTCCGGCACGGGTGAAAGGAGTGCGCCACCGGCAAGAGCTGCGGAGACGACAAGGGAGAACAGTCCTGTAGCAATGTATTTCATCTCTGGCACCTACCTCATTTGCAGGGCTCGATCGTCACGCGACGGAACTCGACGCCGCAGAGCTCGCTCTGAAGCTGGATCCGTCCTCCTGCCGGATTGACGTGCGTCGCCCGATTGACGAGCTTGCCGTTGAACCAGCATTCGACCGCGTCCCCGCGGCAGACGAGCGTAGCCGTATTCCACTCGCCGACGGGATTCTCGTTCACGGCCGGCTTCGCCTCCGGCGTGTCGGTCCAGTCGCGGGCGATGTCCAGACGGCACACGCGGTCGTTCCCGATGAGCGTGACCTCCTTGCCGCCCTGCTCGTAGATGTGGTATTTGCCACCCAGCTTCTCGGCACCGGCCTCGGCCTTGAGGAAGATGTCTGGACGATCCTTGCGGCCAACCGTCCAGAAGTCGCCGGACGCGCCCGTGATGAGGTTGTACTCGTGCGAGAGCATCCAGATTCCGGCGAAGCCGCCATCGGGTCCCGTGGAATGGAACAGGATGCCACTGTCGAACGCCTTGGACTTCTTCCCGCCGTAGGAGGTCCCGAGCCAACGGTACTCGACGGTCAGTTTATAGTCCTTGAACGCCTCCTCCGTCGTCAGGCAGCCGAACTCCTCGCCCGTCACATGCATCACCCCGTCCTTCACGGTGAAAACTCCATTGGGGTCCACGTTCTTGCCACGTCCCTTCAGGAACGTATACCAGTTCGTGAGATCCTTTCCGTTGAAGAGCTCGCGCTTCGCGGTGGGCGCGACCGGCATCGGGTCGCCCAAACGACGCTGGTACATCGTCGCGCCGATGTCGCGGGCGGCCTGGACCAATTCCGGGTAGGGCGTGTCGGTGACGGTGACGAAGCCGATCTGGTAGTTTTCGCCGTCGCTACGGCCCGTCAAAGCCTGGTCCTGCCACTGGAACCAGTGGGTGCCCACGAAGCGGGGATGGTCGAGGCAGGCATTCACAAAGTCGCGGTAGCACTGGGCACGCTCGTCCTGATCACGCGTCCCCACGAGTCCCGTGTGGAACATGCCGCGGTCCAGCGCCCCGAAATGGAACTCGCCGTTGATCATCGGCTTGTCGACGGCCGCCGCGGGAAGATCCCTGACGGGACGGCGACTGTAGATGTTCACGCTCACCACGTCGCAGTAGCGCGCGCTCTCCTCGTAGATCACGTCCGCGCCCCAGGCGATGCGCGTGCCGAGATAAAGACGGTTCGGCGCCACCGCCTTGATGGCGTCGCGAATCACGCGGAAGTACTGGGCCACCACGCTGCGATGGAGATCCTCGAGATCGGCACCGGCCTTCTTCTCGTCGACGACGTTCGTGCAGGAGAGGAATCCGTCCCACGTGCCATAGGACGTCCCCCACGCGGCATCAAGCCTCTCGGCCGTGCCATACTTCTTCTCGAGCGTCGCCCGGAAGGCCTGCTTGGCGGGCTGCTTCCCCGGCGAACGCAGCACCGCGCGGGCGAGATCGCGGTTGTCGTGGCCCCAGCTCAGCTCGTTGTCCACGAACCAGCCGATGCACCAGGGATCCGTCCCCGTCCGGGAGGCCTCGGCGGCGGCGGACTTCTTCGCATTCTCGATGAAGGCCGGCGCGAACGGATCGCGAAGCTTGCCCCACCAGCCTGTCGACCCCTCGATCACCGGGCCCCTCGTCCCGAACGTCGCCGTGTAGGGCGTCTTGTCCATGCGGTAGATCTCAGGCGCGCTCCAGTTGGCGATCGTGTTGAGTCCCCAGGCCTTGATGCGCGCGTGGGCACGTTCCTGGACGAGCGACCACCAGTCCGGACCGTACTTCCGCACCGCGTTCGCCTTCGCATAGCTGAAGGTCGCGTAGGGTACATGCGCCGGATCCTTGTAGAAGCCATGTGCCCCGGGCCACGTCGCCTTGCCGACGAAACGCCCGAAGACCGGATCGGTCTTCTCGGGGATCCACTCGAAGTAGCTTTCGCGGAAGCCAGTTCCCGTCTCGCCGCCGACGCGCACGCAGTCGACGCCGTGGGAGAAGAAGAGCCGTCCGTCCGGATCAACGAGCCACCACTTGCCGTTCACCTTCTCCGTGCGGAAGAAGCCCGTCGCCTTGAGCTGCGGACCGCCCGCCCAGCCACCGTACTGGTCGCATTCCGGAATCGGACTCCCCGGATGCGCCGCGAGCCAGGCCTCCTCCTTTTCGCGCGTCGCCTTGAGTTCCGCCTCGTCATGGACCTTGCCCGGCCAGTCGTCATGCTTGAACTGACCGAACGTGTCCACGAACGGCAGGAACGTGGACGCCTTCAGCGTCTTCGGCGGCACCCCCTCGCCGTCCACGGCCACGCGGGAGACGCTGAACTGGCTGGCGATGCCATCCTGGTTATGGAAGATGTGGAACGAGTGCGTCTCGCGCAGATCGAAGGTCGAGCCGCCCTTCACACCCGGCTTGCCGTTCATGCCCTTCAGTTCCAGCGGCGCGTCGAGCACCCACGGCATGTTGCGGAGGTTCACCGCCAGGACACCCGCCGCGCGCGGCTTGAGCGTGATGCTGCCGCCCGGGGACTGCCCCTGATGCGTACGGCCCTTTACGCTCAGATGAACCGTACGCGTCTTGTCCGTCATGTTGCTGACGGCGACCGAAAGGCGTCCGTAGGCGGAGAGGTCCATGCACCCCGACTTGAAGTCCATGCGCATGCCCGGCCAGCTGGCCTTCGTGCCCGTCTTCACCTGGGCGACGCCGTTTGGCGCAAAGTCCAGCGAGGAATCCTGCTGCGCCTTCATCTCCGTCAGAGGAGACGGCCAGAGTACGGTTTCGCCTGCAAAGGAAACAAGCCCAGTGGCGACAACTGTCGCCAGGGAAAGGGTTCTCAAATTTTTCATGTGCGCATTATCGCACACTCGGGCACGTTGGTCAACTGCCCGCGCAACGAGGCATTACTTTCGCGTTGCCAGAATCGCCTTTGCATGAGCGGAAAGGACGCCGCGCGGATCGGCCGCATAGGCCTCAAGAGTCCGTTTCGCAAGCCCCTCGTGGTCTCCACAGGCCCAGAGGGCGCGGGCAAATCCGATCTCGCGCACGCAGTTGTCCATTTCGGGCCCTAGACCGTAGCCTCCTTGCGGTGGCAGATCTGTCGGTTTCCTGACGGCGAACCCAAAGTTCCCCTTCTGCTTCAGGCAATCAGCCAGAGCCGACGCCGCGGCTGGGGCCCCCAGCGCCTCGAGAGAGAGGCAGACGCCTCGGATGGACGTCACGGACGCCCCGGGAGTCACCAGTTTCAGACGGGCCAGCAGAGGGTCCAGCGCGCAAGGTGCCTTCGTGCGTCCCAACGCGATCATGAAGCCATCCATCGACTTGGCACCATTGCCAAAGGCCCCTCCGTTTTCGAAAGTCGCAATCTTGACTTTTCCGGACACAATGTCGGCCAACGTCTCCGCCCCCGTCGCATCTCCCATGAACCCCAGCATCTTCGCGTAGTTCTGGCGCTCGACCGGCTTCGTCGTCCGCGCGTACGCCTCACGGAGAAGCGGCAGCGCCCGCGCGCGGTTCTCCTCGCGGAAGACGATGTCGCTGCCGATCAGGTTCGGTCCCATCGACTTGACGGCTGCGGCAACCACGGCATCGGACGAGACGTCGGTGTCGGTTGTCCACGCCAGTACCTCCTCGCGAAGAATCTTCCGCACCACCAGCGTCTGGCGCAACTCCGCGAAATCGATCCTCCGGAACTCTCCCCCGTTCTTCGCGGCCATCGCCGCCGCTGTACCCACCGAATAGCCCATGTTCATCAGGTCCGCCTGCATGCGCACCATCGGCAGCACGTCACGCGCGCAGCCCGAGGCGATACCGATCACGGCGATGCCCGAGAGCCCCTTCGGCAGCAAGGAGCGCAGCGGCACGTTGACGTCGTACTTCCAGCGCTTCTCTCCCCTCTCAGGATAGAGCTGCGCACTCGGAGAGGAGAGGAAGCGGAAGTCGTCGGTCAGGTAGCCGTGCGAATCCTGACGGCTGCGCGCCTGCACGACCACATCGGGGAAGGGACGTCGAGCCGTCACGTCCTGCGCGTTGACCGCGTAGTCCGGCACAATGCGGCGACGTTCGCGCGAGTCGGGCATCTTCGCGATGTCCCAGGCGTTCGGCGCACCCGCGCGGGCCCGCACGCCGAAGAGCCAGAGGTCGAAGGCGTTCGAGTCGTCGAGATAGCCGAAGTCGGAGTTGATGCCGCCGCGGCCCAGACGGTGAGGGGCCTGGCCCGCGCTCTGCAGGGCGAATTCCTTCGCCGAGAGGAAGAGCGTCCGCGCACCTGCCGCCGCTGCGACGTCGGAATTTCCGGTCGCGTCGATGAAGCACTTCGCCTGCACGCGCCCGCACCCGAACTCCGTCGCCACTTCGACCTCGGTCACCTTGCCATTGACCGTCGTGGCGCCCGTTCCCATCGCGCCCAGCCAGACGGTCACACCCGCCTCGCGGCACCACTTGCGCCAGGTCTCGGCACGCCGGTAGAGCCCGAATCGTCCACCAATCTCTACGTTCGCCTTCTTGAATTCCTCTGTGAAACCGCAGTGATTACCGTCATAGTAGCCGAGAATCATGCCGTCGGTGCCGACGCCGCCAAGCACATTCAAATATTCGACGAGCAGTACCTTCGCCCCGGAACGGGCGGCGGCAATGGCCGCGGGGGAGCCGGACGTGCCACCTCCCACAACGACGACGTCATACTCGCCCCAGAGCGGCAGATGGGCCTTCCTCGCCGTGACCTTCTCAACCCCGGCAACCGTCTTTGCGGCCCTCGCGGCCGCGATGCCCTCCCGCTCGCCGGCCCGGATCCTCGATTCAAGATCAGTCCAGCCCTCCTTCTTCCACACGAGCAGATCCGCATCGTCCAGCATGCCGTTCACCCATGTCCGCTCGCGGGCCTCCCATTCCGCCGCCGCGAAGGAGGGATAGGAGAAATCCCTCATCGGCAGCTTCATCGTGCACCGGTACATTTCACCAATGACCGCCCCCGTGGACTTCAGATGGGAGATCGGGAAGCGTTCGGGCAGCACCTCGACCGTCATTCCCTCGGCCTTCGGCGCTCCGTCCACGGCGATGAGGACGCGGGAGAACTCCGCTTCATCTCCATTTTGCGCAGGAACTCCACACAAGGTGCCAAATCGAGTTGCATCGATGACCCGCTTCGCGCGGATGACACTGCGTCCGGACCGATTGACGACCTCGACGCCGGCGATGCCCTCCTTCCCACGCAAGACCTGGCGCACGGCCGTCGACGTCATGTAGCCCACGCCCGCGCCAATCAGCTCGGCATCGAACAGGCGCTTCACCTTCAGCGGCGAGGGCGGCACCGAATAGCTTTTCGGGTTCTTCAGCCGGAACCAGATGCGTGAAACATATTGGTGGTGGGCATCTGCGCCCTTCCGCACAGTGAGTTCAACCTTGTGCAGCTTCAGATCGACATCGGCCGCGAAGCGAACGGCCTTGACGCCCCTGTAGTTCGCGTCGCCCTCCACCTCGAACGCCGTATCCGTGCGTTTGAGTTCGATCGTCTCATTGGCGCGTGGGCCCTCGAGGAATCGGCAGGTCACACCTTCCGTCGCAGCATTCGCCGCACGGGCCGTGGAGGCCTTGTCCCATCCCTTCGCGTTCTTCTTGCCGGACTTCTCGAAGACGATCACTTCAACACGGGAGATCTCGGAGGGATGACGAAGCGCGCACCGATAGGCGACATTGTCCTCATAGTAGACACCGTCGGTCGGACTCGTCGGACGCCCCGGCTCCGACAGGCGCTCCCACCAGTCGTTCTTGAAAACCGCTCGCGGATGCGGCGTCCGATGATCCGGCCAGTAGTCAAACGGCGCCAGCCCCTGCTGCCCCGACCAGAGTTTCTCCACAAGCGGCAACGTGGGCGTTGCACCAGGCTCGAGTCCCAGTTCCAGCGTCCCCGCCATGTCCTCGCCCAAATAGGAATAGGGCGTGACGAGATAGGTCTTCGCCCCCTCCTTCGCGGCCGCCGTCGCCGCGGCGACACCTTTCGCCGTGCCGCCGACCACCAGAACGTCGACCTCCTCGGGCAGTCCAAAGGCCAGCATCGTACTGGTCACAAGCGCCGTAAATGCGGACAAAAACATCTTCATAGTTCCACTCCTCATCTTCCCTGCACGGCATCCTGCTCGACGCAGATGAAGTACTCGCTGTAGCCAGGAACGATTTTTCCCCCATTGATCATCATCGCCGTACCCTTCGCTCCGCCCGGGAGGGACGGCTGCGTGGCGACATAGCGGAGAAACGGCGCATCTGTCGAGTAGCTGTTGCCAAAGGCGGCGATGGCAACGCCATGCGGACGCGCCCGGACAATCTCCTGTACCGCATCGACCTTCCCTTCACCATAGGGAATCGGCTGAATGAGCTTGGTCGTCCAACGCCCGCCCTCCTGCACGACGCGCGTCGCGCGAATCCGATCACGTGAAATGCCGAGCGTCGAGGCCATGTTGCGCATCAGGGACTCGATGCTCGCACTCACCACGTAATTCTCCACGCCCGCCTCCGCCAACGCCTTCCAGATCGCCATCGACGACGCGAAATACCAATCCGCATACCGATTCTTCGCGGCGACCTTCATGCAGAACGCGTCCAGCTCCTCCGCCAAGACCCCTGCAAACATCTGGGCGTCAAATCCCTGCGACAGCCAGGGACCGAGTTTCGTCATGTGCTCATAGTCCTTCAGCCACTGCCTGGATCCCTCCGCTCCTTTATAGATGGGGTTGTATCCACCTTGAATGACTTCGTCCAGCAAGCCGCGATAGCATTCCCGGCCATCGACCTGAAGTCCAAGCCCCAAATCGCCTTTGATGATTGTGCCGTCGAAATCCCAGAACGCCATCGGGACCGCATGGGAATCTGCAGCCTTCATCTTCGCGACATTGTCCTGAATCCGGGCGACGACTCCCTTGACATGCCCCTCGGGCTCCCCCGCCACAGACGGGCAGATAGCCATCAGAACAACAGTGCAAACAAAAATGACTTTCTTCATTTCCATGCTCCCTTTTGAAGTGCAAAAATCACAAACCGACCACATGCGAATCCAGGGCGGGGATGAGCTGCCCCTCCACCTCGACGTCCGTAGCGGTGTAGTTCACGTAGATCTTCGCGCCATTCGAATAGGTGACGCGGAAGACTCCGGGGGTGATCTCGCAATGATCGTCCATGTATTCCCACTCCAGCGCGGTGCGGCGGTTGTATTCGTCAGTCCCCGCCTTGATCGTCTTCACACAGTCGGCAAACTCGTCTTCCGTCCTGCACTTGATGTCCCAGCTCGCGCGATCGGGCAGATCCCAGCCGCCATAGACATAGAAGATCGGACGCCCACCGTACTCGATCAGCTTCAGCAGCTGTCGGCGGTCGGGATTCTTCGCCGCGTTCCAGACCGTCCGGAACGGCGAGGACATCACCACGCCGTGATAGGCGATCTGCCAGAACGGAATGCGCCCGTCGATCAGACCGTTCCACGCCATCTTGCCGGTCTTTCCTCTCGGAATGTTGAAGGCCGGCGCGAAGCTGATCGTCAGCGCCGAATCGATGTGTCCGATCGCGAAGTCGAACCCACCTTCCGATGCACAACCGCCGAACGCCTTCGTCTGGAGATCGAGAATGGCGTTCTCCCAGATCCGACGCGTGGCGTTGTCGAGCGGATGGCGTGCGTCCGTGCAGGGGAAGAGCGGGCGCGACGTCGTGACGTCGAGATAGCCGAGTCCGTGGAATCCCAGCGACTTCATCATCGCCGTATGCCGCAGCGCGAACTTCTCGTAGGCCCGCCGCGGACAGACGCGATAGACGGCGCCGCCGCTCCAGGGTTCGAGCTTGCGGTCGTCGCGCGTGCCGTCGGGATAGCGATCCTGGCAGTACTCGAAGTCGAAGAGATCGGAGATCAGATAGGCGTCGCGGTAGTTGTTGTGCCCGACGATCTGCCAGCCGAGGTCTTCGCGGACGTACTTGATCAGCTCGCGCAGTTTCGTCTCGCCGCCCAGCAACGGTTCGACGGGGAAGATCTGCGGATAGCGTCCATCGTGCCCCCGATAATTCCATCCCACCAGGCAGAGATCCGCTTTGGCCACGCCCGCGTCGTGTAGCGCCTTCGCCAGCTCCTTCGTGCGGTCGAAGGTGCAGTAGACGTCGACCGGAGGCTCGTCGAACAGGTTCTGCTCGGGCAGCGGCGTCTTGCGGAAATTCTTCCAGCAGTTCCGGATGCGGATCTGCGGCGTGCCGACGGCGTACGCCAGCACGGGATTCGTCTTCGCCCGTTCCCGGAGGGGCTTCATCTCGCCTGTTGCGAGACGCTGGGCGCGGACCGCCCGCCCCATTCCCGAATAGGTCGCATCGTCGCCCGTCAGGAAACGGAACTCAATCTGCAGATCCTCGTAGGCCGTCGCGACGTCCATGTCGAAGCGGCAGCTCATTCTGTAGACGCCCTTCTTCACGTCGACCACGGGATTGAAGTTCCAGCGCATCCCGGTCGGAATGGCGACAAACGTCTGGCGCGGCGTCTTCATGCCGAACGCCGTGATGGGAAACCAATTGCGCGACAAGGCCATTCGTCCGGAGTCGGCGCGGAACGTCCCGTAGGACCCGCCGCCGTCGGGCATCACAAAATAGCCGTCTTCCCCCTTCTCCGCCACGGCAAAATCGGGAAAGACCTCCACGCACGTCGCATCGGCGGGGATTTCCGCCCGCGGCCAGCGGAAGACCGCCCGTCCGTCCTGCACGGGCACCTCCCGCCGCACGCGGACCTTCTCGTTCCGTCCGCGCGTCGTTTCGACCGTGAACCCGACAAGCTCCGCGCCCTGTACGGACACGATGCAGGACATGGCAAACAGCACCGTAAACAAAGTCTTCATCAATGTTCTATCCTGAAAGCGCGACAGTTGGCATGTATCGCCTTAGCGCACCATGAGGTAGGTCCCCTTCGGGTCGAACGGCATCTTCTCGGCGAAGACAAACGCCTTCCACTCGTCGGCATCCGTCTTGAACGCCCCCGCCGCGCCCAACGCCTCAGCCTGTGCCTTGACCGCGGCATCGTCGATGTCGTCGACAGGCGTGACGTACTGTGACCAGTCCTCGTTCCGCAACCGCGACACATACACCTTCGCCATGTGGCTGGACGAGTTGGACGCCAGGAATTTCTCCATCGTCGCCTTTTCGGCCGGCGCGGCGGCGATGAAGCGGAACGCCTCGGGGCCGCCCGTGAAGTGGTTCGCGAAAGCATTCTCGCCGACTTCGATGGTCCGCGTGCAGCCGAGGACGAAGTTCGTCGCCGCACAGGACTTGAACGCATAGCGCGCAATCGAACCCAGCTTCGCATCCGCCGTGCCGAGGTGGAACTCCGCCGCCTGTGCGAAGTTCTCGAAGGCGGCCTCGGAGATGCCCTGCACGCGCGGGAGCGCCAACGCGCCCGCCTTGCAGGCATGGGCCTGCGCCTGTGCCACCCCAACCTGCTGATACAGAATCTGGTACGGAATGTTCGTCAGCGAGGAGAGGTTCCACGTCGAGAGGTCCGTGTCCGTGCACGGCCAGTTGAAAAAGGGATAGTCGGCCGTGATGCCCTTGACGGACGGGATGTTGACCACGGCCTTCGCGAGGTCGTAGTTCCGTGCCAGCACCGCCGCGCCGATGGAGACGAGGTCCGGGCAGTCCATCACGAGGTTCGTGATACTGTTCATGCGGAAGCCCTGCGCCCCCAGCTCGACCAGCGTCTTCGGCAGGATCAGTTCCGTGATCTTCGTCTTGCAGGAACCGCCCGAGACCGCCGCCACTTCGCTGTCGATGACCGTGATCTTATAGGGATTGCCCGTTGATTGCGCGTAAACTGGCGTGTCGAGGTTGAGCCGTCCATAGCCGCGCGTCCATTTCTTGATTCTGACCGTCCGCGCGTTCATGTCGTACTCCACCTCGAAGCGCCAGTTCGCGTTGTGGAGGATGGGCGCGCCACCATTGGGGCACAACAGCCAGTTGCGGTTGAACACCGCATGCAGCGCACGGGGACGATCCACCGTAAACGTGATGGACGGGCTCGTCAGGTCAACGTCGAGTCCGTCGGTGTCGCCGATCCACCGCACGAACTGGCTCTGATAGCAGCGGCTGTCTTTGGCCGCCCCCGCGCTGAAATCGGTCGTGTCGGGCGTCGCCGTCACCGTGACCTGAGCTCCCACCGCGTAGAAACCACCTTCCGCCGCAGGCGCGACGGCCACATTCTCCTTGACGAAGGTCCCCACGAGACTTGCGTCCGACATGCGCTCCGAGACGGCCGTCACCTTGTACATCGGCGTATCGTGGTTGTAGAGCCAGGTGAGGCGGGCCCGCACGTCCGAGTTCGGCGTCCAGTCGTAGGACGTCCCCGTGCCGGTGGCTGTCTCCGTCCAGAGCCCCGTCGTCTCGTCGAAGGTCTCCAGCACCCAGCCGATCAGCGGACAGGATGTCACGCCGTCGGACTTGACCGCGGTTTCCGGCGCGGTCAGCGTGGCCGCCTCCGTGAGCAGCGCGCGGTCGCCGTTGCTGAAGCCGTCGGCCTTGATCCCCGGCACGCTCACGCGCAGCGTGCCCTTCGGATTGGCGCGACGGACCAGCAGCGCGATCTCCAGCAGGCTCCAGTCGATGGCCTGCGCCCCGCTTGCGAGATTGCTCTGATAGACGGCGGAATCCGTGGGCTGGAATTTCAGCGACGTGAACGGCACGGGCGTGTCGAGGGGATAGTCGAACCGCGCACCAGCCTCCTGATTTTGCTGGAACTCCACGACATTGGGCACGCGCGAGACGTCCACCCCGCTCTTCTCGTCCGCGACGGTCCAGTCCGCCGCAACGACCGCATTGGAGACGGAGAGCGTCCAGGCCGTCGGCATGCGGTTGCGCAGGTTGTTCCAATAGGACACGGGCGACAGACGGTATTCGCACAGGAGCAGCTCGTCGCCGGCCAGCACGTCGGCAGGGACGTCCAATGTCACGTACGAACCACCCTCCTTTGTCATGTAGCCCAGCATCCGGACTTCATCCGCTCCGATGTACCACGTCAGGCCGTCGAAGAGTCGCTCGGCCGCAGCGGAGTGAACATTGCAGGATTTCGTGTAAGGGTGCAATTTGGACGCGTTCGGAAGCGTACCGGAGCTATCCACATACCCCGCCGCCCTGAAGAGGTCGGAGAGGAGGACGGGATTGCCGTCGCACGTCACGAGCCGCGGGCTCTCGTCCCACTGCCAGGTGAGGCGGAGCTGGTCCGACGTATTGCGCCACGCCTCGGGGACCGTGAAGGCAGGCGTGCGCGTGGCGGCGGACTGGATCACCTGCCAGATCCCGTCGACCTTCTTCTCGATCACATACCCGCTGCAGCGGAGCGTGCGCTCGGACACATCTGGATTGA
>JAUNMP010000377.1 GCA_030537465.1 bacterium
GCGAACACGGCCGGGCAGTACGCGGGGCAGAACATGCTGCTGTATCCCGCGACGGTCGCCTGCGCGTATCTCGATCTTGCCGACGCGACGGGCGACGCGAAGTATCGCGCCGCTGCCGAGAACATCGCGCGCACCTACCTGAAACTCCAGGGCAAGGACGGTACCTGGCCGCTCAAGTGCTGGGAGAAGGATGGCAAGCCCGTCCAGGCGAACCGCGCGTTCCCGATGGTGCCGATCGAGCTGTTCGAACGCCTGCACGCTCTCACGAAGGATTCCGTCTGGCGCGCCGCGGCTGACCGCGCCTTCGCGGCGATCGAGAACGGTCCGCTGAAGAACTGGAACTGGGACTGCCAGTTCGAGGACGTCAATCCGTCCTCGGCCTACAAGTCGCTCTCCAAGCACAATGCCTGCGCGACCGCGATCTACCTGCTGAAGCGCTTTCCGGGGGACGCGAAGCGTCTCGCCCAGGCACGCGAGCTCCTGCGCTTCTCCGAGGACCAGTTCGTCTACTGGGAGAAGCCCTGCCGTCTGGACGGCACGGGACATCGGACGGGAGCGGCGAACGGAAAGGGCATTTTCTCCTGGTTGACCGACTACAAGAACTGGCATACCCCGGGCGTGGGCGAACAGTACGGTTGGGAGATGCCGATCGACGCCTCCAACGACAAGTTGATCCGCACCTATCTCGCCCTCTACGCTGCCGAGCGGAATCCGCTCGACCTCGCAAAGGCCCGGGCGCTTGGCGACGCGCTTACGAACATCCAGGACGCGAAAGGCTGCATCCGCACGCAGATGCTCACGCGTCCCGATGCGGACAACATCTGGATCAACTGCCTCGGCGCCACCGTCGAAGCCCTCGACCTCCTCGCCGCCGCCGACTGAATTCCCGCATTCAGGCATTCTAGAG
Organism: bacterium; assembly: GCA_030537465.1. Taxonomy (GTDB): domain Bacteria; phylum Verrucomicrobiota; class Kiritimatiellia; order RFP12; family UBA1067; genus RUG572. The sequence continues at coordinate 908 of JAUNMP010000377.1, forward strand.
TCTTCAGGTATAAGAGCGGGTCTTCTTTCGCCTTTCAAGGCTTTATGAAGTACGCAGATGCTCCGCATACGCAGTATTTGCCGAAAACCGTTGTGGCTACAACGCCCTCGCCCAATCGCAATTCATTGACAAATTGGAGAACCCCATTTACGGCGAGGGCTACGCCACAAACGGTTTTCGGCAAGATCATATATCCAGACGGTTGTTGCCCAATATGCATCTTCGACCGAATCGACCGTGGCGTAGCCCGCGCGTCAAAAATCAAGCCACAGAATTGTCAAATTCAAGTCATTGGCGCGGGCGTTGTAGCCACGTCGATTCGGTCGAAAAATCTGCGTATGCGCAGCATCTGCGTACCAAATTGAATGCTCCGAGTCCCTGAACAGACCCACACTTATGTCCGAAGAGCCACATCCTAAAAATTCTAAATTCAAACATTTCCCAACTCAGGCGCGGTCTTTGCTATAATGGGCGGCATGAAGCTACTCAATCTTGTCGCCGTGGCGTGCCTGGTCGCGGCTTTCACTCTCCAGGCGAAGCCGCTCCGCGTGTTGGCGATCGGCAACAGCTACACGCAGTCCCTTGAACCCGAACTGCCGCGTCTCGCGGCAGCGGCGGGCGTCGAGCTCGACCTCGCGATCTTGGCCATCGGCGGCAAATCGCTCAGCAACCACTGGATGAACTGCGAGGCGGCGCTGAAGGATCCGTCCGTGCGGCCGTACCACGTCAAAGGCAGGGGGAAGACGAATCTCCCCGAGATGCTGGCGGACGGCACGTGGGATGTCGTGACCTTCCAGGAACAGAGTGCGGATGGTATGCGGGCCGCCTGCTTCGATCCGTGGGCGGACCGTCTCGTCAAGCTCGTTCGCGAACGGCAGCCCAACGCCAGACTCTTCTTCCAGCTCACGTGGAGCGATCCCGTCTATTCCCAGCGGATTTCAGACGACGCGGGCGGGTTGGGCTCGCTTCGGATGACGCAGGCCGAGATGTCCGCGGCGCTCGTCTCGAACTATACGGCTCAGGCGAGCCGTCTGGGGCTGGGACTCATTCCCGTCGGTCCCGCGGTCGATCTCTTCCGCAAACGCCTGCCTGTGACGGCGCGTCCCGTGTCGAAGGCGGCACGCGCGGCGCTCAAGCCCGGCGAACTGCCCGACATCGGCGGCGAGCTTTCGGGCTGGTTCTGGTGGGGGAAGGGGAGGTCGTGGGAAGCGAACGCGAATGAGAAGAGACTGCGCTTCGATTTCCACCACCTCAACGAGGCGGGGCGATATCTGCAGGCCTGCGTCTGGCTCGCCACCTTGGCGGGGACGGACGTCACGAGCCTCGCGTCCCTCCCCGAAGCGGCCGGCGACGACCTCCGCCGCAATGCGCCGCTGCTGCGCCGCTGCGCGATGGAGACCGTCCGTGCGCAGCCGAAGACAGGCAAATGATCGTGCTGAAAATGCTGGAGACTGAAATGAAACGTCTGATTTTGATTGCGGGGCTGTGCTCTTTTGTGGGGATGGCGTTCTTGACGGCGAATGCCGATACGGTCTATGTCTCGCCCGACGGCGATGATGCCAATGCGGGAACCTCAGACGCGCCGAAGAAGACCATTCAGATGGTTCTCAACAACTGGCAGTCGGGCCGAGTGCTTGTCCTCAAGACAGGAACCTACCACCTGCAGGAGCAGAAACTGGAGTCGGACACTGGGGCTCTTCACTTGAACGGTACCGGGGAAATCCGTGGCGAGACGGGGAATCCGGCCGACGTCGTCATCGACGGCGACGCAACGACGGAGTGCATCCGCATCGCGGGTAAGATGTGAGGTAATTGCAAAACCCTCCTCAGTTGAACATTCCGGCGACTCCGTCGC
>JAUNMP010000107.1 GCA_030537465.1 bacterium
CCCTGCGCCTGGCGTATGCAATTACGATCCACAAGTCCCAGGGTCTGAGCCTTGATTGCGTCGATCTTCGGTTGGGACGCGGATGTTTCGACCACGGGCAGCTCTACACGGCGTTGTCACGCTGTCGGACACTGCATGGCCTGAAGATTGACCGGCGGATTCTTCCGAGTGATCTCATTATAGATCCTGCGGTCGTGGAGTTCTGTTCGGCATTCGAGAATCATCCTGACGAGAGCACCTCCTCGGAAGATCCCTGGTACAAGGAGGCCATGCAGTTCTATCTCCGCCGGCTGGCAACAGGTGACGGGGCAAAACTTCCAGGAGGCGTGGAGCAGTTTGAATTCGATTTTACGCCACGAATCCACGATCATCCATCCCTTGCCAAGCTCCGCCGTCTTTACGAGACAGGTGGAATCAACAAGTACGACGCGCCAATCCTCAATCCGCTTGCAAGGAATGTCCTCGACGGCTCCGGCGTCAAAGAGGAGGACCTGGCGACAATCGAAAGACTGACGGCAAAGTACGGTGAATGAAGTTGAGCGGTTGTCTCTGGAGGAGGCGTGGAATGTGGTATAATCTTCGCAGGAAATGATCCAGTTTGTCTCCAATCGGGAAATCTACGAGCAGGTGGTGCGCGACCGCGTGCCGCGGGCTCGGCATCGGCTGTGGATCGCGACGGCGGACATCAAGGACATGTACGTCGATGCGGGCGGCAGCGAGATGGTGCCGTTCCTGAAGATATTGGCGCAGCTGGTCGGGAAGGGTGTCGAAATCCGGCTCATCCATGCCAAGGAGCCCGGACCGAACTTCCGCGAGGACTTCGACCGCTATCCACGTCTTTTCACCCGGATGGAGCGGGTGCTGTGTCCGCGCGTCCATTTCAAGTGCATCATCATCGATGGAACGGAGGCCTGGTTCGGGAGCGCGAATCTGACGGGCGCGGGCATGGGCGCGAAGTCCGACCGGAAACGCAATTTCGAGAACGGCATCCTCACTGACGATTCCGCGCTGATCGCGCCGCTCGCAGAGCAGTTCGACGCCGTCTGGCGCGGCGACTTCTGCAGGGACTGCGGACGGAAGGACTTCTGCCCCGACCCGATCTGCACGGACGACCTGTGATATAATCTCCCACGCGTCCCGATTCCCGGGGGACTTTGACTCTCTTAATCCAGAGGTGGGTGTTCATGAAGAAGGCTGTCTATTTTCTTTTCGCAGGTGTGGCTCTTTCGAGCCTCGTCTGGGGCGAACAGGCCCTGGAGCCGCTTCCACTCGGGTCGATCGTCGCCCGGGGATGGCTGCGGGAGCAGCTGTCGCGCAGCCGCGACGGCATGGGCGGTCATCTCGACGAGCTTGAACCGCAGATGATCGCGACGCCGTACACCACGCGCGAGATCTACAAGGGCTGGGGCAAGAGCACGCCGGGCTGGGGCGCGGAAATCTCCGGCAACTACTGGGACGGTCTCGTCCAGCTGGCCTGGACACTGGACGACGCCGCCCTGAAGGCGAAGGCGGAGAAATGGGTGTCTGAGGTGCTGGCCAACGCCGAGGCGGATGGCTACGTGGGAACCTATCCGCCCACGGCCAATCGGTTCGAGGACTACAATGCCAGCGGCAACGCCTGCGGGTACATGGCGCTGTTGCATTTCGCTGAGGCGACGGGGCGCAAGGACGTCCTCGAGGCCGTCCATAAGACGCTGCTCTGGTTCTGCGCGAACTGGGCGGGGGAGAAGAAGACGCGCTACTCGGGCGTCTTTCTGTGCCTGCCGATGCTCGACACCTACCGTCTGACGGGCGACCGCCGTCTGCTCGACTTCTGCCTCGACTATCAGCGTTATCTGGCCCGCAAGGATCTCTTTCTGACGACGTCGAAGGCCTACGGTTCGAACGATTTCGAGTTCAACTCGAACCACGCCGTCGCCTATGTGAACGACCTGCCGATTCCCGCGATGCTGTTCGGCGCGACGGGGGAGAAGTCCTACCTGGCGGATTCGCAGAAGGGCTTTGACAAGCTCATGGCGCAGGCGATGCACGTGACGGGCGCCCAGGCGGGCAATGACGAATATCTTTCGGCCCCCCGTGTGAACGGCGAGTCGGAGTACTGCGGTTTCGCTGGGTTTGTCCACGCGTGCGTACGGCTTCTGGCGGTCTCGGGCGAGACGAGGTTCGGCGATTTCCTGGAGACGACCGTCTTCAACGCGGTCCAGGGCGCCCGGAGGAAGGACGAGAAGGCGATCCAGTACTTCAGTTCGCCCAACATGGTCTATGCGACGGAGAAGTCCTCCCACACGCAGATGGACGACAACATGTTCGGCCCTGTCCATCCCGTCGCCTGCTGCGCGGTCCGGTCCGTCCAGGTGATGCCCGAGTTCACGCGGTCTCTGGCGATGGCGGACAAGCAGGGGCGTCTCCATCTGGTTGGCTATGCGCCGTGTGCGATCTCCTTCCGTGGTGTGACGTTCGAATCGGAGACGGCGTATCCGTTCCGCTCGGACGTCTCCTATACGGTTCGCGCCGGAACGCCGACCCGCTTGGCCGTGGTTCCCAAGAAGCCGACGTGGTGCCAGGAGATGTCGTGGTGCGTGAATGGCGAGAAGGGGGCGTCCCTGGACCGCGTCTGGAAGGACGGAGACAGTCTCTCCCTGCACTTGGAGATGCCCGTGCGGGTCGAGCGTTTCAATGACCATGTCGGCACCTATCCCCTGGTCGTGCGGCGCGGCCCTCTGGTGTTCTCGCTGCCGATCGGCGAAAAATGGGAGAAAATGGGCAACGGCGTCGCCGCATCGAAGAACGCGCGGGCCGCGACGCCGCTGCCGAAGGGGTGGTCGTGGTGGCGGGTGCGTCCGGTGATCGACGAAAAGCCTGTGCCGCTGTACGAGCGCCAGGGGTATGTGCGCGAGATGATTTCGTGGAACATCGCCCTAGACGAGGCGAAGGTGGACGCCTCTGTCGAGGAACTGCCGCTGGAAGGGTATGTCTGGCAGAATCCGCCCGTGGCGATCCATCTGACGGGGTACAAGGCGCCTTTTGCGTTCCCGCCCTATCCGATCAAGACGACGGAGTTCTACAAGCCGCTTCAGACGGTGACGCGTCCCATCCCGGTCAAGCTGGTTCCCTTCGGCTGCACGGCGCTGCGGATCACCTATCTCCCGCGTTGTGACTCCAGCCGTCTGCGGCCGGACCTCTCCTTCGAGATCCCGTCTGCAGCGCAGTAAACTCGTCCACTGCGGGTGCTCCTTGGGGTGTTGTGGTATAATATCGCCCTCAAGGAGTAAAAATGAAATTCAAGCAGCTCATCATCTGGACCGCCGCGTTGATCGTCGGCGGTGTTCTTGGTTCGTTCGGCGCCGCAGGCATCAATGAATTCATGGATTTCGTCGCGTCGGCCTACACGCGGCTCTTCCAGTTCATCGCGGTGCCGACGGTGGCGCTCGCCATTCTCACGGCGATGGCGTCGCTGGGCGAAGGCAATTCGATGGGGAAGGTCTTTGGCCGCACGCTCACCTACACGGTGCTGACGTCGTTCGTCGCGTCTCTCGTCGGTCTCGGACTCTTCCTGCTGATCGATCCGGGCACGATCTCCCAGGATGCGATCGCCGCGGTCTCCAAGGACGCTGGTGCAATGGCGCAGATCGCGCGTCCGCCCGAGACGGTCTATGGACACATCCTGAACGCGTTGCCGAACAACCTCATCGATCCGTTCCTCAAGGGCAACGTGCTGCCGGTGGTGCTGATTTCGGCGGGCATCGGCATCGCCATTGCCGTTCTCGAGAAGAACAGCGCCAACGTGAAGGCGCTTCACAAGGCGCTGTGCGGACTCCAGGAGGTCTTCTTCGGAATGATCAAGGGCCTCATCTGGGCGCTTCCCGTGGGCATCGTCGCGTTCGCGGCGCAGCTCGCCGCGCAGATGTCCGCCGGCGTGGTCGTCGGTTCGATCGGCAAGTACGTGCTCGTGGTGCTGGGGGGCAACGCCATCCAGTTCTTCATCATTCTGCCGCTCTTCTGCTTCCTGCGCGGCATCAACGGCTACAAGGTGATGCACAAGATGACCCCCGCGCTGTTGATGGCGCTCTTCACGAAGAGCTCTGCGGCGACGCTGCCTGTGACGGTCTCCACGGCCGAGTCGAACCTGCAGGCGAAGCCTTGGATCGCGCGCTTCATCCTGCCGCTCTGCTGCACGATCAATATGAACGGCTGCGCGGCGTTCATCCTCGTGACCTCTCTCTTCGTGATGAAGAACTCGCCCGAGTGCGGCATCGCGCTCACGCTGCCGACGATGCTCGTGTGGTGCGTGGTCGCGACGCTCTGCGCGATCGGCAACGCCGGCGTGCCGATGGGCTGCTACTTCCTTACGCTCTCGCTGATGGCGGGCGTGAATGGAAACCTCATGATCCTCGGCGTGATTCTGCCGATCTACACGATCATCGACATGATCGAGACGGCGGAGAACGTGTGGAGCGACTGCTGCATCTGCGCCGTCGTCAACAAGGAGCTGGGGAACGGCAAGCCGTCCAAGGCCTGAGAGGAGGAATAGAATGAAGAACGCTCTGTTTGTCGTCGCGCTCGCCGCAGTTGCGGGCCTCGTGGGCGCGCCGCGCCCGCTGGATCTGAACGGGACGTGGGACTTCCGCTTCGAGGAGGGGAAGTCCTGGCAGCAGGTGGATGCCGCCGCGTTCACCGCGACCGATCCGATCATCGTCCCCGGTTGCTTCGACGCGATGCCGAAGTGGTTCATGAAGCGCGGCACCGGACTCTACCGCCGTACCTTCACGCTCGACGCGGCCGTGGACAACGCCTGGCTCGTGGTCGATGGGCTGGGCCTCTACGGCACGTTCAAGATCGACGGACGCGACATCGGCGTGGACGCCTTGCCCTGGAGCCGTGTGGAGCTGGCGACGGGTCCGCTCGCCGCGGGCGTTCACACGCTTGTCGCCGCCGTCGACAACCGCTTCGACTGGAGCTATCAGAAGCTCGTGCGCACCTACTACGACTTCCACTGCTGGGGCGGCTTCTTCCACGGCGTCTCGCTCTCCTTCGACAACCGGAAGCTGTTCGTCCGCACCCGCGACTATAAGACGGGCACGGTGGAGATCGAGGCGGTGAACTTCTCCGCCACCGACTTCGAGACGACGCTCGTCTTTGATTCCAGGAACGAGGTGAAGGCGTCCTTCAAAGGCGGGCGCGCGACGGTGAAGGTGCCGGACTTCAAGCTCTGGTCCACCGACCACCCGAACCTCCACACGGTCGCCATCCGGGAACCCTCTCAACCGCTCACCCTTTCGACGCGTTTCGGCATCCGCACGGTCGAGGCGAAGAACGGCGGAATCTACCTCAACGGCGAGCGCATCTTCCTGAAGGGCGCGAACCGCCACGACCAGCAGCTGCAGTCCGGCGCGGCGACGCCGGAGAGCTTCATGCTCACCGACATCCAGAACCTGAAGGCGATGGGCGGAAACTTCTTCCGTGGCGCGCACTATCCGCAGTCCCAGCGCTTTCTGGACCTCTGCGACGAGCATGGCGTGCTCGTGTGGGAGGAGTCCCTCGGCTGGGGCAACGGGCAGACCTACACCTTCAAGCGCATCGACGGCAACAACGAGCTGACGGATCCGGGCTTCATCGCGCGCCAGCTCGAGCAGACGACGCTGATGGTGCGGAACAGCTTCAACCATCCCTCCGTGATCATCTTCGCGTACATGAACGAGTGCAACAGCGGCACGAAGGAGTGCAAGGCGCTCTCCGACCAGCTGATCGCGGCGATCCGCAAGGAGGATTCCGGCCGCCTCATCACGTTCGCCTGCAACATGATCTCGAGCGATATCTGCCACGAGGGCACGGACATCATCGCGTTCAACACCTACCCTGGCACGATCAACGGCTATCCTGGCTCGCACGAGGAGCTGGTGGAGAAGATCCACAACATGAAGGGGCATGGCGTCGACTGGACGGTGGAATACTTCCAGAAGAAGTATCCCGGGAAGACGATCATCATCTCCGAGATGGGCTCGGCGGGCCTCTATGGCCAGCGCGACCCCTCGGCGCCAGTCGACACGGAGAACTTCCAGGAGGAGCACAACAACGCCGTCGCCGAGGCGGTGTGGAACAATCCGGGCATCGCCGGCATCGCCTACTGGCAGTACTTCGATACGCGGACCTGCGGACGCGAATGCACGCAGGATGGCAAGAAGCACATCGCGATGAGCTGGGCGGGGCTCTTCGACAGCAATCGCCGTCCGAAGCTCGTCGTCCGCACGCTCACGGACTGGTTCACGAACAAGAAGCCGGCCAATCTCGGCAAGTGAGTCGTCGAAGAAGGGGGATGTCCATGGCAATCGATCGCAGGGGATTTCTTGGTCTGGGCGCGGCGGCCGCCGCGCTGGGCGGATTCGGCAAGGCGTTTGCGGCGGGAACTGAGGATCCGTCCGTCGGCAAACCCTGGAAGGGATGGAAGAAGGGGCAGTTCCAGGTCCACTTCATCTACACGGGCGTGGCGGAGAGCATGTTCTGGATTCTGCCGGACGGCACGACGATGCTGCTGGACTGCGGAGACCACGCGGCCCTCACGCGCGGCAATCTCGCCGTGCCGGTGAAGCCGGGGCCGGAGCGTCTCGCGGGCGAGTGGATCGCGCGCTATGTCAGGCGCGTCAATCCGTCCGACGCGGCCGTCGACTACATGATGCTCTCCCACTACCACGCCGACCACGGCGGCACGCCGAACTGGCAGAGCCGCGCGCCGACCGGCGCCCAGCGGAAGTGGGACTACTACCGCAGCGGCTTCGGGCTTGCGGCCGAACAGCTCACGTTCGCAAAGGCGATCGACCGGGCCTGGCCGACCTTCGACGATCCGATTCCGAAGATCGACGGGCAGGACCGCGACCTGGAGCACATCCGGAAGGTCTACGCGATGCTCGAGAAGCGCGACGGACTCAAGGTCGAGAAGTTCCGCCTGGGCGCGGCGGACCAGGTCGTCCCGTTGAAGGATCCGTCGGCATGTGCCGGCTTCAAGGTCCGCAATATCTGTGCAAATGGTCGTATTGCGGCGAAAAATGGTGAGATTCGCGATCTCTATGCGGACGTCATCGCCCGTTGCCACCCGAAGAACCTCAATGAAAACGGCATGAGCCTGGGAATGATCGTCGAATATGGCGATTTCAAGTTCTTCACCGCGGGCGACTTCTCGGACAAGATCCGCAATGCGGACAAGTCCGTGACCCTGATCGAGGATGAATTGGCGTCCGTCGTCGAGAAGGTGAACGTTGCAAAGGTGAACCACCACGGCCATTTCTCAATGCCCGAGAAGCTCGTGAAGACCCTTGCCGCGCAGGCCTGGGTGGGGTGCACCTGGGACACGCTCCACATGGTGGACCCGGTCTGCGCGCGTCTGGCGGACCGTTCTCTCTATCCGGGCGACCGGGTGATCTGCCCGGGCGTGTTCCCGAAGAGTCGCCGTGAGGAGGATGCGGGGAAGGCCTGGACGAACGACGTCGCGAAGGCCTCTTACGACTGCGGGCACATTGTTCTCGACGTGCCGCCGGGCGGAAAGACCTACACGATGACCTATCTCACGGCGGATGACGAATCCATGGCCGTGAAGAGTGTCCTGAGGTTCGACGGCGCCGGTCGGGTGGGGTAAATTAGTGTTGCCTAACAACCGCCCCCTGTGAGATAATAACCGAACAATTTTCAACACAACAAAAGGAACTCGTCACATGTGCGAAAACTGCTCACCGGCCGTGGCCGGGAAGTATGCCGAGCTCGATGCGTTCATCGATGGTCTGAAGCTGGACCTCACCGATGAGCGTCGGCGCGGTCGTCTTATCCAGATTCTCCACCGCGCCCAGCACATTTTCGGCTATCTGCCCCGCGAAGTGCAGCAGCACGTTGCCGCGAAGATGGCCATCCCCGAGAGCGCCGTCTCCGGCGTCGTCTCGTTCTACAACTACTTCACCACGAAGCCGAAGGGCAAGTACGTGATCAACGTCTGCCTCGGCACGGCGTGCTACGTGAAGGGTTCCGAGGGCGTCCTGCGCGAAATCGAGCGCGTTCTCGGCGTTCAGGCCGACACGCATCCCACGGCCGACGGTCTCTTCTCCGTCAGCGCCCTCCGCTGCGTCGGCGCCTGCGGTCTCGCGCCGGTCATGATGGTCAATGACCAGGTGTACGGCAAGGTGACGCCTGCGAAGGCCGTCGAAATCATCAACGAATTCAAGGCGAAAGGCTGAGCTTTAAAATGAACAAGATCACGAGCAAGGCCGATCTCGACGCCGCGTTCGAGGCCGCGAAGGGCAAGTTGGCCCTCCGCCTCGTCTCCCAGGGCGCGATCGACTCCAAGAAGAAGGATATCCTCTGCTGCGGCGGTACGGGTTGCCACGCCTCCGCCTCCCAGACGCTCATGGCGAACCTCCGCGATGAGATCAAGGCCGCCGGCCTCGAGGCCGACGTCAAGGTCGTCCAGACGGGCTGCTTCGGCTTCTGTGCCCAGGGCCCGATCGTCAAGGTGATGCCCGACAACGTGTTCTACGTGCAGGTGACGCCTGAGGACGCGAAGGAGATTGTCCAGAAGCACATCGTCGGCCACGAGGTCGTCGAGCGCCTCCTCTATGTGGAGCCCACGCTCAAGGCGAAGATCGACGACTACGCGAAGATGCCGTTCTACGCGAAGCAGCAGCGTATCGCGCTCCGCAACTGCGGCCTGATCGACGCCGAGTCCATCGAGGACTACATCGCGAACGAGGGCTACCAGGGTCTCGCGAAGGCCCTCACGCAGATGACGCCGGCCGAAGTCGTTCAGGAAGTCCTGAACTCCGGCATCTGCGGCCGCGGCGGCGCGGGCTTCCCCACCGGTCTCAAGTGGAAGATCGCGGCGGGCGTCCAGGCCGACGAGAAGTACATCGTCTGCAACGCCGATGAAGGCGACCCGGGCGCGTTCATGGACCGCTCCATCATGGAAGGCGATCCGAGTTCGGTCATCGAGGCGATGGCGATCGGCGCGTACGCGATTGGCGCCCAGAACGGTCTCGTCTACATCCGCGCGGAATACCCGCTCGCGGTGAACCGTCTCCAGCTGGCGATCGACCAGGCCCGCGAAGTCGGCCTGCTCGGCAAGAACATCCTCGGCACGGGCTTCAACTTCGACATCGAGATCAAGCTCGGCGCCGGCGCGTTCGTCTGCGGCGAAGAGACGGCCCTCATCCACTCGATGGAAGGCCAGCGTGGCGAGCCCACGACGAAGCCGCCGTTCCCCGCCAACATCGGTGGCGGCTACTGGGGCTGCTCCACGAACGTGAACAACGTCGAGACCTACGCGTCCATCCCCGTGATTCTCACGAAGGGTGCCAAGTGGTACTCGCAGATCGGCAACTGGAAGACCGAAGTCGACGAGAAGGGCAACTGGGTCAAGACGGTTTCCGGCAACTCCGGCACGAAGGTGTTCGCCCTCGCCGGCCAGATCAACAACGTCGGCCTCGTCGAAGTTCCGATGGGCACGACGCTCCGCGAAATCATCTACGACATCGGCGGCGGCATCTCCGGCGGTCACGAGTTCAAGGCGGTGCAGACGGGCGGTCCGTCCGGCGGCTGCATCACGGCCCAGGACCTCGACACTCCGATTGACTACGGCGCCCTTATGCGCATCGGCTCGATGATGGGCTCGGGCGGCATGATCGTGCTCTCCGACAAGGACTGCATGCCTGCGATGGCCAAGTTCTATCTCGGCTTCACGAAGGACGAATCCTGCGGAAAGTGCACGCCCTGCCGCATCGGCACGCGCCGCATGCTCGAGATGCTGGACAAGATCTGCGACGGCAATGGCACGGAGGAGATGCTCGTCGAGCTCGAGGACCTCGCCAACACGATCAAGGACACAGCGCTCTGCGGCCTTGGCCAGACGGCGCCGAACCCGATTCTCTCCACGCTCCGCTACTTCCGCGACGAGTACGTCGCCCACGTGCGTGACAAGAAGTGCCCGGCCGGCACCTGCACGAAGCTCTACACGCTCACGATCACCGATAAGTGCAAGGGCTGCACGAAGTGCGCTCGCAACTGCCCGGTGAACGCGATCGAGGGCACGGTCAAGCAGCGTCACGTCATCGACGCGAAGAAGTGCATCAAGTGCGGCGCCTGCATCAGCGCGTGCCCGTTCAAGGCCATCGTCAAGGAGTAATCGAAAAATGGCAAACGTTACCGTTATCATCAACGGCACCAAGGTTGAGGTGCCCGCCGGTTCGACGATCCTCGATGCGGCGAACAAGATCAACGTCCACATCCCGACGCTGTGCTACTGCCCCGACGTCGGCTGCGGAACCGAGAACAAGCCGGCTTCGTGCCGTCTCTGCGTGGTCGAGGCCACGGGCATCCGCGGACCCCGCAAGATCCTCGTCCCGGCCTGCGCGACCCCGCTCGCCCGCGACGGCGTCGAGGTCTGGACGAACTCGCCGCGTGCCCTCAAGGCCCGCCGTACGGTTCTCGAGCTTCTGCTCTCCGACCATCCGAAGGACTGCCTGACCTGCACGAAGAACCAGGACTGCGAGCTCCAGAAGCTTGCCGCCGAGTTCGGCATCCGCCAGATCAAGTACGCCGGCGAGATGAACCAGTTCGACGTCGACGAGAGCGCCGCCCTGATGCGCGACCTCTCGAAGTGCGTGATGTGCCGCCGCTGCGAGACCGTCTGCAACAAGGTCCAGACCGTCGGAGCCCTCACGGGCAACGGCCGTGGCTTCGGCGCCAAGGTTGGAACGGCCTCGATGATTCCGCTCGCGGATACGAGCTGCACGTTCTGCGGCCAGTGCGCGAACGTGTGCCCCACGGGCGCCATCACGGGTCACAACTACGTCAACAACGTCTGGAAGGCGATCCACGATCCGTCCAAGACGGTCATCGTCCAGACCGCTCCGGCCGTGCGCGTCGGCGTCGGCCAGGAATTCGGCTTCAAGCCGGGCGAGCCCGTCACGGGCAAGCTCGTCTCGGGCCTCCGCATGCTGGGCTTCGACAAGGTGTTCGACACGGACTTCTCCGCCGACCTCACCATCATGGAGGAGGGCCACGAGCTCGTCGAGCGCGTGAAGGCCGGCAAGAACCTGCCGATTCTCACGTCCTGCTGTCCGGGCTGGATCAACTTCCTCGAGCACCACTATCCGGATCTCCTCGACATCCCGTCGAGCTGCAAGAGCCCGCAGCAGATGTTCGGCGCGATCGCCAAGAGCTACTACGCCGAGAAGATCGGCGTGAAGCCCGAGGACCTGATCGTCGTCTCCGTGATGCCCTGCCAGGCGAAGAAGTACGAGGCCGCGCGCCCCGAGTTCGCGCCGAACGGCGTTCGGGACGTCGACTACGTCGTCACGACGCGCGAGCTCGTCGCGATGTTCCACGAGGCGGGCATCAACCTCGCCAATCTGGACGATTCCGACTACGACAGCCCGCTCGGCGAATCCACCGGTGCCGGTGTCATCTTTGGCGTGACGGGTGGCGTGCTTGAGGCGGCGCTCCGCAGCGTCCACACGATGCTCACGGGCGAGAACCTCTCCGGCGACGCGATCAACTTCCGCGCGGTGCGCGGTCTTGACGGCGTCAAGGAGGCAAAGGTTGAAGTCGCGCCTGGCGTCGTCGTCAACGCGGCGATCTGCTCCGGCCTCGGCAACGCCCGCAAGGTGCTCGACATGGTCCGCGCCGACCGCAGTCGCTTCCAGGCCATCGAGATCATGGCCTGCCCCGGCGGCTGCATCAACGGCGGTGGCCAGCCGCTCATCAAGGAAGACCGTGCCGCGACGCTCCAGCGCCGGATGGAGGGGCTCTACGCCGAGGACGCCGGCAAGCCCTGCCGTCTCTCGCACGAGAACCCGGACATCAAGAAGCTCTACGAGGAGTATCTTGGCACGCCTGGTTCGGAGAAGGCGCACCACCTCCTCCACACGGTCTACCACAACAACCCGCGTGCGTAAGTCTAGGTCTTCTGGCCGAAACTGAAAGCTGGGCTCGCCCTTGTCTCCACGGAGATGGGGGCCGAGCCCTCCTTTTTTGAATTAACAGCAAAGACGAGAAGGAACATTATGTTTGGAGCGATTTTGGCGGCCGCCACCCTGATGACGACCTGGGGCGAAAAGGTCACACCCGAAAATGCGTGGCGAGAGTATCCTCGGCCGCAGATGGTCCGCGCGAACTGGACGAACCTCAATGGCCAATGGGACTATGCGGTGACCAGCGTCACCAACACCCCCGGACGTCCAACGACCTGGGAGGGGAAGATCCTCGTGCCGTTCGCGATCGAGTCCAAGCTCTCCGGCGTCGAGCGTCTGATTCAGCCCGACGAGTTTCTCTGGTACACGCGCAAGATCACCTGCAATCCGCAGCCCGGCAAACGCATTCTGCTGCACTTCGGCGGCGTCGACTTCCGCACGATGGTCTTCATCGGACACACCGAGGTAACGGATGTGCCGCACGAGGGCGGACAGAACACCTTCACGCTCGACATCACCGACTATGTGAAGGCTGGCGAGAACGAGCTCACGCTCTGCGTCTGGGACCCAACGGAAGACTTCATCAATTCCCGTGGCAAGCAGAGCTTCACGCCGAAGGGGTGCTTCTACACGCGCGTCTCGGGCATCTGGCAGACGGTGTGGATGGAAGAAGTTCCCGAGACCTACATCGAGTCCTACAAGGTCACGCCGGACATCGACAAGGGCGAGGTCTCCTTCACGTTCAAGACCGTGGGCGAGGAGCTGGACGAAGACGTCAAGGTCGAAATCTTCGACGCGGACGGCAGCAAGGTCGCCTCCGGCAAGGCCGATGCGACGCAGCGTCTGGTCATCAAGATGCCGAAGGGATTCAAGCTCTGGAGCCCCGAATCGCCGAATCTCTACACCTTCAAGGCAAAGTTCGAGAAGGACGCCTTCGAGGGCTACTTCGGCATGCGCAAGTTCTCGAAGGGCAAGGACAAGGACGGCTACCTCCGCTTCTACCTCAACAACAAGCCCTACTTCATTCTCGGCACGCTCGACCAGGGCTGGTGGCCGGATGGCCTGCTCACGCCTCCCTCGGAAGAGGCGATGGCGTATGACATCAAGGTCCTCAAGGACTGCGGCTTCAACATGATGCGCAAGCACATCAAGGTCGAGCCGATGCGCTACTATGCGCTCTGCGACAAGATGGGCCTCCTCGTGCTGCAGGATATGCCCAGCGGCAGCGGCAGCTGGAAGGATCCGATGCTCGTGGACACGGTTAAGCGCTACGGCTTCTACCGCGAAGAGCTCAAGCAGATGATGGACAACCTGTACTCGGTGCCGTCCATCGTCATGTGGGTGCCCTACAACGAGGGCTGGACGCAGCCCGGTCAGTTCCTGACCCACTCGACACTCGATTTCGTGCGCCGCTACGACCCCACCCGTCTCGTGAACGGTCCCTCCGGCTGCTGGGACTGGGAGGGCGGCCATCTTCTGCCTGAAGGCTGGAAGTGGGAGAAGCGCGTCCAGACGCAGCACAAGCCCGCTGGCGAGTGCGAAGCGGCCGACGCCGTCGACATGCACCTCTACCGTGGCCCGACGATGTTCGACGTCAATGACCGCCGGGTCTCGTTCCTCGGTGAGTTCGGTGGCCTCGGCCACCCGGTCCAGGGACACCTCTGGAAGGAGCCCAAGGACGGGAAGGGCAACTGGGGCTATGGTGGCATCGAGGATACGAAAACCCTTGAAGGTCTCGAGAAGACCTACCTCGGCCTGATGGACCAGGTGGTCGATCTGGCGTCGAAGGGGCTTGGCGGCAGCGTCTACACGCAGACGACCGACGTCGAGATCGAGATCAACGGACTCATGACCTACGACCGCAAGGTGCTCAAGTACAATCCCGCGGTTCTCAAGGCGGCGCATGACAGGATCCGCGCCAGAGTCGAGTCCGCCCGGTAAGTGAACGCCTGGGCATTCTCGATACAGGAAGCCGGCCGCATCACGCGGTCGGCTTTTTTGTCTCAACTGGGGGCCTCTTGACGGGGATGGGGTGGAAATGCGATAATGCTCGTCATGAAAAAATGCACGTTTGCGATGATTGTCGCCGCAGTGTCCACGATGCTGCCGGCCGAGTCGATTGTCTCCTCCGGGCGTCTGGACCTCTCCGGCGTCTGGCATCTCCGTGAAGCCGACAATGTCGTGCAGTTCACGCTGCCGATGCAGGTGCCCGGCGATGTGCATTCCGCGTTGTTCGCGGCGGGGAAGATCCCCGATCCGTTCTTTGGGCAGAATGAGCTTGTGACGCAGGATGTCGGACGCAAGGATTGGCGCGTCGAGCGTTCGTTCATGGTTCCCTCGTCCATGCTGAAGGCGAAGAGCGTGGTGCTCCGCCTCGAGGACGTCGACACGTTCTGCACGATCGAACTGAACGGCGAGGAGGTCGGAAAGACCGACAACCGCTTCCGCCGCTGGGAATTCGACGTGAAGAAGTTCCTCAAGCCGGGCGACAACCGCATCGTGGGAATCTTCAAGAGCGCGGAGAACGAGTCCAACGAGCGCGCCAAGGGCTACGACCACAAGTTCCAGATCTCGAACGTGCCGTGGGCGAAGGCAATCGAACTCATCCGCAAGCCGCAGTGCCATGGCGGCTGGGACTGGGGCCTCGCGCAGATGGTGACGGGCTTCTGTGGCCCGGTGATGCTGGTGGCGACGGACGCGGCGCGCATCGACTATGTCTATTGCGACCAGGACTTCGCCGCGGACTGGTCCCGCTGCACGGTGACGGTGAACGCCGAGGTGACGGCCCCCGTCGATGGTTCTGTGAAGTATTCCGCGAAAGTCGGTGGATTCTCGCAGGAAATGACGGCTTCGGTCAAGGCTGGCGCGAACAAGCTTTCCCTCAAGGTGGAGATTCCCGAGCCGATGCTCTGGTGGCCGAATGGTTCCGGCGAACAGAACCTCTACCCGCTCGAGGTCGAGGTCGGCGGTGAGAAGCTGGTCCGCAAGATCGGCCTCCGCAAGATCGAGGTGCTGAACACGCCCGACAAGGACGCGAAGGGCAAGGATGGAGCCCGTATGGCGTTCCGCGTGAACGGCGCGGAGATCTTCTGTAAGGGCGCGAACTGGATTCCCTGCGATGCCTTTGAGAACCGTCAGACGACGGCGCGTTACCGTGACCTGATCGCGTCCGCCAAGGACGCGAATATGAACATGCTCCGCCTCTGGGGCGGTGGCCAGTTCGAGCATGACGACTTCTACGAGATCTGCGATGAACTCGGCATCATGATCTGGCACGACATGATGTTCTCCTGCGCGATCTATCCCGGCGACGACGCGT
>JAUNMP010000108.1 GCA_030537465.1 bacterium
GTCGGGTGGCAGGGCCGGCGACAGGGTGTCCGAGGGGTTTTGCAATTACCTCAGGCGAAAGAGGTTGGGCTTGGCAGTTTCGCCGAGACGACGTTCATCGTGCCGAAGGCGGGGACCTATCTGCTGCGCGGCAAGGTTTCGCGTTGGAATATCTCGTATCTCGACAAGGACTTCCTGGGTGATTTCAGCCTGAGCAGCGCGAATATCCCGTATGTCGGCGCGCAGGTGACGATGGGAGGCGTGGAGACGGATCTGGGGCGCCTCGCGTGCGACCGCCATGTCCAGGAAGACCGTGTGTGGCCCAAAGCCTTCACCGTCGCGGCGGACAACACGTCCCTCACCCTGCGGATCTCCGAGACCGAGCAGATGCATGGCGCGATCGTCGACGATCTCGTGCTGGTCGACGTCTCGGCGCCGTCTCAGGATGACGGCGTGGAGGAATTCCTGCGGAACGGATCCTTCGAGATGGGCGTGGAACTGAAGGACAACGGGGACGTGACCGTCTCCGGCGATCAGGGATGGACAACGATTCGCGGAACGAAAAACGACGGTTCGAATGGTTCGATGCCGAATTTCTACTGCAATCGGGGTAGCACGGGGCAACAGTATGTCAAGGCCGCCTTCGACGGCGAAGTCTCCTGCAACATCCGCGGAATCGGCGAGATCACGCAGCGGGTCGTTCTCACGCCCGGACGCTACCGGTTCCGGTTCGCCGCGAATTCGCGCAATAATTCCACCTACGACAAGAATGGTCTTGTCATTGCACTCTACAACGAGGCGAAGACGGAACTCAAGAAGACGATCTTCACAACCGAGGCGGTCACATTCTACAATCCCCATGTCTTCGAGACCGAGTTCGACCTCGCCGAGGGCGGCATCTACACGTTCAGCGTGAAGGGCGATCCCCACGATGTCGAACATGCGGCTGGTGGTGAACGGGACAATCGTTCGGCGGTCATCGACGGTCTGTCGCTCCGCAAGATCGCGCAGGACACGGCTCGCGCCGTGCCGCAGCTGGCGGAGGACCTTCGGATCATGGTTGCGACGGGGGCGAAATTGAAGCTCGACTTCGATGGTTCGGTTCGGATCAACAGCGTCAAGTTTGGGTCTGTGTTCGTGACAGGCGAAATCGATGCGGGCACCTTCCCGGAATTCATCGACGGCACGGGCCGCCTGACGGTGACGCCGAAGGGTACGATCGTCATCTTCCGCTGATTCGACAGGCGTAGGACAATCTCCATGAAAGCAATTAAATTCTCGTTGGCGGGGGCGATGGCCGCGCTCGCTTTCTCCTGCTGTGCGGAAAAGACACGCGTCGGCGCGATCAACTGGGACTGCAGCGCCCCGGATAAAACGTCCTGGTTTGGCGGCTACCAGACGCGTTCGCTCTCGCCGGCCCGCTACCGCCACTTGACGCCCTATTATGCGGACGTTCTGTCGCCGGACAAGATCTCCTACCATCGTCGGACGCGCGAGGAATATGATCGTGAGCTCCAGTATGCGATCGACGCGGGGATCGACTACTTCGCCTACTGCTGGTATGGCGAGGATCCGCACGCGAAGCGCATCCCGATTGCCAAGGGCAAGAGCGCTTCGTGCGAGGACTATCTGTGGGAAATCACCTGGGCGCGGCAATTCCACATGAAGAGTCCGCTGCGGGCGAAACTCAATCTCTGCGCCATCATCCTGGGCGGACATGTGTACACCGATGAGGAAGTGGCGAATCTCGCCAGGGCCATGGGAGAGGCCTGCTACGAGAAAGTCCGGGATGGTCGGCCGCTGGTCTACATCTTCGGCGACGCGACGGAGGGCGAGATCCTGGCGCGGATCCGCCGGGCGTGCCGCACGGCGGGCGTGAAGGATCCTTTCGTCGCGGCGATGCACGGTACGCGCGCGAAAATGCCCACAGACGGGGACCGCTCCGTTCAGGCTCGATCCGCCTATGCGCCGCCGGCACCACCGAAGGGTGGCGCATTCCTGCGTTTCCCTGAATTGTACAAGGCGATTCGTGAACGGAACGTCGGCTGGATCGCCGAGGGTTTTGACATCATTCCCGCCTTCGCGACCGGACGTGACCACTGGCCGCGCATCGAGAGCCCTGTGCCGTGGTGCGACAATCCGCCGAAGCGCTATGCAAGCCCGGCGACGGAACGCGAACTCGTCGAATGCGCGAAGGACTTCAAGGCGTTCATCGACGCGAATCGGGCGCACTGCCTCGACCATGTGCTGACGTATGCCTGGAACGAGTTCGAGGAAGGGGCGTACATCTGTCCGCTTTGGGCGCCGAACGGCGGAGCGGATACGGCGCGCGTGAGGGCGTTCAGGAAAGTGTCGCGCATCTTCAAGGGCGAGACGGACGTGACGCCCGTCGCGGACGATCCGCTGCCCGATCTCGCGGATGTGCGCAAGCGCATCCCCGAACTCTTCAAAGGGTGCGAGAACACGTTCCAGTGCGAGCGGATGTGGAAACGTCTGGAGCAGGCGGAGCGCCTGCAGTCGCTTCCCACGCGGACACGCCTCATGCAGGCTGAACTGGACGAATTCCGCCTCTACTTCAAAGAGGCGATCGAGCATTGGGCGTCCGACCCCGCGAACCCGGCCGTGAAGCCGGTTGAATTCGACATCCGCCGCGATTTCGGGGCGAAGGGGGACGGCGTGACGGATGACGCGCCTGCCTTTGAACGGGCTCGCGCGGCGATTCTCAAGCTGGGCGGACAGCCCTCGGTGCTGCGCCTTGGCGCGGGCGACTTCCACATCGGTGGCACGGGTGTGAAACGATCGGACGGCGGCGTTTCGAACATCTCCTTCGACAATGTGGCGAACTGTCTGGTCACGGGCGAAGGACCAGAGAAGACGCGCCTCTTCTTCGGTGTCTACGATGCGCGCGGCATCAGTCTCCTGGATGCCCGCAATCTGACGATCGCCCGCGTGAACTGCGCCTGGAAGGAACGTCCGTTCTCCCAGACCGTGCTCGAAAGCTACGATCCGAAGACGGCGACCGCCATTGTGCGCTGGACGCCCGGGACGCTGCGTCCGGACGATCCGCGCTATCGTCAGGCCGACCATGCGCAGGTCGTCTGCGTCTTCGCGGCGGATGGTCGGAAGATCGTCGATCCCGGCGCGTTGCTGTTCTTCGATCTGAGGGCGGACGATCTCGGGGAGGGCCGTTTCCG
Source organism: bacterium (assembly GCA_030537465.1). Lineage (GTDB taxonomy): Bacteria > Verrucomicrobiota > Kiritimatiellia > RFP12 > UBA1067 > RUG572. The sequence goes on from JAUNMP010000108.1 coordinate 3,174, forward strand.
CATCTACTTCGACCGGTCGCGGCCGGGGTTCGAGAAATTCAATGTGCCGCCCGGCAGTTTTATCGTTCTGCCCGACCGTAACAACAAATTCGGCGGAACGGTCGCCTTTGGGTCGCAGTTCTGCGCCTTTTCGGAGGTCTGGTTCCGCAACGCGCGCAGCAGTGCGGTTTCGGGAGGCCTCGCACGCTATTTCACGGGCTGGAAGCTGAAGACGTGTCCGGACGACGATCCGTCGATCATCTTCTCGTCCAACGCCGACACGTTCTACTGCTCGCGCGGGTCCTATCTCGCGCACTCCGAGTTCCACAGCATGTGCGACGATGGCGCGAACTCGCTGGGCTATGGCACGCCCGTGGCCCGGATCGAGGGACCGCGGACGCTTGTCGCGCGCCGGAATGGGGGGCATGTTCGTCCTGGGGATGTCATACAGATCATGGAGGTGATGTCCGGTCGCTTCCGCGCCGACCTGGGCGTCGTGAAGGCCGAACGTTTCACGGAGGGAATCGCCAAGCCCATGTGGCGCATTACGGTCGACGAAGACATCCCTGCGGACGTGATTACGCTCGCCGAGGCGGGAGAGATGGACGCGAAGACGCGCTATGCGATTTCGCACGGGCTCGGCAAGGTTCCGAAGGCTGCGGATCTCCTCTATCTGCCGCTTCAGTTCGGCACGGGGTTCACGGTGTTCGACAACCACATCCACGATCTGCGCGGCTGTGGCGTCAACGTGCAGTGTCCACACTCTCTGGTCGAGTCGAATGTGATCGAGCGGGTGGGCTGCGGCATGAAGATGACGGGGCTCACCGAGTGGTTCGAGGGGACGCCGCCGACGGACGTGGTCGTGCGCAACAACGTCTTCCGCGGCTGCCAGACGGGCATCTTCTCCTGCTTCAACACGGTGAACGCACGTCGAGCGGAGGAGAGGCCCATCCGTTTCCTGGAAATCCGCGACAATGTGTTCGAGGATGTCCGCAGTCCGCTCTCGCTCAACAACGTGTCCGATTCCGTCGTCCAATCCGTTCCTTGACGAGAAGGGCATGGCATCCTGGCGTTCATTCATTTGGATCCTCGCCGTCCTCGTGTTTTGGGGATGGATCCATCGTGCGCGGGGGGATCTCCTGTCGGCAATTGCGCAGACGCCGCAGGAAAGTTGGTCGTACGTTCTCTCGATGATGCCGAGCAATGGGCCGACGCCACGGGTCTACTTCAATCCTGAACTGCGCTCGGCGGCCCCGTCCCGAGGCAAGCTCGACGATGATCGGCCACATGTCTACACCTATGGTTTCGCGGAACTCGACTGTTGGCAGGTGGGCGCGTTTGGCGTTGGATACTGGAGTGACACGGCACTCACGCATCGTCTGCGGGAGAAATTTCGGAATGCGCTTTACGAAAACGACGCCATCCCATATTGGCGATACATCTGGCACTTTACTGATGACTGGAGTCTGCGTAACGACTTCATGTTCAACTTCAAGTGGTTCGAGTTCGAAGGCGTCTACCGCCAGTACCGGGACTTCTACACGGACTTCTGCTATTACGGGCGACTGGAGAATCCCTATCTCGTGCCTTTTACGCTTCTGCGGCGGATGCTGGCGAGTGATGACCGTTTCGATTTTCGTATTGGATTGACGAAGACCGTGCCGGTCTGGGACCGCCTTTCGCTGACGGCGACCGTCTATGCCGACGGGGGGAATTCCGAACAGGTGCGGCTACGCTATGGACGGAGACTGAAAGGCGGCGAATACGCGCCCGGCGTCAATGCGGTCGTCTGCCAGCTGTTCTTCAACTACGCGCTCGCCGACTACTGCAGCCTGTATGCGGGAATCGAGCAGTTCGACATCTTGCGGGGAAGTGCACGGGATCGGATTGACGCCAGTCCCGATCCGTGGGCGAAATGCGACATGACAATGTTCGTCTGTGGTTTGAGGGTAACGTTGTGATGTCGAAATATCAGAAGATCTGCGATCGTCTTCGTGAAGAGATCGTCAACGGCGCCTGGACGGGAGGTGCGCGCTTTGCATCCATCAAAGACATCTGTGACCGTTTTTGCGTTTCCTATCTGACTGCCAGCAAGGTTCTGTCCGAACTTCGTCGGCGGCAGTTGATTCGTACGGTTCCGGGGAAGGGGGCGTTTGTCTGCGAAAATCCTCGAGCGATCGCTCTCATCGTTCCGTCTCTGGAGGGGAGCGAGTATTATGAGCCGATCTGCCAGGAAATCTGTGCACGGATCCGTCGGCGCGGGTGGCGTCTGTACTACTCCGAAATGGCAGGCGAATCGGTAGAGGAGTGTGTGCGTCTCGTTCGTGTCGCCGCTGAGGACGCCATTGGCAGGCAGGTTTCGGCCGTCGTCTACCTGCCGATGTTCTTCGGGGCCGACTTCTCGACCGTCAACCGCGAAATCTTCGATTTGTTTAGGAAGTCTTCGATTCCGCTCGTCATCTTTGACAACGATGTCGGCGAAGAGGCGGAAGGATTCGACTTCATCGGCGTCGACAATTTTGATGTCGGGGTGCGCTTGGCGCGACATCTGGTCTCTTCCGGCGCAAATCATCTCCTTTTTGTCGCAGAACGCGATGTCGCCCGTGCGCCGAACGCATTTCGGCGATTCGCCGGGATCGAGAGCGTTGTCCTAGGGAGCCGGAAGAGGACGGCGACCCGGTTTGAACTGACGGCTGCAAGCCAGGGACGTCTTCGGCGTCTAATCAAGACGGGGACGTACGATGGCTTGATTGGACTCAACGATGCAACGGCTCTCAAGTTGCTCGAACAGGCCCAGGCGGCTGGGCGACGCGTGCCGAACGAGGTCCGTGTTGCGGGTGTCAATGGATTGGAATTGTCCCGTCTGGCGATACCGGGATTGACGACGGCCAGGCAGCCGATCAAGAGTATCGCCGAGGCGGTGGTGGATACCGTCGAATGGCGCGTCGCCAATCCCCGAAAGCCCGCACGAAGGATTTTCGTCGAATCGGAGCTGGTTGTGCGCGGATCGACGGTTGGGCCGAAGGATCGTGAAGGAGAGGAGAAGAAATGAAGGGATTGACAATCGCTGCATTTGTTTCCAGAGTGTGCGTGGCCGCCAATTGTCTGGCGGCGACGGGCTACTTTACGCCGGAGGCGCTGGCGACGGCGGATATGACGGGCGTCGCCGAGAACATCGAGCGGACGCTGGGCGAGTCCGACGGACGCTTCGCCGCCGCCGAAAAGCTTCAGGCGAAACTTTCGGGTTATGCCGCCGACATGGTGGCGACGCGTCTGGAACTGGCGCATCGCCTGCGGGCCTACGTCGTCAAGCGCCATCAGGTCGGCACGCAGGAGATGGAACTCCTGGCCTGGCAGGGGGCTGAGGAACTGAAGTCGTTCTATGCCTATTTCGCCGCCGAAGAGCGGCGTTGGACCGCGCGGGCGAGCGCACCGTCGCCGATTGTGCTGAATGTGCGCGACTTCGGCGCGCGGGGCGACGGCGAGGCGGATGACGGACCGGCCTTCCGCGCGGCGTTGGCGGCGGCGAAGGGGAAAGGGAAAGGCGCGGAATCGCATGCGAACGTGACGGTGAAGGTGCCGCGAGGCCTCTATCTGATCAAGCCTTCCGACGCACCCGTGCCGAAGACGTATGTCTCGCGCAGCTGGCGCGACTACAATGTGGATGGCACCAGCGCGACCCGATTCAGCACGCGGACGATGAATGTCTATCATGATCCGTCGCGGTTTCACCTCTTCGCCTTCCAGATGGAGAATTTCACGCTTCAGGGCGAGGCGGGGGCCGAGCTGCGCTTTGCGGATGCGTCGAGAGGTGGCCTCGGGTTCGACTGCGCGACGGAGACGGTCGTCAAGGATCTGACGATCACCTACGCCGAGCGACCGTTCACCCAGGGCACGATCGCCGAGATCGAGGCGGAGCCCTATTCGTTCGTCGTCGAGATCGACGACGGCTATCCGGCTCCGGATCTACCGCGCTTTCTGGAGGCGCGGTCGCGGCGCATCACGCTGCATGACGCGAATGGACTCTTTCTGCGGAACGGAACGGGACGCGTGGGAACGGTGATTCCGCTGGGGAATGGCCGGTTCCGTCTTGTGCGTCCCGACCACATGAAAAACGACCGGTGCTGGAATGAGGCGCGGAAGGGGGATCGCTTCACGCTCATCGCCCGCTATTCGGAAAGCGCGATGGGCTATCCCGTCTACTTCATCACGAGTTCCTTCTCCGGGGCCGAGAACGTCGTGATTCACGATTCGCCGGGACAGTGCTTCATCCTCAACAGCTCGTTCGCGATGCGGCTGCTCAACTGCCACGCGCGGCGGCGGTACGCGAGGGATCTGCTTGTGTCGAATGCCGATTTCATGATGTGCTCGGGGGCGATCGCGCCCTATGTCGCGGACTGTTCGGCCGAGTACATGGAGGACGATGGCCTGAATTTCGGTTCCAGCACGAGCCTGATCAACGATCTCTCCGAGGATCGAATGTCGTTCAAGGGTACGAGCGGCCTTGATTCTGCGAGTGGTTTCCAGGTCGACGGCGTGACGGGCCGGGTGAAGGCGTTTCTGCGGCGGGGACGTTCCTGGGACCGGCTTGCGGGCAAGGCGGCCGCGAACACGATCACCCAGAAGAGCCTGCCGACGATGGATGCGAAGGCGTGGCTGAACGCCAATTCGTGGCAGGGGAAGGCCGGAGAAGTCAAGCCGGACCGCATTCTCCAGATTCCCGGGACAAGCGGCGGCGTGGTGAAGAACACCCGCTTCTTCAACCATCGGGGCATGGGCGTGCAGGTGCACTGCGCGAACATGCTGATCGACGGGCTTTACTGCAACCATCTGACGGGCCCGGGCGCCTGCATCAACCCGCTCTATGGGTGGGGCATGATGTTCAACGTGCATGACATTCTGGTGCACAACACGCGACTCGACGAGACCACGTCGGGCTTTGTCGTCAAGCCGGGCTGTGTTCAGCCGGGGATCACGCTCACGCACGCGCAGATCCATGGCATTGAGCTTAAGAACAACGCCTACAAGCTTTGGGACAAGACGCAGGCTGTCGTTCTGGGCAATGCGGACGACGTCATTTCCGAGGGCAGGGTGCTGGCGCCTTTCAACGGAGGCGAGGAACTCTCCGATGCGGCGAAGATGGGGGCGGCGAACTTCAATCGGCGGACGCTGGAGATCTCGGGCGGCGTCGCGGGCGGCACGCGGCTGGTTGTTCTGGGCAACAGCATCACGCTCGCGGCGCGGCATGACGAAATCGGCTGGCCGCGCAGCTGCGGGATGGCGGCGAGCGCGCCGGAGAAGGACTACGTCCATCTGCTGATCGACGGTCTGGGCCGGCGTTCCTCTCGGGGCGTCGACTACCGCATCAAGAACATTGCGACCTTCGAGCGCGGATGGAAGGGGTTTGACCTCTCCAAATATGACCATCTGGTCGCCTTCAAGCCCGAGATCCTGGTTGTCGCCATTGGCGAGAACATGGCGAACCTCACGGACGACCGCGATGCCTTCGAGGCGGTCTTCGCCGATCTGATTGGACGGTTCAAGAAGGCGAACCCGGCGTGCCGCGTCGTTGTTCGCGGCGTGTTCTGGCCGAATTCGGCGAAGGACGCCGCGATGAAGGCCGTTGCGCAGCGTCTGGGATGCGCGTGGGTGGAGATGTCGGACTTCGGCCGTCACGACGAGTACAAGGCGCTGGACCAGTATACGCATCGCGGCGTGGCGGGGCATCCCGGTGACAAGGGGATGGCCGAGATTGCCGCGCGGTTGATCAAGGCTCTCGAGTAGACCACTCGCCTCCGTGGTCAAAAAGGGCATGGCGCCGTGGGCGGCACGATAGTCCGGAACTACATCCCTGTTGAGGGATAAATCAAGGTTGTGCTATACTTCTGTCCATGAAAGAGAACAAGTTCCTGTTGTTGGCGATTGCCGTGTTCTGCGTGGGAGCGGGGGCGTTGGGATCCTTTGGACCGTTGACGCCGTCTGCACAGCCCTCTGAACGCCAGTACATCTGGCCGGAAGGGAAGATGCCCCATGCGCAGCCGCAGCAGATCGCGGCCAAGACCGGGGAGACGAAGCAGCCAGGATACAAAGCGGACGACTTTCGCCGTCCGTACATCGAGTGGTTCAATCCGAATCCGGCGTGCAAGACGGATCTCTGCGTGTTGGTCGTCTCGGGGGGTGGGTTCAACTGCTGCTGCGACGCCGAGCGTCTGCAGCCTGCGATCGACCGCTTCGTGAAGGCGGGCTACACGGTGGCGAACCTCACCTACCGGACGCCGCGACCGAATGGGCTTCCGATTCATCAGTCCGCCTGGGAGGATGCGCAGCGTGCCGTGCGCGTTGTGCGCAGCGAGGCCGCGAAGCGTGGGTTCAGTCCCGACAAGATCGGCGCCACCGGCATCTCGGCCGGCTCGAAGACCGTGTTGCTGCTCGCGACAAGCTCGCTGACGCCGGCCTACGACCCTGTCGACGAGCTCGACAAGCTGCCGTGCAATCTGCTCTTCGCGATTCCCCAGGCGCCGGCGTATGTGCTGACGGACGGCAACGGTACGCCGAACCAGCGTGACGGCGACGCACCGGACGTCAAGCTCGTCCCCGAACTGAAGTTCGACGCGCAGACCTGCTCCATGTGTCTTTTCCAGGGTGGCATCGACGACTACTCGCCGAATGGTTCCACGCAGATCTACCGCCAGCTGCGCCGCATGAAGATCCCCGCCGAGCTCCATCTCTTCGGCGATCTCTGGCATGGGTTCCACGGCGACATGAACAAGGGCGACGACGCGGCGGCGAACGACCACTGGTTCACCCGGGCCGAGGAGTACATCCGCCAGATGAACTTCGACGGACGCCTGGGGCCCGAGGAGGACCTGATGAAGCGCTTCCCGAACAACGACGCCCGGGGAGAATACGCGAAGGAGGATGTCTGGCCGAAGGGGCGGATGCCGGATGCCCAGACGAACCAGTGCCTGCCCTATCTCGAATGGCACATGCCGAAGGTCCTGAAGACGAAGGCCATCCAGATCATCTATTCCGGCGGGTCCTACATGGGGAATGGCCCCGACGGATTCGAGGTCGCGCCGGCGCGCCGCTATCTGAACGAGAAGGGCATGACCGTGGTCACGATGCGTTACCGCACGCCGCGTCCGCAGGGGCTCGCCAAGCACACGACGGCCTGGCAGGATCTTCAGCGCGCCATCCGCATCGTCCGCTCCAAGGCCGCTGCGAAAGGACTGGACCCCAACCGCATCGGCATCATGGGGTCCTCCGCGGGTGGACATCTCACGCTGATGGGCGCCACATCCTCGAAGCGCCGCTCCTATTGGCCGATCGACGACCTCGACAAGCTTTCCTGCAGCGTTCAGTGGGCGGTGGCGATTTATCCCGCCTACGCGCTCACCGATGGAGGAAACGCCCACAACACGACCGGCGGCAACGCGGATGACGCGCGCCTCGTGCCGGAGTTCTCGTTCGATCTTGCGACGTGCCCGATCCTTTTCATCCACGGCGATGCGGACGGCTGGGCGTCGATGAACTCGGTGAAGTGTTGGGAACAGCTGCGCCGCATGGGTATCCAGGGCGATCTCCATACCCTCGCGAAACGGAGCCACTGCTTCCAGAGGAAGGCGTCCCCGGGGACGGGAAGCTATACGTGGTTGGACCGTATCTGGGAATTCATGAACCACAAGGGCTATAATCGTTGATTATGAGAGAGTCTTCAGGGGGTGGAAATAAATAAAATATTTTATGCTCCTCCTGTAGAATCCTCGTAGACGATTGCCTACTCACAGTTGGACAAAGCCAACCAACTGTCCGTTCCGCGTCAGGACCTCCCCATTTCCTGACGCGGTTTTTTTTGATATAATGCACGCATGCACCGAAAAATGAAACAGATTCTCGTCATTGCCGCCGTTGTTTTCGCCCTTGTCGGATGCCGTCGCACGGATGTGCGCGGCTTTGCCGTCGTGGTTCCCCAGGCAACCGAAGCGGATGTTCCGGCGTTGGTGGCCGCACTCGACAAGTTCGGTGGTGTGGAGAAATCCACCATCAAGTTTGATCCGGCGACGCACAAGCTGACGATGCGCTACGACTCGATGCAGCTTGCCAAGAAGAACATCGAGATGGCGATTGCCGCCATCGGGTTCAAGGCAAACGACGTGACGCCCGAGTCCATCGGCGCGAAGTCCAAGTGATTCTATGGCCACGCTGGGCGAATGCCGGAGCTCCTTTGAAGCCTGGCTTGCGCTGGAGCGTGGGCTGGCGGCGAAGACATTGGAAGCCTACGGGCGTGACATCCGCTTCTTCGCCGACTTCCTCGAGGCACGGGGACGTGCGGATTCTCGCGAAATCACGCGGGAGGATGTCATCATCTACCTGGAGGCGCTCCGCGGGCAGCGCAAACGCGCATCCACGCGGGCGCGTGCGTTCGTGGCGTTGCGGGAGTTCATGCACCATCTGAAGCTCGAGGGCTTCGTCAAGGTCGACGTCGCGGAGGGACTAGAGGCGCCGAAGAAGAATCTGGTGCTGCCGCGTGTTCTGGACGAGGAGTCGACCAATCGGCTGGTGTCGTCCGTGAATGGGACCAGCCCGCGCGACCTGCGGGACCGGGCGATTCTCGAGATGCTCTACGACTGCGGACTCCGCGTCAGCGAACTCTGTTCGCTGGAGGTGCGGGACTTCATTGCCGACGCGGAGGTTGTGCGCTGCCGCGGCAAGGGTTCGAAGGAGCGCGTGGTGCCGATGGGGGTCGCCTGTGGACAGTCCATCCGTCGCTATCTTGAGTCCGGACGGGAGACGCTCGTGAAGGGTAATGCCTCCGAGCGCCATCTCTTCGTGACGCGGCTGGGGCGTGCATTCACGCGCATGGGGATCTTCAAGCTGCTGCGTGAACGCGCGGCGGCGGCGGGGCTTGACGCCTCGGTCGTTTCACCACATGTTCTGCGGCACTGCTTCGCCACGCATATGCTTGCGCACGGTGCGGACATTCGGGCCATTCAGGACATGCTCGGGCATGCGTCGATTTCGACGACGCAGATCTACACGCACGTTGATCAGGCTCGTCTTGGAGAGGTGCACAAGTTGCATCATCCGCGAGCTGAGGCGCCAGCGAGTCAAGGTCCAGAAGGTACTTAAAATGGGCTACGTGCACGCCTGCATGGGCGCGCGCGCGAAAAAAATGGGGATTTTCGGCTTTTCCGCTTGCGCATACACGGAAAAATCGTTATTCTATTGGCGTTGCGAGCGAAAAACTTCCCTCGCGTCAATCGAAAAGGAACGAACAAATGGCTAAGAAAGAACTGGTCCCGACCACGAAGAGCGGCCTGATGGTCGCGCTCGCCGCCGCTGGCGATGTCAAGAAGGCTCAGGCCGTCGCTATCTACGACAAGCTCATCGAGCTCGCGTACGAGGGTGCCCGCCAGAACGAGAAGGGCTGGGTCATTCCTGGTCTCGGCAAGCTCCTCATCAAGAAGCAGGGTGCGCGCAAGGTCCGCAATCCGCAGACCGGCGCTGAGATCAAGAAGCCCGCGTGCAAGGTCGCGAAGTTCCGCCTCGCGAAGGCCGCGAAGGACGCTCTCGTTCCGCCGAAGGCCAAGAAGTAAGTCTGACTTGCTTCACTGCGAAGACGGCTGGTCGCCCTTGGCGGCCAGTCGTTTTTTTTGATATACTCGCTCGGTACGTGTCATGAAGAGGAAATCAATGAAAGCACTGCCCGTTCTTTTGCTGGGAGCAACCTGCGCCCTGATGGCTCAGGGTGCCGCTCCTGTCGCCGTTCTATACTCGAAGGGTTCCATTTCCACGCCAGATGGACTCTTTGCGCGAAATGACGGGAAGACCTGTACGATTTCCTGGGACGGGAAGGGAGAGAAGCCTGTCCTCGCATTGGACTTTGGCGCGAAGAGCGTGGGGGGCTACGCCGTGTTCCATGTCACGGCGCGGGAAGGCGCGCCCGTTCTGCGTCTAGCCTACGCGAACCATCCGGACGGACTGAGCGAGCGGGGATGCTTCTGGCGCGAGACGAGCGCACGCTATCTGGGTCCGACTTTCGACATTCCAGTCCTTCCGGGCAACATCAACCGACATGAAATCTATCACATCGGTCGTGACGGGCAGTTCGTCGCGCCGCTCATCCAGGGGCAGGAGCGCTATGTGCGCGTGCAGCTCGACACGCCTGGCAGCGTGACGCTCGATTCGCTCGAGATCGAAAACGCCGAGGTCTTCTCGACCGAGCCGCGCCGTGGTTCCTTCTCCTGCTCCGATGATCGTCTCACGCGCCTGTGGGACATCAGTGTGTGGACCTGCCAGATCGCGAGCTTCCCGAACCACGACGCCTGGAAGAGAGTTGGTGGCTGGATCCTGCCTCGCAAACTCGAACAGGCCGCTGCCGACGTGTGGTGCCGGAAGGCCGCCGAGGCGGACGGTCTGTTCGAACTCACCTACGAGTTCGATGCGAACCCTCATTTCCCCATGGGGCGGTTCGAGGTCCTTGTTGGCAACCATCGCGAGGCCGTCGTGCAGAGCGCGACAAACTCCGTGCGAACACTGAAAGTCGCCGTGAAGAAGGGGGAGCGAATCGGGTTCTCAGTGCCGAAGGAAAGCTGGCCGGTGATTCGCGCGATGTCCGTTGCTGGACAGGATCTGATGAATCTCGACGACTGGGACTTCGCCCGCACGCTGCCGTACACGGCCGACGGCGCGAAGCGTGACCGCCTGATCTGGAGCGGTGATCTCTGGTGGGCCGAGCGGAATCTCTTCTACGGTTTCGGTCCGCAGTCGCCCTATATGACTGGCAATGTGAAGATGCTGGCGTTCAACCGCACGCCGGCGGGGTACACGCATGCCTCGCCATACGCGGAGCGCAGCGTGCGTCCGCCGGATGGCGACTATGGCCCGTTCGGCTCGGACGAATTCGCGGCATGGTTCATCCCCGTCACCTATGACTATTACCTTTACACTGCGGACGAGGAGACCCTTCGCGGCATCTATCCGGATGTTCGCGCGCTGATGGGATACCTCGCGAAATACCAGGATCCCGAGACGGGGCTCTTTGAACAGCGTAAAGAGACCTGCAAGGGCGCGGCGGGCCTCACATTCGGTTCCACCTCGCTGCACCACCGCTCCTACATGCACGTGCTCCTGTGGAAAACATATGTGGATGCCGCGGCGCTTGCGGACCGCTTCGGCACGCCGGCGGAGGCCGCAAACTGGCGTAAGGGCGCGGAGAAGCTCGCCAAGCTTCTGCGGACGCGCTTCTGGGATGCAGAGAAGGGGTATTTCATCCAGTCCTTCGAGGACCGGTCCTGGTCCAAGGAAGGCAACTCGCTGGCGCTTGCCGTCGGCTTCACGACGCCCGCTGAGGCGGCTCGTGTGATGCCACAGTTGCAGTATCATCGCCACGGCAAGTTCCAGGCGCTCGCCGCGCGCGGCCGTTTCGAATATGGCGACACGGAAGGGGCGCATAAGATGCTTGAGGCCCACAATTGGTACAAGCTGCTCGATCCGTCCTGGCAGGGGGCGCTCACGGTGACCGAGTGCATGGGGTTGATCCGGAAGGGGTGGGGCGATGAATCCCATCCCGACACGGCGATTGGCGGACTCTTCTCGTCTTATGTGCTTGGTGTTGTGCCGACGGAACCTGGTTTCAGGACCTTCTCCGTCAAGCCGCAGACAGGAGGCCTGGCATGGGCGGAGGGCGTTGTCCCGACGCCGCATGGCGATGTCGTCCTGCGCTGGGATCACACGTCCGCCGGACTCGCCGTCAAGTTGAAGGTCCCGCAGGGGACCACTGCGAATTTCGTTTGGGGCGCGACGTCGAAGACGCTGCTGGCGGGAACGCATGTGTTTCCTGCGAAGTAGAAAGTTCCAGGTTTCAGGTTCAGAGTTCCAGGTTCCGGGTTCAAAGTTCAAGGATTCGATAGAGGTAAGAGGTAATTGCAAAACCTCGGTGTATCGGGGCCGGGAGGTCGCTTGACGGGG
>JAUNMP010000109.1 GCA_030537465.1 bacterium
TTCGCCGTCAAATTGCCTTCGATTGTCTTCATGACTCTTCCTTTCGGTTGAAAACGTGCCTATTATCTCACATCGACCGTCTGGCAGACAAGTTAGAAAAAGCCATTTTGCGACAGTTTTGTCGCAAAATGGCTTCTGAATGGACGCGAATCTTCGTTACAGCGTTCAGAAACCCATACGCCTCCCCGAGACGTCCCGCGGCTTCACGGATACCTCCTCGCGCAACGCATCCAAACGCTCCGAATTTTCGATGACTCGGTCAAGGTACCAGTACCGCTGGCGGACATTGCGGAAGTCGGCGGGCGTAAGTTGCGGAATTGAATCTAGCTCCGCACGCTCCTCATCTGTGAGAGGAGTCTTGAAGAACACTTCCCAGAAGTGGGCCTTACCCTCCTGTTCCAGCCAGTCGAAGGAAAGTCGGAACGTAAAGCGGCGCATCACCGCCTCGTCGAGGTTCGCCATGTGGTTCGTGGCGGCGATGAATACGCCGTTGAAGTTCTCCATCTGATGAAGAACCTCGTTCACCTTGGTGCTCTCCCAGCTCACGGTAGCCGTCGCCCGGCTGCTGACGATACCGTCCACCTCGTCGAAGAAGAGGACGCTCCTTCCGTCCTCTGCGTTCCTGAAGGCGTTTCGGATGTTCGCCTCGGTCTGGCCAACGTAGGGGCCAAGCAGGTCGGATCCCATCTTGACGACAAGCTTCTGCTTGAGCGTACTCGCGAGGTACTTGACAAATTCCGTCTTTCCCGTGCCCGGTGCCCCCGAAAGGAGGATGTTCATACGCGGGCGATCCGGACAGTCCTTCGCGGTCGTCTGCCGGAACCTCCTCACCGCCGAGATAACGTCGGACAGCTTGACGGCACCGCGGATGTTCAACCCCTCCAGGGAATAGTCCCTCGCGGGCTTCGCCTTCTCATCCTCCACGTCGACACCCAGCAGGGTACAGTGCGGCCCCATGTATTCGGCCACCAGTTTCGCCGCCTTCACCGTCGTCCTCGGTTTCTGCCGTAGCACGTTACCGAGAACCCGCGAAATGCCGCCAGCCGAGACTTCATATCGCTCCGCGAAGTCGTGCAGTCGACTGTCGGGAAATAGTTTTTCCGACTTCTTCTCCGCCACGCAATTCTTCCAGACCATGAAGCGGTCGCGCTCCGAGAGCCGATCGAAACGTATGGAATAGTCGAACCGACGTCGGTTCGAGAGATCGAGATCGTCGGGCTCCGAATTGGCAATCCAGATGACGGGAACCTTCACCGAGTCGAGCACGGAATTAAGCAGCCCCTTGTCCCCGAAGCGATTGAGCAGGTCATCCGCCTCGTCGACGACCAGCAGGCTCGTCTCGGCCTCGACCTGGTCTGCACAGAGAGTGAGGGCTCCATAGCGGAACTCCACCGGCGTACGGCAGTAGATGCCGTTTCGCCCCGTATCGGCCTGGGCGATGAAGTAGCACGTACGCCCCAGTTCCTTCGCGAGGCTTCGCGCCAACGACGTCTTCCCCGTCCCGGGTTCGCCATAGAGAAGAACATTGACCGTGTCGTTGCCCTTTGCCGAACGGACCAGTCGGCAGATCCGCGCCGCATGTTCACGCAGCTTCGGCGAGAAGTCGGCCATCGGGAGCGGCGTTGAGACATCCTTCTCGAAATAGGAGCTCGAAAACGGTTCGTTGAGGAATCCAGAAAGATATTCACGAATGCGGGGCGCAATATCGTACTCACCGTCGAGGACGCGGTAGCGAATGAGCTTGCCGTCCTCACCCAGAGCCCCCTTGAGGACGCTGACGGGCACGCCGAGCGCATAGGAGATGTCACGGAGGGCATCCTGCCGCTGCTCGGAGCGGCGGGTATGCGGAGTAGCCCAGTACATCTCGTCCAAAATACCCATCGAGCGGGCAAAGAGGATACGGCTCTCGAGTTCCGACAGTTTGAGTGTCCGGACTAGCTCCTCGAAGCGGACACGGAAGGGCTCCTGCTTCGAGGCAGTCGCCTCGAACTTTCCAATGGCCGCAGCCACGACCTCGTCAATGAGCTGGCGAGCCTTCGCCGTGGCCTTCCCCCTCTGGGTTACGCGGAAGAGGGTCTCCCTGAGATTCGGACTGTCCACCACGACCTCCGCGGCCTTCAGTTCCGCCGGCGAAAATACCCCGCGCAGACTGCGACGCCAGAGCCCAGGACTCACGAATTCGGTCGCGACGGCGAAAATGTCGCCATCGTACTGCCTTGCATGGGTCCAGAAGGTCCTGAACAGCTTCAGTGCCTCGGCCTTCGCCCAACGATTCGTCTCTGCCTCCTTCTCCAACACATCCCCCATGACGTCTTTGATTGCCATATAGCCGAATTTCCCCTTCCCAACGATGATACCCGGTCAGAAGAGGGGCGGTTGCCATTTCTCCACCGTCGGAACCGGCTTCCGTCCCCCCTCGTCCTCAACTCCGCTCGACTCATCTTCGAAGAGCGCCACATCCGCCGCTGCCAGCATCGCGGCAAGCATCTTCACGCTCATCTTCGCCTGCTTCTTTTCCGTCTTCTTCATTGTCTCTCCGTCCTTTCGCAGAAGTCACACCAAGGCAAACCGGGGAACGTGCGCTCTTCTTACGCGGCTAGGAGAACGGAGTCCGAATAACTGTTCAGAAATTCGTCCATGTAGCCCCGCCCGACCTCCGCGAAGCAGTCGCGGAAACGAAAGAGAATTTGGTAGTAGCACACCGCCTTGACCACCTTCAGCTGGCGCCAACTTAAAGTTGGACAAGACACCGAGCCCCCCCCTCGACTACTAACCAGAATCCTACGCAGTCGCAGAGGGAGCACGGCCCCCATGTTTTTCGGTGTTTGTCAGACTTTAAAGAGTCACTTCATCGCAGCGCCAAGAAGGCCCATGACAAGTTGGTCGACATCGCAGGGCCAGTACTCGGGCGGCCGCTGCCGTTTGGTTCGGGATGCATTCTTCGGTCCTGGCCGACAAGAGAGAATCGCATCCTGCCACTGGGGCGGAATCGCCGCGCTCGCGCCATGGATGGCTCCCCATAAAGCAAAGGCAGCAGACGCACAGGAATATGCGCCCCTACAGAACTCCACCATCTCCCGAAGCCCCTTCACATCCTCAGAGATGTGTAGCAGACAATGGACGGCATTCTGAAGGGCCACCAGTACCGGTGAACCGGTTTTGACCATCTGAAGAGGTTCTTCCAGTGCATCCTCGAGTGCTCGCCGTACGACCTTGCGGTCATGGGCCGACGCCACTGTGGACTCCACGCGCTCCTTCATAGAGGCAAAAACATGCACCACAGACTCGCCCCGAACGGCATGTGCCATGCCGACGGCGAATATCTCGTTGACCAGACGTACAAGCGCGGGAGAATGACTCAACGTCGCGTCCGCCCGCGCGGCATCAGCCACCTCGTCATCCGTATGACCAGCTCCCCAGATTCCAATCGGAGCAACACGGGCCAGACATTCACTAGATTCGGCGATTTCTCTTGAATCTCCGGGGCGTCCGAGGAACGAGATGCTCACCTGCGTCAATGGAGCAGTTCCCCATGGCTCGGAATCGCACCAACGGCGATAGGCTTTGGCAACTCTTTCTCCGTCATATCTTCTCGCCTCGCAAATAGTTCTGGCCAGAGCGAGCGCAAGTTCTCCCGCATCAGTCACCTGTCCTGCCATGATTCCATAGAAACCGCCATCCTTCATCGTCGGAACATCCTCTCCGATGACGAAAAACCGCTCAAAAAGAGCGGGCATGTCCCATGAAAAATAGCTTTCAAGGGAATTACCGGCTATCAACCCCAGTAAACCACCCCGCGCCCGATCAACCACCTTCTTGTCCAACTTTTCCATAACAGTCCTTTCACAACCCTACTTCTTCAAATTCAATGGTCGCGACACCCATATCGAACAACCTTCCGTTCTCACGGGGATACCGCTGGACTACCAGCATAATGACACCCCCCGCGGATGTAGTATACCATAACGATTGAGGCATGTGTACGCCCGACAAAGCTGACCCACTCAGAACGGAACAGACGACTCCGAATGGCATTCTTCTTCCCGAGAATGCAGTTGGAGCCGGCCGGACGGCTGCCCCCCCCCCCCCATATGTCAACGGCGGATCAAAGCCCCCGTACCAGAGTAAAGTGACGTGTGTCCGTTATCCATTGTGATCGCCACGACAGCATTCCGCATGTCTCCCGACGCTACGGCACAGATCACCGAACGATCCAGCCAGTACCGACGGATGAACTCACGATGGTCGCCCCACAGAATCACCTGCCGCCCATTCCATTCACAGAACATACGATTGAACCTCTTCCTTTCACTAATTTACAAAAGATCGCCCCAACTGTGGAGCACTCGTACCTAATCCTCCAAACGCCCGAGGGCTCTCATCTGAACAGACAGCCGATGAGCGCCATGAGGATATGAACTGCAATCTGCATAAGAAGCTCTCCTTGTTTATTGATCAACGACCGTAATGCTATGCCTTTTTTCAACAGATTTGACGAGACATGCGCGCACAAAAAAGTTGTAAAAGAACTTTCCCTCGGCTCGATCTACCATCCAGATCTCCATATGTCCGATTTTAGACGCTCCACGAAGCATTCTGAATGGAAATACCGACAGACATCAGTCGAGAAACGGAGAATGTCTCGAATATGTCACGTGCATAGTGGACATGAAAAGAGCGACATCCGAAGAATTCGACCGTCTGCCGACGACATATCAAGACGCCGTCACCGGAGTCACCAATCCTCATACGTCCCGAGCGCCAGACTCACCAGCATCCGCTGAAGCTTTCGAGTTGGTGGCATGACGATATATCGATCCTTGCGATAACGGTTCCGCTTCTGGAGAAGACCATGCTCCATCAGAATCCCCAGATGGAACAAGAGAGTCTTTCTCGGGCACCCCATTGCCAACAGGATCTCCTCCAGCGTGGAACCGCCTCCGCTTAAGAGGTGCTTCAGGATGGCAATGCGTTTCTCATCCCCCAGTAGAAAGGGAACCTCGCCGAACTGGAAACGAAACCATACTCCAGCGCGCTCCTGCGCGACGGCCTGGATCCGCTCCGCAAGAAGAGCCACCCGAATCTGCTGCGCGCCATAAACAGCGGAATTGGCTGTTGACACATAACGCACGGACCGTCCTTCGCGAATGGGCGTCACCAATCCACAATGCGCGAGTTCTCGAAGATAGATACTGGCCGCCGGCTGGCGAAGTCCAGTCACCCCGACAACCTCGTTGACCGTCAATCCCCTCAACGCGCCGTACACGGCACGGAGAATCACGCATCTGCCAGGATTCACCAGCAAACGGCAGGTTCTCCAGAATTTAGTCACGCCGTGGCTCCTGGATCTATTATCAGTTCACCAGGCAACACGCCAGCATTACCTCCCATATACTTCCAGTCCTGTGGCAGGGCCCTTGACGATTACGAGGAGGAGACCGTGGAACGTCTTCATGGAGGTTCCGCGGAAATCCTCGTGGCTGGAAGGGTCGCCGTTGCAGAGCGCGACCAGGCGCGTCCCCGGCTTCGTCGTGAGGGAGAGTGTCCGATCCCGATGCGGACAGAGCGTCCCCTGCTCGTCGACAAGAGAGAGCGTCACGAACGTCAACTTCCCGAAGCGACGCTCACTCCGCGCAACACGGACAGGCTCGCCCGCGGTCCTCATCACGTCCTCCGCCCATGCGCGCCCCTTCCGCCAGGTCTTCACGCGGAGTTCGCCCGGCGTGTATTTCACCTCATCCCACTGGAAGCGGTACTGGTAGGCACCCCGACGCTTCCGCCCCTGCGACACACCATTGACGAAGAGCTCCGCCTCGTCGCCGCTCGTGTAGACATGCACCGGCGTGATCTCTCCCTCGCGCCCCGCCCAGTTCCAGTGAGGCAGAATGTGGGCGGACGGCACATCCGGTCGCCACTGCGCCTTGTAGAGCCAGTATCGGTCCTTCGGGAAACCCGCGAGATCGAAGATGCCAAAATAAGAACTGCGTCCGCCCGTCTTCGCACACGGATCCGGCTCACCAATGTAGTCGAATCCCGTCCAGACGAACTCACCGTACACCTGCGGATTCCGGTCCTGGTACTCGAACTCGACATCCGGCGGATAGTCGTTCTGATGCGGTCCCCAGAGATCGTAGCCGCTCATCTGCCCGCCGCGGACCATCTTCTCGCGTCCCTCGTTGCGCCGCCGCACCAGATCTTCCTCGCATGTTATTGGCGAGGCGACGACGGGGAAGAAGTACTCCCCGCGGCTGGATACCGTCGAACACGTCTCCGTGCCGACCAAGCCGATCTTCGGGTTGCGCCGCGTGAATTCAGCATACTTGAACGGAAGGTAGTTCGCGCCAAAGGCATCCACCGTGTTCTGACAGCCGTTCCACATCGGATCGGACTTCCAGCTGCCGAACGTCACCGGACGCGTGTCGTCCACGCTCTTCACGATTCCCGTCAGCTCCGTTGCGATGCGGATCGCCCGCGCGGGATCCTTCTCGTTGAACTCGCTCAGCTCGTTTCCGATCGACCACATCACCACGCACGGATGGCTACGGTCGCGCCGAACGAACTCCGTCAGGTCCCTCACGTGCCACTCCGCCCAGAACTTCGAGTAGTCTCCTTTGGGTAGCTCCCACATGTCGAATGCCTCGTCCATCACCATCACGCCCAGCTCGTCGCAGAGGTCGAGCAGAGCCGCCGCGGGCGGATTGTGCGAGGTGCGGATCGCGTCGCAGCCCATCTCCTTCAGCAGCGTCAACTGTCGCCGCGCGACGTCCCTGTCGAAGGCCGCGCCGATCGGCCCCAGGTCGTGGTGCATGCACACGCCCCGCATCTGGCGATGGACGCCGTTCAGGAAGAAGCCCCGTGCGGGATCAAACTCCGCCATACGGATGCCGTAGCGGAACTTCTCCCCGAAGAGCTCGAGCTCGTACAGCGCCGGGTTCTCCGGCGTCCAGAGCCGCGGATTCTCCACCGTGAACGTGAAGTTCGACGTGCCGCCTCGCCAGTCGAACGACACCGCGACGCGTGCGGACGCCTCCGTCGCCTCCAGTGTGCGGACAAAGAGCGAGTTCGGCTTCACGTGGTCCGCCGCGCAGATGCGCACCGTCACGTCGCGGAAGATGCCCGACCCCGGGTACCAGCGCGATGACCGCGGCACGTTCTCCGCCTCGACCTCCAGCACATTTTCGCTTGGCCGCAGCGCGTCCGTCACGTCGATCGTCTCGCTTGCGTAGCCGAACGGACGCCCTCCGACGACCTTTCCGTTGAGGATCACCTTGCTTCGGCACTGGACGCCGTCCAGCGTCAAATATGTGCGTCCACCCTCCGGTGGCGTGAACCCATCGAAGGCCCTGCGATAATATCCTTTCCCGACGAACGGAAGATCGCCCTGGTGCGGACAGCTCCCCACCGGCAGCGAACCCTTCTCGACGCCCCAGTCGTGGGGCACCGTGACCGGACGCAAAACCGTCTCCCCCTCCAGCCGGAATTGCCAGCCATCCGAGAGAATCGTCTCACCTCCGACGACCACAAGGCATCCCGCGCAGACACAACCCAGCAGGCTAATCTTCTTCATCGGCTCTCCCGGCAATCACTTGACGGGCTTCTTGAACTGCTCGCGAACCGCATCGACCACGAGCTTCGGACGGCGGTAGAGGTCGTAGAGGCCACCCGTGTTGACGCCATAGGAACGGTTGCGCATGCCCTTCGTGCGCGTGTAGGTCTTGCAGTCCGTGAACTGCCAGATCGCGACGCCCGCGATGTCCTTCATCGCGAACATCTCCTCGAGCATGATCTTCTCGTACTCGGCCTGGAAGTCCTCCGTGTACTGCGCCCGGCCGCGCGGGTCGCGCACGCCGTAGTCGGCCTTCACCCCCGTCTCGCTGACGATGATCGGGCGGTTGTCCCTGTACTTCTCGCGGAAGTACTTCACGATCGCCTCGTGCCGGCCGCGGATGTTCGCGCGCATCTCCTCGGACGACCCGGTCTCCATCTCGTCCGAGTACCAGCAGGGATACGTGTTGTAGGCGATGATGTCCGTCTTCCCGTGCGAGATGCACTTGTTCGTGCGGTGGCACGCGAACGTGACGAGGTGGCCGGTGTCCTCCGCGCGGATGACGTCGATCAGGCGCTCGACGAGGCTCCTGCATTCGGGCAGCTCGGAATCCGGCTCGTTCAGGAACGCGCTGACGATCACGCAGGGGTGGTTGATCGAATTGCGCACCATGAGCCGCGTCTCCTCCTCCTGGAGCGCGCGGAACTCGGGGTCGGCGAGCTGCTGCTTCCGGTTGCCCCAGCCCAGGGACTCCTCCCACACCAGCACGCCCAGCTCGTCGCAGAGGTCGAGGAACTGCCCGCACTGCGCGTAGTGGCTGCCGCGGATGAAGTTGCCCCCGAGGTCCTTGAGGTTGCGGATGTCCTCGTACATCAGCTGCACGGGCGTCGTCACGCCGAACTCGTAGTGCGACTCGTGGCGGTTGACGCCCTTGAGGTAGACGGGCTTCCCGTTGAGCGTGATGCGCCCGTCCGCGGTGCCGACCTGGCGGACGCCGAACCGCGCCGAGGCCGTGCTGCCGGCCTGGCGGACCGTCACCGTGTGGAGGTTCGGCGTCTCGGGCGTCCACGGCCTGAAGGACGGGACGTCCAGCACGGCGCGGCGGTTCCGGAAGGCGACCGGCTTCGCGGCGGCGCCGTCGAACGCGACGTCGGCCGTGAAGTCCGCCGGCGCGCCCGCGCCCGCGAACTGCGCCTCGAGCTCGACGCGCCCCGTCGCGTAGTCGCGCGTGCGCACGACGACGCGGCGCAGCTCGACGGGGTCGCGCTGCGTCTCGAGCCACACGCCGTGGTGGAAGCCGCCGTGCGGGTAGAAGTCGTAGAAGTTCCAGAAGAGCTTCACCTTCGCGTTGTCCACGACGGAGTCGACCGCGGCCACGAGCTCGTGCTCGCCCGCCCCGAGCGGACCCGTCGCGAACTCGAACTTGCTCCACGGCAGCTTGCTGAAGCCGATCTCGCGCCCGTCGATCCAGTACTTCGAGCGCAGGCCGCAGCCGTCCACCACGAGGAACGCGTCCGCCACGGCGGCGTCCAGCGCGAAGCGCGTGCGGTAGAGGCCCGTGCCGCGCTGGTTGTACCAGTGGGACATCGCGTCCCAGCAGCCCGGCACCGTCATCTTCTCGTTCGCCTCGAAGGCGGACGTCCCCGCCTCGTCCTCGAGCGACCTGTTCCGCTCGAAGCGGAAGTCCCAGAGCCCGTTCAGCTCCACGCGTCCGAGCGCGCACGCGGTCCCCGCGGCCAGAACCGCCGCCAGCGTCAGCATCGACTTCTTCATCTCCGGTCTCCTCACCTGGCGTTCTTCGGCGGCGGCGGCAGTACGCCGCGCTCCAGCAGGTCGTTCACGATCATCCGCGCATCGGTCTCGAAGTTGCCCTTCACGAACCACTTCAGCCAGTTCTTCTCGTGCACGAAGAGGTCGGTCAGCCGCGAGCCCTTCTTCTGGCCGAAATTGACGCAGAGATGGCCGTTCACCCAGCGCAGCAGGCCCTTCCGGTCCGCGTTCAGCGGGTCGCGCGGCACCAGGAACTCGTCCATCTCCGCCGTCGTCCGCGGCAGGTCCGCGTACTTCGCCATCTGGGCCTTGAGCACGTCGAGCGTCGCGCGCGTGTCCGCCTCGGCGCCGTGCGCGCCCGCGTGGTCGCGTCCGCAGTAGAAGCGCACGGCCGCCGTCAGGTCGCGCGGCTCCTTCTTGTGGAAGATGCGCATCACGTCCACGTGGCGACGGTCGCCGGTCCCGAAATTGCGCCCGGCCCGGGCGAACTCCTCCTCCAGGCACGGGATGTCGAAGCGGTCGGCGTTGAAGCCGGAGAGGTCGCAGCCGCGGAAGAACGCCTCGATCTCGTCCACGGCGTCCGCGAACTTCGGGCAGTCCTTCACGATGTCGTCCGTGATGCCGTGGATCTCGGTCGTCTCGGGCGGAATCGGCACGCCCGGGTTCAGCAGCCAGCACTTCTCCGTCTCGGTCCCGTCGGGCTCCACGCGGATCGCCGCGAGCTCGATGATGCGGTCCTGCCGCGCGTTGACGCCCGTCGACTCGATGTCGAAGACAACGAGCGGGCGGTCCAGTTTCAGTTCAAGTTCCATGCGGACAGTATACCACAATCCCGCGCGCCCGCCCCCGCCGACAGGGTCGCGCGTCAGGGCGCACGCGAGCCCCACCCCAGGAACAGCTTGTGGCCGTCGTACCGCGGCAGCGGCTCCAGGCGACCCGCCCCGGGGTTCCACTTCAGCACCGTCTTCTGGTCCCATTCGAGGTTGCGGTCGAGCGACGCCGGATTGAGGAAGTAGCTGAACCGCGGCTCGCCCATGTCCTCGTACGTCCCCTTCACCGCCCCGCGCGCGCCCTCGACTTCCAGGCCGCCGTAGATCTTGCCGTAGTAGGCCTCCACCAGCCGGCCCTGTTCGTCCCGGCGCGCCCGGATGCGGAAGGCGAAGGCCTTGCCGGGATGGAACCTCCTGACCTCCTCCAGCGCCTTGTCGACCTCGTACTCGAAGTCCAGGCCCGGGCCGTACCCGCCCTCGGGAGCCGTGCGGATCCGCGGCACGCTGTAGTCGGGCGTCCCCGCCTCCACGATGCCGTTGTCCTTCCCCGGGAACCGCATCGTCACGCGCTGGCGGTAGGAGCGTCCCGTCCGCTCCGACAGCTCGTCCTTCACCATCCCGAGCTCCACGGGGGGCTCGCGGACAAACACAACGTCCGCCGTCTCGCCCCGTCCGACGGGCGGCAGCCAGTCGCCGCGGAGGAAGTCGTACCCCAGCCGGCCGCCGGCCTTCCCGATGAGGTCCACGCGCGCAGGCGTCACGATGTCCCCGTGGACGGAACGGCCGACCAGCGGAATGGGATGGCCCACGCGCTGCACGAGCACGGTCGACACCGCGTCGTCCGGCTGCCAGACGCCGAGCAGGTTCTTCCGCTTGAACTCCCACCATCCGCCGTGCACGGGGCGGTAGTATCCCTCGGGGACCTTCTCCACATGCCATCCGGCCCGGCCCATGTTCGTCCTCGCCGAGGCCCGGCAACGCCCCTCCCGGTCCGTTTCGACGTCCACCATGTTCGGCGTCGCGGACCCCTTCCAGGCCAGCCAGCCGTTCGACATTTCGAAATGCCCCGTCATCGCGACCCCCTCGACGGGCTGGCGCGTCTCCGCGTCCAGCACGAGCGCCCCGATCTTCGCCGTGTCGGCGCGGACCGCGCCGGCCACGGAAATCGCAACGGACACCAGTGTTCCGACTCGCATGTACACTCCTCTTCTTTATTTGCCTGTGACCAGTCTATCATAAAGCGGATGCACGAAGAAATAGGCGACGTTCTTCAGATCCGAATGGTGCCATTCCCGCACCCCCCACGAGATCCGCTTCGACGGCCAGGCTCCGGATCCGTTTATCTGGCCGTCCAGCTGGAAGTTCTCGATCTCCGCGGACTGGGGCATCCTGTTCGCGCCCACCGCGAAGCTCTCCGCCGGAATCGCGTCCGCCAGGAACTTCGCGCGGAGCTTCGCCGCCTTCTCCGCGTCCGGAATGCGGAACCTCGCCAGGTCGTGCATGTTCGTGGACTCCGTCCGGAACGGCGTGAAGAGCGGGTTCCGGACGACATTGGTGCGGGCCAGGTTCGCCACGGTCGAATTGTAGCCCAACAGGTAGTAGTACGGGTTTAACGCGTAGTCGGCATTCAAGCCCCAGCCGCCCTCGCACGCGATTCCCGTCCGTCCCGCCGTCAACGCGTTGAGCTCGTCCCAGTAGCGGGTGCCCTTGGTCATCTCCTGGATCTTCCAGACGGACCCCATGAGCGTGAGCTGCCAGGAACGTGCGTTCGCCAGGACCTCCTCCGTCGACGAATAGCAGTTCACCGCGTTGCGGAGCCCCTTGAACCGCCCCTTCCACGACAGGCTCTGCCGGAAGTCCCCCGGAGGGAAGAGCCCGTGCCAGCCCGTCGCCCGGTAGTCTCTCGGGACGTTCCGCCACGCCCGGTCGACCATGGGGCCGGCGAAGGCCGCCGGGTGGTAGGCCTCCATCGCGACCGCCGCGTTCAGCATGTAGTACCTCTCGTAGGCGAGGCCGTGGTCGACGGCCGCCGAGGAGACGAGCATGTTCCCGAGCGAGTGCGCGAGCACCACCTTCGCGCCCGGCAGCGCCGCGCAGCGGGTTGCGAACGGCCCCGCGGACTCGAACGCGTGCACGACGTTCGCGTAGTAGTCGGGACAGACGGGGCCGTCGAAGACCAGGTCGGTCAGACGGGAGGCGTACTGGCTGTCGTCCCCGAACCAGTCGACCACCGTGAACATGGACTTCAGTCCGGACTGCCAGAGCCGCTTGAACACCTCCGCGCCGTTCGCCCGCGCCTCCTCCGCGTTGACGTTGAAGCCATGCACGAACACGAAGTTCCGCCCGTCGCACGCGGCGTCCGGACGGTTGACGGGATCCCCGAGCCGCGACTCGCCCCGGTCGTCCTCCACGCAGACGTCCCGCAGGTTCAGCCACCTGTACATCTTCTCGACTTTCGACAGCCGCAGATCGGCCCGGCCCTGGACCAGCTGCTTGCCGCTCGGACTGCATCCGGCGACATGGAGCCCGCCGTCGGCCTCGAACTGGCCCTCGAACAGGAAAAGGCCCCCGCCGTTCGGTCCGGCCAGCAGCTGGCGGAAGGCGTCGGGCACCATGTCCCAGATCCCGAGCCGGGAGACACCCGCCCTGTGCGCGGGCTCGTCGAGACCGACGCCGCAGCCCGCCAGGTCGCGCGTCAGGAAGTGTCCGGCCGACTCCCGCGCGCACGATGTCCAGACGGCGTTGCCGGACCCCCAGACCTTCCAGCCGAGGCTCGCGCGCAGCTTCTGCGGCATCCTGGGCGGGAAGACGTCGCGCAGGTCGATCCAGACCGGCACGAAGTCGACCAGGTCGCGGCGCCCGTTGACACGCGCGTCCGCCGCGTTCATGTCCGCGATCAACAGGCAGGGGCAGTCGGACATGTAGTCCTCCGACGCGCAGACATCCCCCTCGTCGCGGTCGTCGTTGATCCAGAAGCGGAACGGCTCCGTCCCGCGCTTCGCGCGGTCGACCTCCTCGTCCGAGATCTTCCCGTCCCGGTCGTGGTCGAAG
Source organism: bacterium (assembly GCA_030537465.1). GTDB lineage: Bacteria > Verrucomicrobiota > Kiritimatiellia > RFP12 > UBA1067 > RUG572. Next base: position 13,138 of record JAUNMP010000109.1, read on the forward strand.
GCCAGGACCGGGTCGCCCAGGACGTGCAGCGTCGCGCTCAGGCCCTCCGCCACGTTCCCGCCGTTCTCGCGGCTCGCCCATGTGGACACGCACAACAGCCCCTGGTCGTTCTCCGCGACCCATCCCGGACCGTAGACCGTGCGGTCCTCGCCGTTCCGCCAGGCGACGCAGCCGTCGATGACGAAGGTCTGCCGGGAGGGAAGGCTGTCCACGCGCAGCTCCCAGCTGAACCAGGGCGCCCCGGGGGCGTCCTCGTGCCCGTCGCAGTTCAGCCACTTCTCGGACAGGCGGTACGAGTTCCCCTTCCGCAGCTTAACCTCCTGCCGGGTCGTGACGCCGGTGGTCGCCATCGGAAACCGCCGCGTCTTGAAATCGTCCGGGCCGAGGCCCTCGATCTTCAGCTCCCAGGCCGTCCAGTCGCCGCCGATGTCGAACGTCAGCGTGCGCAGCTGGTCCGTCGGCACCACCCGTCCCCGGTCGCTTCCGTCCGCCGGGTCGGTCCCGCGCCGGACCTCCGCGCCGTCGTCCGTGCCGTCCCCGTCCGTGTCGCCCGCGAGCGGAGACGACCCGTTGAGGTACTCGTCGGCGTTCGGCAATCCGTCCCCGTCCGCATCCAGCGCGCCGTCCGACGCGTCCCCGGGATCGAATCCGAACGCCATCTCCCAGCCGTCCGGCATGCCGTCCCCGTCCGTGTCGTACGACAGGGGGTCCGTCCCGCAGGCCACCTCCGCGCCGTCGGACAGTCCGTCGCCGTCCGTGTCCGCCAGGGACGGGTCCGTTCCGCACCCGAAATCCATCTCGAGCGCCAGGTCCTCCCGGATCCGCCGGGCCTGCCGGTGGCAGTAGGACCCGACCACGCGCCCGTCCAGGGTCTGGAAGCCGACGCTCGCGGTCCGGCCGTCCACCTGCGTCCCGCCCAGACCGCGGTAGCGGACATGCGCCCTGTCCGCCTGCGGCACGGGGACCGCCACCTGGAAGGAGATCGCCGCCGCCGATTCTCCGCACCGCATGTCCCGGAACTCGAAGAGGAGGTATCGCGCCCCCTCGTGCGTCGCCGACCCCGCGCGGACCCGGCTCGGCGACGCCCCCGCGGCCTCCAGAAAGAGACCGTCCCAGAACGGGGCGAGCAGCAGCGCCTCCGGCGCCAGCGCCTGGTCGAAGGCGAGCGGACGACGGGGCGTCCAGCAGCCCCCCCCTGCGTCCGGACGCGGGAAACAGAGCACGCCCCGGACGTCGACGACCACGCCCGTGACGCAGGTCTCCGCGAGGCAGAGAGGCTCCGGAAGCGTCCAGAAGGCAAGCCCGTCCCCGTCGAAGGACGCCGTCAGGTCGGACGCCGCGTCGAACGCCAGCCACGGCAGACCGTCCCGCTCGGCGATCCCGCCCGTCTCCTCCAGGTCCGTCAGCCCGTCGCCGTCCGAATCGGCGTCTGGATCCGCGCCCGTCCCCCCGGACGCGGGGGGCGCGGCCGCCGGCCCCCACGCCGACACCTTCGCCGCCACCGTGGCCCGCTACAACGAGCTGGCCGCCAAGGGCGAGGACGAGGACTTCGGCCGCGCCGGCCTGGTGCCGCTGGCCGAGGAAGGCCCCTACTACGCCATCAAGGTCATTCGCTCCACCGTGGCGGGCTTTGGCGGCTTCGAGATCAATACCGACGCCCAGGTCCTGAAGGAGGACGGAACCGCCTTCCCGAACCTGTTCGCCGCCGGCGAGTGCGCCTCCGGCCAGTTCTTCGCGACCGTGTATCCGTGCTCCGGCTCCATGCTGTCCATCTCCACCACCTATGGCCGCGTGGCCGGCAAGAACGCCGCCGCCCTGGCCCTGGCGGAATGATACGAACCGCGCCAAGGGGGCTGCCTCGCAATG
>JAUNMP010000110.1 GCA_030537465.1 bacterium
ATGGGGCTCTCGGGCCGCAGCCATCCGTTCCGCCGCGCCGCCGCGCAGCTATCCGCCCGCGGCGTCGTGGAAGACGCGCTCGCCGGCTTCGCCCAGATCCGCCGCCTCCAGGCCGCCGATGCCGCGTTCGCGGCCGAGGGCCCGGCCTACTGCGCGCGTCTGGCCGCCCTGGCGAAGAAGGTCTTCGTGAAGGACCGCCTGACGGCCTTCCTGTCGGACAACGTCCCGGCATCCTTTGCTGCCGAAGTTGCCGCGAAGTTCCCCCGCGGAACGGTCGGCGTCCCCGCGCCGCGCACGCTGCTGCCGCGCCGCGCCGAGGGCTTCCGCATTCCCGCCGCCATCGGCTTCGCGGCCCGTGTCGCGCACCCGTCTCCCGCCATCCACACGGGCCGCGCGGTCGTCGCCGCCCGCATCCTCTCGCTGAACTACCTCTGGGACGAGATTCGCGTGAAGGGCGGCGCCTATGGCGGTAACTTCCGTTCGCGTGCCGACGGCGACGCGGGCTGGCTCTCCTGGAACGACCCGAAGCCTGCGCGGTCCCTCGACGTCTACGCGACCTGCGGCGACGCGCTGCGGAAGTTCGCGGACGGCCCCGAGTCCCTCGACCGCTTCATCGTGAGCTCCGTTGCGGCGACCGAACCCTACCAGACTCCCAGCACCGAGACGTTCGGCGCGGCCGATCTGTATCTCTCGGGCCGCACGCCGGACGACCTCCAGCGCCTGCGCGCGGAGATGCTTGCGACGACGAAGGCCGATCTGAAGGCCTTTGCGGACACCGTTGATGCCCTCGCGAAGGATTCCGCCATCTGCGTCCTCGCCGGCCCGCAGCAGCTGGAGTCCTGCTCGAACAAGCTCGACGTCGTCGAATCCGTCGTCCGCTCAAAGTAATTCTTTACCCCACCCCCGTTTTCGGTCGTTGTCTGCAGCCTGAAAACTGCAGACTGAAGAAGACTGCTCACTCAAGCCTCGGGACTCTGTTCCCGAGGCTTGAATTCCCCCATCGTGGCCTCTCCCCTGGCGGAGATGCCCGTATGGCGGAAGACGGTGGCGATCGTCAGGAAGAGGATCTTCAGGTCGAGGATCAGCGACTGATGGTCAACGTACCAGACGTCGTGGCGGAACTTCTCCTCCCATGAGAGGAGGTTTCGTCCGTTGACCTGCGCCCAGCCGGTGATGCCGGGGCGGACATCATGCCGTCTCGCCTGTTCGGGCGAATAGCGCGGCAGGTAGATCGTCGGTAGCGGGCGCGGGCCCACGAGCGACAGGGTGCCGCGCAGCACCAGCAGCAGCTCCGGCAGTTCGTCCAGGGAGGCGGCGCGCAGGAAGCGGCCGAACTTCGTCAGGCGCTCCTCGTCCGTCCCGGGGCCGTTCCGCATGGATCTGAACTTGATCATCCTGAACGGCTTGCCGTTGAGCCCGGCTCGCTCCTGCGTGAAGAAGACCGGTGCGCCCAGCTTGAGGCGCACCAGGGAGGCGACAATCAGCATCAGCGGCAGCCAGAGGGGGGCGCCGACGAGGACGAGGATGATGTCGAGCAGGCGTTTCACGGAATGAGGGCGTGCGCGATGACGTCCAGTTGCCGCTTGGTGAGTCCGGCTCCCGAGGGTAGGCAGATGCCGCGGCGGAAGAAGTCTTCGCTGACGGCGCCGCCGTAGGCGCGGCAGCGCTTGAAGACTGGCTGAAGGTGCATGGGCTTCCAGACGGGACGGCTCTCGATGTTCGCCGCCGTCAGACGCGCGGCGGCCGCATCGCGCTCCGCCTCGGTCGGATAGAGGAACACGCTCAGCCAGCGCGTCGATTCCGTGAAGTCGCCGCAGGGGAACGGGACGGCTCCGCAGGAGGCGTGGCTCGCGAAAAGCTCGGAATAGAAGGCGAAGGTGCGGCGTTTGCGGCGGATGATCTCGGGCATGCGGTCGAGCTGGGCGCACCCCACCGCGGCGAGGATGTTGCTCATGCGGTAGTTGTTGCCGACTTCCCGATGCTCGTACCAGACGGCGTTCTCGCGGGACTGCTGGGCGCGCCAGCGGGCGCGGGCGACGATTTCGGGATTGCGCGAAAGCACGGCGCCACCGCCGGAGGTCGTGATGAGCTTGTTGCCGTTGAAGGAGTAGATGGCGGCGAGTCCGGCGTGTCCGGCCGGACGCCCCCTGTAGGTGGCGCCGACGGCTTCGGCCGCATCCACGATATAGGTGGCCTCGTACCGGTCGCAGAGGGAGGCGATGGCGTCGTAGTCGCAGCACTGCCCGTAGATGTCCGCGGAGATGACGACCAGGTCATGGACATTCTTGGCCGACTTCGCGTGCGTGCGGCGGAAGGTCTTCAGGGCCTTCTCGAGAAGGGGGATGGAGAGGGTGCCGGTGGCGGGATCGGAGTCGACGAAGACCGGCGTGGCGCCACGGTGGACGGCGGGGCCGATGGTGGCGATGAACGTAAGGGAGGAGGCGATGACCGTCGTGTCGGGGCCGACGTCGAGTTCCGCCATGAGGAGATCGAGGGCCGCCGTTCCGGAGGCGACGGCGGCGGCGGACTGTCCGGCCAGCGCGCCGAGGCGCTGGTCGAAGGTGTCGACCATGGGGCCGCAGGGGGCGACGTAGCCCGAATCGAACGCGGCGGCCACGGCCGCCCGTTCCGGCTCGCCCACCCAGGGCGGTGAAAGGAATATCCTCTTGTTCATGCGCGAATTTTACCATTTCCCCCGAAGACTGACAAATGACCTTTGGTATAATAACGTCCGTTTTGAAAGGAGTGACTGTTCGCATGAAATTGAAAATGTCTTTTGTCGCGTTGCTGATGCTTCCGATGGCGGTCTTCGCGTCCCTGGCGGACGCACGGTTGACGGACTTCCCGCGCCAGGCGGGTGAGACGGACGACGCGCCGCGCTTCCGCCGCGCCATCGACGCGGCGGCGAACGGGATCCTCGAGGTGCCGAAGGGCGAGTATGAAATCGCCTCGCCGCTCGTCATCACGAACCGCTGCTCACTCGACATGCATCCGGCGGCGCACCTCGTCGCGACGGCGGAAATGGACTTCCTTCTTACGTGGGACGGCAACGGCGACTACCATTCGCTGACGGTCTTCGAGCCGAACGGGAAGATCTACGACAACCTCGGGCTCTTCATCCGTGGCGGCGACGTGGACGGCAATGGGCTCGCGAGCTGCCTGCGCATTGGCAACTCGCACCATTTCACGCTCGCCAACATCACGTTCCACAACGGACGCAAGGTCGGTCTTGAGATCTCGCGCTGGAACGCCGGGCACCTCTACGAGCTCGTCGCGAACAACATCTACTGCAAGTGCGACATGAAGGGTCTCGCGGGCAACGTCGGCATCGACGTCGCCGTCTCCGACTGCCATCTGACCGATGTCGTCGTGGTCGACTACACCGTCGGCGTGCGCGTGCGCGGCAGTTCGAACCGCCTGACGCGTTGCCATGTGTGGGGCGGAACCGTGCCGCCGCCGTCGATGGACATCCGCACCTGGTCGTCCTTCTACGGCGAGAACAAGCGGAAGAAATGGAGTTTCCTGTACGGTCCCAAGAGCACGAAGCCCACGTGGACGGACGCCGACGAGCGGAATCTGCTCGCGAAGGGCGTTCCGGAGATGCTGGTCAACTCGATCGCCTTCGATATCCAGGGAAGCGCGAACACCATCGACGGCTGCTATGCTGATACGGCCGAGATCGGCTACAACGTCAACGCCTCCGTGATCATCACGCACAGCGGATTCTACAACAACCCGATGATGGGGCTCCGCAAGTCGACGGCGATTGCCCACCGCAAGGGCAAGCTTGTCGTCGAGGCGTGCGATTTCAATGGCGGCGCGGACTGCGAGAAGCTGTACGAGGGTTCTGGTCGGGACTTTATCTGGCGGACGAGCGTCGCGCGCGGCGGCGCCAACATGGCGGCCGAGGCGGAGGCCTATGCGAGCGATTCGTTCAAGAACGACATCTGCCTGCCGTCCACGCTCTGGATGCTCTCCGACACGCAGAACGACATCTTCGTGCAGCCGTTCATCAAGCGGTGGCGCCCATATGACGACTTCGTCCGCTTTGACATGAATCCAAAGGCGGGCACGTTCATGCGCCGGCTGAATCATGTCGCGTCGATCGACAGTCCGGCTGAGGGAGCCGTCGTCGACGTCTCGCTCGTGAACGGGGACGCCTTCGACGTCCTCAAGCGCCAGCGCGTGACGCTTCGCGTGGGCGAGAAGGGCGTGGGCTCGACGGATGTCTATGCGCAGATCCTCGGGGACAGCTTCACCCACGGGCAGTTCTTCCGCAAGGCCCTGCTGGAAAGCGGCGCCGTGCCGAAGCTCCATCTGGTCGGCCTCCTGAAGTGCGGCGAGGGGCAGTACAACGAGGGACGCGGCGGTTGGACGCTCAACTCGTATTTCAACGTGCCCAAGCGGGAGATGCAGTCCTACCACGGCTACATGCAGCCGGCGGAAGGCCGCTACTGGGGTGCCCGTGCGTTCTGGAAGATGGCCTGGAAATGCGTCCGCAAGACGCAGCCGAAGGGGTTTGAGCCGACCTACTCCTGTTCCCGTTTCGACGACTTTGTCGACCGTTTTGACGAACGGACCGGCGTCCTGCTCAAGCCCCAGATCGGCGACGTCCAGTTCGACAACGAGGCGAACACGATGGTCCGCTGGGACGGCGCGGCGTGGAAGCCCGTGGACGAGAAGTCTCTGGGCTGGCATTTCGACTACGGCAAGTACCTGGGGATGTGGAACCTCAAGGCGCCGCAGTTCCTCTTTGTGATGCTGGGATTGAACGATTTCCGCGGCAATCTGAACGCCGACTTCACGCAGTGGGGCGAGCGCATCCGGACCGTCAAGGAATCGTACCAGAAGGCGTGTCCGGACGGCAAGTTCGTGATCGCCATCCCCTGCAGCACCTGCGGTTCGATCGACAATGCGGCGGGCGACTTCACGCCGCGGCAGAACGCGGCGATGTGGCGCTTCCGCAACTGGCTGATCCAGACCTTCGACAGGCGCGAGGCGGAAGGGTACTATCTGCTCGACGCGGGCATCGCGACGGACAACGACCATGGTTTCATGTCCGCGAAGGGCCCAGTCACGGCTCCGCATGCCGAATACAAGGGCACGGAGACGCTCAGCGTGCAGACGGGCAATCCGCATCCCTACCCGAACTACCCGTCGATGGGCAATCCGTTCGCCGCTTTCATTCAGTACTACCGCGCGAAGTGAAGCCTGTCCATTCGGTGTCCATGCGTGAGGAGTGTTTATGGAGAAGGTTCTGATACTCACTGGTTGGGGATACTCCGAGTATGTGGCGGCGGCCGCGATGGCGCTGAAGGCGCTGAACGGGCGGGCCGAGGTGCGAGGCGTCAGCCGACGGCGTCTGCCGGAGCTGCTGACGGAAATTGGGCGGAAATCGAACCGTCATCTACATTTTGGGCGTGGCATTGGGGGGCGATGTCTCGGCTTTGTCTGTAGCGTTGAAAAAGCTGAAGACAAAGGGCGTGAAGGTCGTCTGGATTAGCGCGCTTGAGATGCCAGAGGAGGTCGAGGAATGTCTGGAAGGCTTGCTAGAGGAATGTGTCAACGACGACTCTCTTCTGGCGGCGGTCGAAGAGGCATTCGGCGTGAACGTTGCACCCTGGGTCCCCTATCTGGGGCATGGCCGAAGAACCTCCGCCGAGGTCGGGGCTTATCTGGATCTCATCGAGGTTGCGCAGTTCTTCTATCGCAACTATCAGGACGAGACGCTCTATGAGACGACGGCACGGTATCTTTCTCTTGGCATGAATCCTGCGTCCTGGTCTCCTGACGTGAAAAACGCAATGGCGCATTATGAACGCTATGGGGGACGCGAGCTGATTGGCAAGAGTCCGCTGATGGTAGATCTACAGTCCCAGATCAACACGGTGGCGGCGCATGCCGACGCCCGCGTGCTGATTTTGGGCGAGAGCGGTACGGGCAAAGAGACGGTTGCGCAGCAGATTCACACGAAGAGTCCGCGTGGCAAGGAGCGCTTTCTCGCTTTCAACTGCGCGAGCGTGACGGCGAGTCTGCTGGAAAGCCAGCTTTTTGGGCATGAGAAAGGATCGTTCACGGGGGCGGATGCCCAGTATCAGGGGCTTTTTGAGCAAACGGATGGGGGGACGCTGTTCTTGGACGAAATCGGTAAGATGCCGCTCGAGGTGCAGGGGATTTTGTTGCGCGTGCTGGAGGGCGGGCGTTTCCGCCGTGTGGGCGGCCGCGAGGACGTCAAGGTCGACGTGCGGCTGATTGCGGCGACGAACCGAAGCCTGCCAGATCTCGTTCGAAAGGAACAGTTCCTGCCCGACCTCTACATGCGTTTGGACGTGGTGCGCATCCGCGTGCCGTCGCTGCGTGAGCACAAGGAAGACATTCCATTGATCGCCAATGCCTGGTGGCGGAAACACCACGGAAATCATATGCTTTCGGCGGATCAGCTCGCCGCGCTTGCAACTTACGACTATCCTGGCAACGTACGCGAGCTGCTGAACATTCTCGAACGTGCTACGGCGTTGGAACAATATGATTTCGGACGCCTGGTACGGGAACATGCACAGGAGAACGCCGCGTTGCTTGCCGACATCCAAACAGCCTCCGCAGGAGTCATGCCTGATTCGCTGGAAGAGGCGACACGCCTCCACGTGCGCCATGTGTACGAGAAATACGAGAAGAACTTGACTCGTGCTGCCCAGGCGCTTGAAGTCAGCCGGAACACCGTTCGGAAGTATCTTTGAAGGTACGTAAAGGACGAGGCCATTCAAACGCTGAAAGCTCTTTCTGAAGACGATTCAATTGCCTTCTGCACCTGGATGTGACATGGTCAATTCTTGAACGGGTGTTCGTTCTGTAATCAGTCAATCCGTTGAATCCAAGTGGGTTCAACGGATTTTCTTTATTGGCACGGAGGTTGCTTTGATCCTGATGAATGGTTGAAGAAATTTCAGACGGTCCTGAGTGCATCTGAAAATGGCTCAAGGTCAGGCAAGGCAGATGAGGGCAATGGAGGAGGTTGCGATGGACAATTGCATTGAGATGGTGAGTCGTGGAGGCGAGTTTGAGATCAACATACCAGCTGGGCTTCGCCGTCGATTGTGGTTGATTACCATGACGAGGCGTGACGGAATGGAAAAGCACGTGCTGAGCGAGGGTCGGTGCTTCACGTTTATGAGGCAGGGTTTTCTGGTGAAGGTGAGAAACGAATGGAGATTCTACAATGCCGAGGCGGAATTAGTCGCAGTGCGCACGAAGGCGGAAATCGGTACCTGCACAAGTGTCTCGCTGGATTTCTATGCGTTCGAGAAGGACGGTATCGGCGATCTGTGGATCGACGCTGCCGGCAATGACATCGGCATCCCGAAAGGTCAGTGGCTCGAAATCGATGCGAAGGCCGTCTTCCAAGGTACAACGTCGGCCCTCGAATGTCCGACCGAATAGTAACTAACGGTTACGGAACTCTATTGCCCACTCGGGATGCTTGTGCTATACTTCGTTCAACGCTTAACGTAAAGGAGGGAAGACGATGAGTGAATTCTGTAAAGTCTGTGGTCGGGAATACCGTGATTTGAGAACGCTGTTAAATAGCGGCTGTACGCGCCACACAATGGCTCGGAAGATATGTGGCGTCCTATGCTCGATATGGTAGTCGTGACTTGTATAACCTTGTTGGTGTCTTTTGTAGACGCGATTATTGGTGAGTGAACAAATATAGAAATAGAAATTGATTGCGATTGTTAATCAAAGGAGATTGAAATGGGCGACTATGACGATAGGCAAGTTAAATTATTGGAGCTACGAGAGATTGCTAATTGGCAACTGGAATTTAAAGACGCTCCCCACGATTGGGTCAATGTGAAAGTTCCGACATTCCAGCGAGGACTTGTCTGGAATGCTGCACAAATAGAAGTTCTCTGGGACTCCCTGCTACGAGGTATCCCGATTGGTTCGTTTTCATTGCTACCAATGAGGGGAGGGAGGAATTTTGAAAAGAACGATGGGGAGATGAAGGATGACGGGTATTGGCTGCTTGATGGACAGCAGCGGTCTAATGCCATCGCGCTTGGCTATTCCGATTTTCCTGATGACAAGTTATCAAAAGAAGGGGGCGGGGCTCATGCTGTTCTTTGGATCGATCTATTGCCCGATGCAACTTTAAAGAAACGGTCCAATCGAAAGTATTTCTTCTATGTGACGACTGAAGGTCGTCCATGGGGTTATGAAATCTCTGATGCAAACGGTGAAAATCGAGCGGGAAAGGTCTCCCCGCAGTCCTATCGTAAAGCTTTGAATGGGATTTCCTCGGATACAGTGCGACCTCCTCTTCGTGATTTGTGGCCCGTTTCCGCAACATTACCGATCCCATTTTGCGTGTTCAGGAAGTGGGTAAGGAAATCAGGTGCTTCAATTGGACTGGTTTCGTATCTGGAAAACGAGGTTGAGTTGGGCGGCCTTCGTTGGTATCAGCACCTTAGAGAGTCTTGGGATAAAATTGTCCTTGAAAACCGTGACTCTATAGAGCGGATTGCTGCAGATATTAAAGCAGCTCTGATGCGAACAAGTCAAATCAGGATATTGGCAATGGTTGCACCCGAAGAATTGTCCCGAGATACTTCAGATTCCGAGAAAAATGAAGACGAAATGGAGCGTGATTCGGAGATCGCAGTCTATTTTGCTCGATTGAACAAGAATGGAACGATTCCGTCAAAAGAAGACCTTAATTACTCAATTCTCAAGTCGGCCAACCCTGTTCTGGGTAGAATTGATAAATTTGCAGCAAATCTGATGCATCCTGCGCGACTTGCCGACCTAGCTATGCGGGTTTTCAAGTCATCCAAAGAAAGTCATTCATTCGTTAAGTCCGTGTCAAGGAGAGATGCATTCTCGCTTGGTGTTAAATGCGAATTTGCCCAATACGTGACATGTGTTGGTGAAGATGGTGTCTCGGAATTCAAAAAAGGGTTAGATCATATTCGTCAATGGGTAAAGCAGGATGTGCCTCCCGTTTTAATGGCTCAAATTGCTCGCAATAATCCAAATCTCTATCAACTGATGATTCTTTTGGCGGGGATGTCGGAACGGGTTGTGGCTCTTGAGGGTACTCGAATGACAGCGCTTATTACGCTTCTTGCGTGGTTTGGAAATGATAATTCATTAAATTACCAGGCCTTATATAAGGATCTACAAGATACGCGGGAAGATGTTGTTGGAATTATTCGAAGATGGTTGTTTGATCAGATTGGGAGTTTTGCTTTAAATGTGCCACCCACTGTGGTGTCGTTAGATAATTTGATGTCAACATTGGAATCGGGTGAGGTTGACTTCAGCTCGATTATGAATGTGCTGTCCCATTCGGGGAGTCGGGCGGGGCTGGAGCGATTGTGGCATTGGGAACGACCATCGGGACGAGCTCTTTTGCTATATGGTTGCCGAAGGTATCTAAATGATAAGTTCAAAGGTTATGATCCTGCTTCGGCTGCCTGGAGTGAAGATTCACGTCCGTGGGATTATGATCATATCATTCCGCAGGGGTGGTTAATTTCTGGACAGGGGAACCGGCAAGGAGATTACCACGTGTTGGTAAATTTCTTTCTCAACTCGATTGGAAACATTGCCCCAATTCCCTTTAGTGAGAATCGGGCTAAACATGATGATGCGCCTGGTACGGAATACTTGTCTGGCGCGGAGTCGCGTTCCCTGGTTTACGTTAATGAGTCAAATTATGAAAAATTGATTTTCTTTAAGGAACGACCACAGAAATGGCTAGAGGAAGATCCGAAGTCGGCAAACCTCTTTTCTAAAGCAGTTCTCCAGCGATTTAAGATGATTTACGAAGATTGGTTGCAACTTCCAGTATTTGAGTGGTTGGATTTTTCGTCTGTTCAACGATCGATGAGGAAATCGAATAGGGAAAAACTGGTAAATGGCGTGAAGGCGGTCCTTGAGAAGTTAGGTTATCCAGAATCGGTTGTTCGTGTGGTCTTCCCACAGTGGGACACATATGCCAATGTCGTTGAGAAATGGGATTGGGCTAGACCATATTTCTGTGTGGGGAAGACGGTAAATAGATTTTATTGGGAGTCTCAGAACCTGAAAGCGTTTGCATGCATTGAGGAACAACCCAATGGGAGTTTGTTAATTGGATTCAGGGGGCACCCTGACGAGAAGAACGGAAGTGGGTGGTTTGATAAAGAAGCGGTCGTTTGGGATATTGATGAAGCGCTGATGAAGTATCAGATGATTTTAAAGGAAAAAGACAGAGAAGGGTGATGCGAAAAAATCCTCCGTCTCCATTAAACCGTTTTATCTCTGGTTTGAGGCATCTGCTGCATTGTGGGATTTTCTACTGTGAGTTTCTGATGAAAATTAATCTATTTGAATTTGCACCACAAGAGTTGTCGCAGGAGGCATTCCTGCTGTGGTTGTTGCGTTATTCCGATTCTCGCTGTCAAGAAGACGATGTGTCTTTACATCAAGGTGAACAGAATTATGTGGGGCTTCATAATGAAGATTGATTCTTAATGAATTGTCTCCGAATTCGTATTGGGTCTGGTTGTCATTAAGCCGTAAAGGAACTTTTTAAGTTTATGAAATCGAGTTATACTCTAGATGAGATCGTTGAAGCTCTGGAGAAGGAAGAGTTGGTCATGCCCCCTGTGCAACGGGGGATTGTCTGGAATGCTGCACGGATTGAGCTATTATGGGATTCGATCATGAGGCAAATCCCGATCGGGGCAATTAGTGTTCGTGAAAATAAAAAGAAGCTTGAGGTCTGGGATGGGCAACAGAGGACCCATGCCATTCGTCTCGCATTGCAGAAATATGACAAGAAGCACGACGCTCTCGTCTGGTTGGATGTTTCCCCAAAACGGAAATTGGAGGACGGGGGAAATAATGGTCAGGATCTGACTCGAAAATTTACTTTTGGTGTTTCTACTGTCGCGCATCCCTGGGGGTATAGAAATGACGAATCAGGGGTTGATAAAGAGAATTCAAAGTACTCGGCGGGCGACATCAGAGAGATAATGGAGAAGTTCAACAAGGACTATTCTTGGTCTAATAAGGGGAAGTCGGCCGCTAGACCTCGGCCAGATGAAATGTGGCCATATCACCTGAAGCTTCCCGTTTTGTTTTCGGATCTGTATGCGTTCGTTCGGAATAGCAAGGAGTCTGACACGGACTTTGATTCCTTTATAAAATGGTCAAGGGGTGGATATGAAAACGAGCCCAATTGGGTCAGGAATCTCAGGGGGAAAAGTAAAGGGAAACAGCCTAAGGCTTGGGACAGGATCATCAAAGCCGTAAGAGGCCTCAAAGAGTATCAGGTCCCGATCCTGAATGTAAGTAATGTGGCCCCGGGGGATCAGGCGGTTTATTTTGAACGGATGAATCGTGCCGGAGAACCACCCAGTCCCGAGGACATCCAGTATTCTATGCTGAAGATGGCGATCCCCGAACTGAAAGAACATATGGAGAAATATCTTGAAAACGAGTTTAAATATTTGCCACCTGCCAAATGGGCGAGGTTGGCGATGCTTCTCTTCCGCTCAGAGAGGGAGCCCGAGACGCGCGGCGGAAGGTGGAAGGTCGCCGCGAGTGTCTCAGATAGAGATGTCCTTCGGTTATCAAAAGACAGCAGATTCAGGGACTTCGTTCGTGGGGATGGGAAGAAAACCTTCAAGTCGATTCTAGGCAAGGTTGATGATTTACTTATTGGAGGAAAAGACAAAAAAGACGGACTCCTGCCATGGCATCGCACGCGGCTTCTCCAGAGAGGTGATTCACTGTCGGTATTCGTTCTTCAATCGGCTGAAGATCCTAAATTCAATCACGCATTATATCCTGGACTGATCATGCTGCTGAACCTGTACGCCGAGGATATGTCGTCGGCGGTTGAGTGTCTGATGGATGCTAAAGAGATTCAGGAAGGCGTCTTTAGGGCCATGCGGCAGGGGGCCTTACGAATCCCCATCTTACCCTTTGAGTTGGAAAACCTCGTCGATAACGGTAAGGGGCATTGGGAGAAGAGGTTTGAGAAGATCTATGCCTCTCTGACTAAACGACTAGGGGATGTCGCCGACGGCTTCACCTCCAAGAAGGGAGGGGTCGATTTGTTGATTTATGCCTGTCGCAAGTATATCAAAGATACTTTTGGCGATTACGACACTGGTGCATTAGAGTGGCAGGAACAGAATTGTCCATGGGATTATGATCATATTCTTCCGAGAGCGTGGGTAGACGGGATGAAGCACAGCAAAAATCAGAAGCGATTTATTGATGTGTGTAAAATGATGTTACAGTCAATTGGTAATTCGGCTCCAATACCATTGTCTTTGAATAGAAGCAAGAGCGACTCGGCTCCAGGGGTCTATTATCCGGATGGGACGGCTTGTAGTAGCGATGGTTTACATGTTGATGTTGAGGCCATAGAACAATATGCAAAAGGTGAGAATAGCTTTGTTTCCGATTCAAATGAAGGGAACGTGAAACATTTTGTGAAGACGACAGCGGAACGCCTGCATGGTCTCTACCAAAATATGTATGATGGTTTGAAGTGGAGCAAGATTCTGCCATTGGGGCAAGTGAGAGACGCGCGAAAAGAGCGACTTATGGAAATCCGCAAAAAGTTTCCACAAGCGTGTATTTCTACACAACATGATGGTGTAGAAGAAGACTTGGCTGGCGATGAGAAGAGTCTATTCTGGGCTTCTCCAGAATTACATATTGGGCTAAAATCGAAACCCGGCGATAAGGTCAGGGTGTTTTATTGGGAGGATGTCGATAGTGATGAACATAAGGATATGGGGCATATTTGTATCTGTCGACTTGTTGGCCAGAACTGGATTGTTGAGAAGATCCGTCAAAAGTTATGGAACGAGAACAGTTTTGAGCAAAAAGGCTATTCTTTGGATGTGGATGAAGAGAGGGGTGTTTATCTGGAGAAAATGCTGTATGATGATAATGTGAATCCAGCGAACATAGTCGAGCAGCTGAAATGGGTTGTTCGGAAATTGAAAGAGACGAAACTTCTAGCTGTGACTTGACACGAATCCGTGAAATCCGTGGCTTGAGACTGCGGCGGCATCGCCATCGTAATATATTTCTGTATCAAATCTGACCACTTGGCCAGATTCTGAACATTCAATGGACTGATTATACCTGATGCAGGCCCCTTGGGGGGCCTTGGCATGGGAATTGCTATGAGGGTGGTGCGATGAGAAAGATTGGAAAGGAGAACCTGGAGATCATGGCCGCCAACCTCGCGGAGGCGGCTGGGGATCTTCGTGAACTAGAGGCCCGGTTGGATTATGCAGTGAATGGCCAGATGCCGAAGGGATGGGAAGGATGCGCCCGGATCTGGAGACGGGTGCCGCTTTGTGCCTCAGCACTGCATGTGATATTCGAGCATGTCTACCACCACATCAATTTTGCATGGAACTCACGTTTTGCGTCTGCGGCCCGAGTCGTTGCCTGTGCGAAAAGGGATTATGAGCGGTGGATGAAATTTCCGGAAGATTTCCCCTCGTTGCAGGTCTCGCGAGAAGTGAAGCCGATTAGATCGGTTGCGGACGGGCAGCTTAACTTTTTTCATCTTCGGATGAATATTCGCGAGAGCATGATGTTCCTTGGCGGGGTCACCAGAGGAATCGAAAAGGCGATAGGGGCGCATCTTGAAATTGGAGATGCCGATCTGGCCTGGAACATGGAACTGCTTTTAGGCCAACTTAATGTGGCCTGGCATTGTCGCCGCTATGACATCAATCGCAGTATCGAGTTGGGATGCAGAATGCGCAACCTCAAACGATGGCGGAAATTCCCGCGAGAATTTACCCGTCTGATGAGATGCGGTTGATGGCCCAGTCAAAGGGAGCGAAGACTTTATGACTTCTTTTCTAGCCTTGGCACAGATGTTGCCATTGTCTGTCTGGAGGTATTTGAGAAGGGAAGAACAAGATGAAGAAATTGGAAAATGTGTTGATCACGGGTGTGACGGGATCGGGGAAGTCGGTTTGGGTCAAGTCGATGATGGCGGACATCATGAAGGCGCTGTCGCCGGAAGACGTGAAGTTCATTGTCTATGATGCGAAACGTGTTGAGTTCGTGCACTTGAAGGAATCGCGCTATTGGTTGAAGCCGGTGATGACGGAGGCGGGTGAATTTGCGCGCGTGCTTGAGTGGTTGAAGGTTGAGGTGGAAAAGCGATTTCAGATGTTCCGAGTGGCCGGTGTCGATGGGATCGAGGCGTTTAATGCGCGCCGGTCCCGGGCTGCCGATTTGTTACCGGAGCATCTTGCCGAGATTGTTCTGGTGGTAGATGAGCTGTCTGACGCAATGATCGATTTGGGCGGCGACGGCAACTCGTTGAACCTTGCTGATGTGGTGCCTCACGCGCGTGAAGACGTGGAGCGACTCCTCGTCTTTCTTCTGACGGAAGGGCACGGGGCGGGAGTACGTCTGATCCTCGCGACCTCTCGTCCCGCGCAAGAAGTCTTCACGGACAAACTGCTTGCGGCCGTGCCGACACGCGTGGTCTTCAAGGTGGCATCGGAAGAGGATTCGATTCGTCTTCTCGGCCAGCGTGATGCCAGGGACCTTCAAAGGAAGGGCGAGTATTTACTACGCGCGGCGAATGGTGTAGTTGGCGTTGGTCCTGTCCGCTCGATTTCCGATTCTGAATTCGATCGGTTGGTATGTGCTAGGCCGACTGGGGGTGTCTGCAATGGCGGGAGAACGAGATATAGACCCTAAATCGGCAGTTCATCGACAAAGGCATCTCGCGGAGGCGAAATGCACCGAAGAAGCTTGCCTTCGTAGGGGACATTCACCGAAGGTGAACCCGAAGGGCACGCAAGCGTGTGCGAGACGCGGAGTTTTCTTGGATTTTCCAGATGAAATTGAAATTTATTCTGCTCCCAGTGGGGTGGGCAAGGAGAATTTAGAATATAGAGGTAATTGCAAAACCCCTCGGACACCCTGTCGCCGGCCCTGCCACCCGAC
>JAUNMP010000378.1 GCA_030537465.1 bacterium
TGGGTCGACGATGCGGTGGGCGCGCTGACGGACATCCTCTCCCTCCAGTGCGAGCGGGCGGTGCTGCAGCGTCAGCGGGAGCTGATCGCCGAGGAGCTGCGGACGACCTCGCAGCGCGTGAACCTCTTCGAGAAGGTGAAGATCCCGCAGTGCAAGGAGAACATCCGCGTCATCAAGATCGCGATCGGCGACGAGCAGACCGCGGCGGTGACGCGCGGCAAGATCGCGAAGAGTCGTTCGCCCGGCGGTGACGATCCGGCGGGGGAGGCTGCGGCATGATTGTTCCAATGAAGCATCTGACGCTGCTGTGCGTGGCGGAGGACGGTGAGGGAGCCCTTGAGGCGCTGCGCGAGCTGGGCTGTGCACATGTTGATTTGTCGGGAGCGTCCTCTGCGGCGTTTGCCGAGGCGAAGGGGGAGCTGGCCGACGCCGAGCGCGCCGTGCGGATTCTCGCGAAGGCGGCAAAGGAGGCGGATGCGGCCGCTGCCGATGGACGGTTCGAGTCCGTGCGGAATGCCGACCTGGTGTCCGCGGTGTTGAAGGCCGACGAGGAACGGCAGTCGTTCGAGGACGCGGCCGAGGCCCTGCGGCAGACGGTTCTCCGCTATGAACCCTACGGTGATTTCGACCCGGAGCTGGCGAAGAGCCTGCTGGACCGCGGCATTGATCTTTCTTCCGTTGCGGAGCTTCCGGACCCGTTGCCGACCGAGCGTTTGTCCGTGACGAAGCGGAAATTGGCGGAGGCCGAGGCGTCCGCCTGCGCCGTGAAGGCTGCATTGGCCGCGTTGAGCAATCGCGTAGGTGCCATTCTTGATCGGTATCCGGAATTGAAGGACAGGGTATCCTTCGAGGCGGCCCGTGATCGTTTGACGACGCAGGGGGTTGTCTCCTGGATCGAGGGGTGGGTTCCGCAGGACGCGGTGCCGAAGCTTCGGGCCAAGGCTGTCACCATGGCCTGGGGGGTGCTGCTGCGTGACGCGGCGCCCGAGGAGAATCCGCCAACGCTGATTCGTCCGCCGAAATTGTTCCGCCCCGTCGCGGCGCTTTTCGATGGTCTGGGGGTTGCGCCGGCCTATACGGAATCTGACGTCTCGGTTCCGTTCATGTGCTATTTCTCCGTGTTCTTTGCAATGCTGGTGGGCGATGGTGCCTATGGTGCGATCTTCCTGCTTGCGACGCTCTTTGGCTGGTGGAAGACGTGTCCGAAGGCAGGGGAGGGGCACCGTCCGCGCGTGGTGCGCAGCTGGCTCACGCTGATGAGCGTCTTCTCGTTCGCGACAGTGGTGTGGGGTGTGCTGTCCAATACCTGGTTCGGGGCGGGGATTCCTTGGTGTGCCGACTGGCCGACGGTGAAGTGGCTGGCGGATCCCAGCTATCGGAACATGATGTTACTCTGCTTCACGATTGGCGTCTCGCATCTGATGGTGGCGCGAATCTGGAACGGCGTCTGCAAGTTCCCGGATTCGACGAGTCTGGCGGAGTTTGGCTGGGCGGGCGTCTTGTTGCTCATGTATCTGGTGACGAATTCAATTGTCGGAATCTTCCCCGGCGTGCCGCAGTGGGGGTTCTGGGTTGGTGGTGTCTCGATCGCCCTGATTTTCCTCTTCACGGTGAAACCGTCCGAATTGAAGACGCGCGGTGCCGAGCTGGGCATGCTGCCGCTCAACATCATGAGCGCGCTCGGCGACATCATCTCGTATGTGCGTCTGTTCGCGGTGGGGCTCGCCTCGGTGAAGGTTGCGGAGAACTTCAACTCCATGGCGACGGGGCTGGTCGCCGGCGAACAGTCCTGGTGGGTCACCGCGCTGATGGCCATCGCGATGGTGGCCATCCTGCTGATCGGCCATGGACTCAACCTCGCGATGGCGGGACTCTCGATTCTCGTTCATGCCGTGCGTTTGAACACGCTCGAGTTTTCGAACCACAAGGGTGTTTCGTGGGCGGGATATGCGTTTAGTCCCTTCCGTCGTGAGGATTCCCATTCGTAACTTCAATCTGTGTAAATCTTCTGTAAATTGAAACAAAGGAGAAACTATGAGTGATGCAGCAATGATCGTCGCGGGCGCCATCGCCTGCTTGGGACTGGCCGGCGCGGGCAGCGCGTTCGGTACGGGGTTCGCGGCCTCCGCCGCAGTTGGCGCATGGAAGAAGTGCTACGCCGCGAACAAGCCGGCGCCGTTCCTCCTGCTCTCCTTCGTGGGTGCGCCGATCACGCAGACGCTCTACGGAATGATTCTCATGTTCACGATGCTCGGCAAGGTCGCCGACCCCACGAAGATCGTCGCGGGTTCGGGCGTGCCCGTGCTCGTGGCCGGTATCTTCGCCGGCCTCGCGATCGGTCTCTCGGCCCTCTTCCAGGGGCGTGCCGGTGCCGCGGCCTGCGATGCCCAGGCCGAGACCAATCAGGGTTTCACGAACTACCTCGCCGCGCTCGGTATCGTCGAGACGGTGGCCATCTTCGCGATGGTGTTCGCGCTCATCGCCCTTGGTTCGATCAAGTAGTCCGATTCAAGGTGTTCCGGCCAATGGGCCACCAGACGCGGCGACGGTTTTTCCCGTCGCCGCTGTTGTTTTACGCGATCTTGAAATTTGTATTATTTGTTAACGCGTTAACAGACAACGGACGGGAAATATGAGATAATATCACTAGATTTGCTTGGAATTACCCCATTTTTTGAGGGGCTCAATGTAGCGAAGTCCTGTAAATAAA
>JAUNMP010000379.1 GCA_030537465.1 bacterium
CACGGCACAGCGCCGCAACGGCGATCACCGAGGGGATAAATGGATGCGGAAGGTTCCAGTATGATATGGCGAGAGGAGCGCCGGCCTACGTGACTGACGATGGTTGTGTTTCTCTATCAATGAGTATTGCGAGATTGAAGGGTGCGGACGGTAATGGAGTCCATGTAAATTGTAGTGATTGCGCTGCATTTGTAGTGTCTTTCGCTAATCTTCTTGGTTGTGAGCTTTGGTCTTCACAAATGGGGCCTGCGGTAATAGATGATGTTTTCAGAACAAAGCCATATGTGCCGATTGGTTTTGATGCCTGGACGGAATCTGGCCCGGGCGAGGGATTCTATTTTCACGAGGTCGCATGGACAGGTGCTTGTGGTGATGACGACACGATCTATGACGCCTGCCTCAAGATTGATTGTATGAATGGGCCTGCAGCTCCTTTCCGCATGGAAGAATTGCCGACAGGGATGATCTTCAGCGATGGCAGTGCCGATGCCCCCTATGTGTATCGGGAATGCTTAAGCGTTCCCGGACCTACGGGGTATGAAAAATGTAGAGCAAAACAGGGAACTCGGATACGGAGGCGTCTAAGATGAAAAGAGTGATTCTGTTTCTTACGGTCTGTGTGCTTGGCATGGTATTGGGCAATCCTTCTCCACGTATGGAGGCAATGAAAAAAGACTACGCCTTTGAGCAGTGGCGTGATTTCACGAGCACGAATTACCCAGTGAGAGTTGATGAGGGATGGCAAAAGAAATTTCCTGCATTGAATATGAATGGAATTGATGTCACCTATGTCCAAATGCCATTCCGTGAGGGAATGAGAACGATTGTGAAAAGACAGGGTTCTGAGATTGTTCGGATTGACACTCAAGTTCTTGGTGGGCCCGAAGAGGCTCATCTTTCCATCATCAAGGAATTTTCAAGGGGGGCTTTGCGAATATCCTATAAACGACTGGAAAATGGCACGGGCGATGTTCATTTCTACCATAAATCCCTTCGAGTGAATGGTGATGTTTCGGTCTTTGCAAGAAACAACGTGTTTGTGTCGATAGATTCCTATCTTGAGAGCTGTTCCGCCACGAACATCGCGAAGCAGATCGACGCCAGCATCCTTCGCGCGTCGGGAATCAATCCATGAATGAAAGGAAAAGGGTTGGTGGAGTAGAGTCAATTTTCGCCCAAAACTTCGATGACCCAGTTTTATGGTATAATGTCCGCATGAAGAATGCTTTTCTTACAATTGGACTGATTGTGGGGTGCGGCGTGTTTGCCGCGACGGACGAACTGCCCGATGCGTTCAATGCGTCGACGGGGTACGTGACGCAGAAGGCGAAAGATGGCGTCAATTCCAGCTACAAGTTCTCGTCGTTTTTTACGAACGATACGACGCTCGCCAGCGTGGGCGGCTGGAATGAATCGGCACTGGCCCCGCATGCGGACTCGAACTACTATACGGAGAAGACACTTTGCACGCCGAACCAGACAACGCCGAGCCGGTTCGTATTTGCCGGCGATACGCTTGTGATGGGCGACGGCAGCATTCTTCAGTCCATGACGCCCAGTGTTTCGCAGACGGTTGGGATTCCGCAGCTCTACCTGCTGGGCGGGGCCCAGCTCAACTGGTACGGGTTGAAGGCCCCTTTGGATGGACTGGCGCATATCCGCAGGTCGAATTCGTCGAAGACGGTCAGATTCTATTCGAATACGAGTATCGTGCAGCCTTTCGACATGGATGTGGATGGCGACGCCGAGCAGGTCGTGTGGGTCTATACGGCGGGCGACAAGAAGTCCACGACCTTTAATCTGCGGGGTGACTGGTCCGCCTATTGGGGCCGTCTTTGGGTTGAAGGTTTGAATGGCGGCCGGACGACGATGGTCGTGTCGAATGGCGTGATGAATGCCCATGTTCGGGTCGCTGCAGACTGCGAGCTCAAGACCTACGCCGGGACGAGCCTCTCGCTGCCGTCTCTGGAGAGTCAGACCACGCGTGCGTTTTCCGTGGCCGCCGGGACGACCTGGACGATCGGCGATCTGGCGGTTTCCGTTCCGACGACCTTTGAGCTCGAAGATGGAACTTCGAGGCTGATCATCACGAACGCGGTCGTCAATACATCCGGCGAGCCGATCCGCATTGTCCTGAAGGGTGGAATTGATGCTACAAGCGGTACCGCGCAGACCCTGTCCAGACTGATTCAGCTTCCGGAGGCGGTCGAGACGAATCAGTTCTCCTTCACCGTGGGGACGACGCTCTCGGCCAACGGTCTTCCCAAAATGACGGCGGCGTGGACGAGTGAAGGGGACAGGAGGACGCTGTCGCTGAACATCCGACCGTGGGTTAAATATGTCCTGGAGAATCATAGCGATTCGAAGCAGACGCCCCTGGAATCGGCAACCTGGACAAACGAGGCGTCCTACTGGTCTGACAATCAAACTCCACATGCTGGCGTTGATTATTACGTGAGCACCGACAAGACGTTTTATCTCCCCGCGGCTAATGGCGTGACGACGTTTGCCGGAGATTCGTTGACTTGTTCCGGCGTTTTCCTTCAGCGGCCTTATGTGACGGCGAAGATTTTCCCGTCTGGAGTCGATTTCAAGAACCTGTACGTGGTCGGTACGTCTCGAACGATGATTCGGTTTTACGGAAGAGGTAATTGCAAAACCTCGGCGTTGACGGCTTGTCCGTCCGCCTGACGGCG
>JAUNMP010000111.1 GCA_030537465.1 bacterium
CATTGAATGTCCGACTCATATCATCAGAATTGGCAACTCTACTCTAAACGAGGTGTATTATATCAAAACTCATCCATTTGCCCAACATTCATTCACATTCTGGACTATCCCCACGAATCTGCGAAGCTGCTCTCGCAATTTCCACGCGACTGTGCTATCATTCATCTCGGCCTCACTTCCCTGGTTTTCAGCACCCCGTATTCTACGGGATACCGTCGAAGGAGGCCATTGTTTTCTTCATCGGCCCGGAATCCGCATGTTTCGCAATCCGGGCCGGCATTGGTTCCGAAATCGCGGACACGAGTCCAGTCAAGGGGCGAATTCCACGGATTTCAACGGAATCTGGGAACGACCCAGAGCATCGACCAGACACGATATCTGAAAATCACTCCAGAAAGACGACAGAAGCATCAACTTTGCAAGCTGACCGTGCCGCACCTACTCGGATTTGGGGATAGTCCAGGGTATTTTTTAGAATTATGTCGATTACAGAACAAAACTTTTCAGCGGAAGAAGCCAGCTGCAACGTCACAACCCGGGCCATCCGCTGCCCCCAGGCCAGATCTTCAACGACCGTTCACACCCAGCCGGTGGCGGGCGATGATCTCGTCCTGAAAGCGCTTCGAAAGCGAGATGAAACGCGCCGAGAAGCCGCAGACCTTCACCATGAGATCAAGATGGCGCTCGGGATGCCGCTGGGCGTCAAGCAATGTCTCCACATCGCAGCAGTTCGGCTGCAGGAGATGCCCCTTCCCGCTCGCATACACGCGGAAGCAGACTGCCAGCAGTTCGGGCGTCAGCCCCTCACCGCCGAACATGAGATTGGCGTTCGAGGCGAAGATCTTCGTGTGGTCGAGAGACGCAATCGCGTTGAACACCTCACTGAAGCCGGACCTGCAGCGGTATTCGCTCGGTGCAAACCCCTGCGCGAATCGATCGCCGTAGGAGCGGCCGTCCGGCGAGGCCTTGCTGTGTTCGCCCCAGGTGAGAAATTCGCGGTAGATCCAGCAGGCGATCTCGTACTGTCCGCCCTGATCGGTGACGAGCGGCTTCAAGTCCCGCGCGAGCGAATCGATCCAGAACCGCATCTCGCGATTTGAGGCCCGCCCGCTGTCGCCCCAGTATGGAGCCTGCAGAACCGCCTGGCGGATCCGCTGGTTGCATTCGCCCTGCCAGTTGGCACGGACGGCCGAAAGGAATTCCGCCAGAGAACAGAACCGGTCCTGGAACACGACCTTCTCGACGGCACACATCGAATCGACGACATTGGCGAGCAGTCCGATGTTGATGCACCGCGGTGCCCATTTCATACCGCCGTCCCGGCAGTCGCGCCGCCGCACGAGGCACCCGTCGAGACAGGCGGAATAGAGCGGACACGGCGAGACCTGGGCATAGGCGGGACCGTAGGCGGTGTAGTCGTCGAGCATGCCCTTCAGCATCCGCCAGTAGTTTCCGTAGGCGATGTCGCGGAATTCCGCGAAGGTCTTCGCGCCGTCCAGCGGCTCCAGACGGAAGCCGCAGTCGGCCGCAGACTGGAAATCGCCGTGCACGGCGGCAATCAGCGTGTGGATGGCGCTCGTGTAGTTGCCGACAGACCCATCCGTAGCCGTGTCCACGAAGCCATCCCAGCAGCCGGTCCCCTCGTAGTCACGGGCGCGGGCAAGCGGAAGTCCACGGGCGACGAAGGAGGGAATGTGAATATCGTCGTTGAACATCGCGAAGACGGCGTGTCCCTCCAGCACCTGCCGGGCGATCAGCTCGAGGTAGTCCTTGGGCGAGTGGTCGCCGTAGCGCACGTGCAACTTCGGGAAGACCAGCTGCAGACGGCGGTGCTCCTCGATGAACATCCGCGTCAACTCGTTCCAGACGGGACGCCCCTCCGCATCACAGCCGCCAAGCGTGAGCTGCATTTCCCCCTCCTGGTCGGCGGCGCCGTCGATCAGGGCAAAACCATCCAGATGGCAGTCGGCCAGGATCATGAAGCGGCAGACCAGATCACGCGCCTCGGCTTCGGTGAGGCGCCCCTCGGACAGGTCGCGCCTGTAGAAGTCGATCAACCAGGCGTCGGGACGTCCCAGGGCGTTGCAGCAGAGTCCGTCCACATACGCCATCACCTCGCGCAAGAACCAGAGCGTGTTGAGGCCCTCGTAGAAATCGCGCGGCGGCTCCCACGGGCACCGCTTCGCCGACTCGGCAATCCGGCGCAGATTCTTCGCCTCCAGTCTCGCCTTGTCCGCCAGGCGGCCCAGCCGCCCTTCCGCCTCCTCCGCGAACCGCATCTGCAGAACACGGATCGTGTCCAGCGCGTCGGCCATCGCCTCAAGCTCGGCGCGTCCCTTCGCATCGTCCTTCGGACACGTCGCCAGCGCCTCGGCGACGTCTGCACGAACACCGGAGAAGCCCTTCGTGAAGACGGCATGGAATGGCGGCAGATCGTGGACCTCGTCGACGAACGCGCCGCAGCAGATGGCGAAGTGATGGCGGCTGCGCGCGTCCTTCCGCTTGAACGCCGCCTCCGGCACCAGGTTGCGCTCCCGATAGAACCGGTCGCAGAGACGGCGCGTGCAGTTGCCGGGCGACGGCGTGGCGTTGCGCCCACGGTGGTAGCCGCCATTGATGCCCGCCTCGAAGTAGAACGGAGACTCGGCGAAAAGCACGGGCCGGAAATATTTCCGCTCGAGGGCGTACTGGACGCGCTTCATCTCGAGGGCGGTGTGGCCCGGATGCGCCGCGCTCCAGTCCTGCGCCACCTGCCAGATCCGCGCGAAGGAATTCGCCACGGCCGCGCCCTTCGGCGGTTCGTGGCATTCCCGCGGATAGAAGGCGCGCAGTTCCCGGCGCAGCGGACGATATTCGTCAGGGCCGACTTCGGCAAAATCCCCAACCGCGACCCGTCCGTAGTCCGGATACTCGCCCCCGGCGGGGATGGGCTTCGCGGCAAGTCCGCGCGCCCCGAAAGCGACGGATGCCAGCGTCAGAAATGCCAGGCCCGATCCCCAAGTCGCAGTCATCCTCAGCGGAGAATGATCATCGCTCCAGACACGGGGACCTTCACGGTCACCTTCCCTCCCGTCCGCACCAGCTTCGCGCTTGAGTAGCGGGCCGAGAAGGCCGCATCAAGGGCAAACGCCGCCTCGCCGACATCCGCCACGTCGATCAGCGTGTAGGTTCCCGGCTCGACCTTTCCAACCGCAGACAACGTCAATGTGGCGGTGGCTGGCAGCGCAAGCGTCGCCTGCGGGGCGACAAGCGCACCCTCCACCTGTTCGTCGGCGAGCAGCGTCATCTTGAAGTCCGCCGTCTCCGTCACAGTCAGCGTCCCGGCGAAGGTCGACGCGAGGCTCGGCGCCGCGTCGGCGTTCGCGACTTCCAGCGTTCCTGCGCCGTCGAGCGTGGCCGCGGAGTAGTCCGCATAGGCCGCCGGAATCCAGCCCAGCCATTTCTGCATCAGATAGGACTCGACCTTCCCGCGATCGGAGTCGTCCAAGAGGTCGGCGAACAGCAGGATCTCGCCCTGGATTTCGCCCTGCTGCCTCCCCTCGGAATTCACATAACAGCCGAAATAACCGACGGGGAAAAGGTCCGTAGCCGTGAACGTAAACACCTCAGGTCCTCCCGTGAAACCGTTTGCATAAGGCAACATCTGTCCATTGAGGTAGATGTTGCCTTTCTTCAACAGATCGGATGTCGCGGATTCGTAGATCTGATGCGAAGGATCAGAAGTCACACGCCTGCGGACCAGTGCATTGACATCCGCTGTACCATAGATATTATCAAGGAACGGCGTTCCGCCGCCACGGCACGAATCCTGGACGATAAATCCCGTCCGCATCTGAACCTGCACGTCGCTGGCGGGTTTGCTGTCGTCGACACGATGGACACGCATCGTGTTGCCCTGATGTGAACCCGGGACACCATTGTAGTCAATCCACGTGCGTGCCGAGCCAAACGCACAGGCCCCATCCCAAGCCACGGGAGACCGACCTCCGTGGTTCGAAGTCAGAAAAAGATCCGTCTCAATCGTCCGCTTGTCGACATCGTGCTGATAGATGTTGCCGACACTGTGCTTCGTCGCGTCGTCGTACGAAATGGCACCCTCCGCGCTCGGGTCGATCCAGAGTACAGGTTCCAAATTCCGGACATCCTCCTCCGAACCAGGCCGTGTGCCTGACACACGCGCCTCCACGCCCGCCGCGAGGTTGAGCGTGCCGGCGAAGGATCCCGAAAGCGTCAAGGCACTCTCCTGCGAAACGGACACGACACCCGAACCGGCCAGGTTCACCGCGCCCGCGGGTTTGCGTTCGCCCGCATATTTCCCGAGGATGCCCCACTTCTTCGCCAAATAGCGTTCGATATCCTGCCGCGTCTTCTCGTCGGGTTCGGACGACAGGAACACCATTTCGCCCAGGTACTTTCCGCCCGAGGTGCTGGCGGTCGCGCCATTTTCGCATCCAATGCCCGCCACGGTGGTATTCGCCGGGAACTTGATCGAGATCACGTCCCAGCCGCCGCTGAACTTTTCGGTCGTGGGATCGACAGACGCGCCGTTGATCCACATGTCGACCTTCTTCTTCATAATGGGATCGTTCAGCGTCTGTCCGCTGCGCGCGAACAGCTTGTCCCATGTGCCGAGGATCGAGTTGCCACCGCCCTTCTGGCTTCCAAAGACCAGTACCGCGAACTTGGGCGCGATCGTCGTGTAGTTGCTGACCGCGTTCGTGACGGTGCGTCCCTCGACGAAGTCGACGAACTGGAGACGACGCGAATTCCCGTATTCGCCAAAGGCGAGATAGGGGAGACCATTGGACGAACAGGCCGTCGACAGGAACGGGAACACCGAATCCAGCTGTTCATAGCCGGCATTGGACGTTCCCTGAGCCTTGTAGAAGTTCATATAAGAGCGCCCGTTCCACATCCGCATCGTCGTCCTTTCGGCGCCTCGCACGTCGGCGATTCCCTCAACGACGTATCCGCTGTCCGGCGCGACGGTCGCCGTCGTAAAGGTCAGCGGCTGGTAGTAGCTCTGGTAGGAGCCCGCCTTGTAGTGTTTGAAGATCGTCGCGTCATTCGAAGGATCGATCCACAGCAACGCGTCCATGCGCCAGCCGGGGTCAAAAGGTCGAAGTTCCAGGGAATCGCCCGCATGGACGCCGGCAAAGGCGGTCGCGCCTTCGAAAAATCCGACGCGGGCCGCGGCACCATCCCGAGACGTGAGCCCGTAGCCTTCCGGCAGTCCGACAACCGTGACATCGCCGGCTGCGACATAGACTGGCTTGTTCCCCGCAGGCTTCCGCAGCCCGGACGGAATCGTCACAACGCCATTGCAGTCGGGGATCATCCACAATTTGGTAAAGGCAGGAGAGGCCTCGCGCAGAACATATGCCGGAGGATTCGGTTGACCATCAAAGGTCACCGTGACCCCTTCATCCACGAAGATGGACGACTCCGGCGCAATTTCAGACAGGGCAAACGAGCCGCCTTCGCCCCCCCCTGAGTCGCACGCTTCCGCTGATCCGCGCAATCGTCACCTGCTGCCCGGCCTCAACCGAAAGGAACGCCGGATGGGCCACGTCCTCCGATCCTTCCACAGAGGACAAAGGGATGTCCGTGACATCGGAACTGAACGCCAGCGTTGCATTTTTCCCCAGGTTCACCTTGTTTTCATGCGCCAGCACGCTGCCGAAGACGAGCTTCTGACCCTCCTCGACGACAACCGCCCCCGTGAAGTCCGCAATGTCGCCCAGCACGCGGGCAGTCCCCGATTGCTTGTCGGCGGGAACTTTGACCGTAATCGAGCCCGGGCCGGACATCTTTCCTTTGAACGTCACGTCCTTCGAGCTCTGGAAGAAAAGTCCGGCGTTGACATGTCCCGTTTCCACGTCGAAGTCGAATACGCCGTCCTGAAAGGTCCACGCCCGATCATGCTCCGTCGCATAGTCCGGCACCTGCGCCGGCATCAGGATCACGGTGCGCCATTCCGTCGGCAGCTTCACCGTCTGCCCGCGGACGAAGACGTTGGTGTCCAGAAGCGCCAATCGGATCTTGAAGTTCGCGTCATAGACGATTTCCGTGGCGTCTGGATAGAGGTTGGGCTTCGCGACATAGTAGGTTGAACCGTCCACGTGGGAGAAGCCGTCCGGCTTGCGCGACAACTGCGTCGTCGCCGCCCGGATCTCCGCATTGACCGACACGGCCGCGCCGGAAAGATCCGTGAAGACTACGCCGCCCGAGAAGTCGTTCTGGACCATCGAATCGGCCGTGCTTCCCATGCCGTTCCCCTGCTGGAAAACATAGGTCCGACACTGCGCAGACTTGATGGTCAGCGAGCCAGGTGCACGCACGATGAAGTTGTTGTCGATGCCGAGCGAGGTCGTGTCATCATGCAGAACAAGCGTCGATGGACCATTCGTGACGACAAGCGTGCTCCAGAAATACGCGCCGCCGTCGAGCGGCTCGCCCAGAGTCACGGTCGCCCCGGCCCTGAGATCGATCAACTTGTCTTTCGCGTTGTGCTCCTTGTCCCCCGCCGACGTGGCGCCGATGGTCAGTGGCGTCTCCGCCGTCACCACGAATTCCGTCAGTTCCTCAGCCGCACCGAAGGTCGCCAGCGTCACGCCGAGCACGCCGGCAAGAATCCACCGACCGAACACGCTCCTGCCGCGGAACAAAGGAGTGCCGTTTGCTTTTTCAAATCCTGTCGTCATTGCCAACCTCTCTTTCCATTCTCAGTGCTGAACCAGCCGCAGTTCGCGGGACTGGAGGACGCTCTCGACCGTCTGCCCCTTCCAGGTGTAGGAGAAGGGCTGGTCGCGATTCGTCGCGTTCACGAAGAAAAGCGCCTCGGTGCCGTCGGCGGCGCGGAAGGCTCCGCAGAAGACGGACGGCATCGTCATCTCATGGACCGAGCCGCGGAAGGAGTCTCGACAGAGTCGCCGCTCGCACGTCAGGCGCGGCGGATGCAGATGGCGGCCATGCTGCAGCCACTTGGCGTGGACATGATAGATCTTCGCCCAACGCTCGGCGAAATCGAGCTGATCGCCCTTGAGCTTGTAGCGGATCGGCTCCCAGGATCCCGTCTCGGCCTTCTTCAGGAACTTCACGTCGTCCACCAGGAAGGCGGCTCCGTTCCGCGCCTGGAACGCCAGCCACAGCGCCTTCGGCGTTCCCTCCGCCGGGACGTTCACGTCGAGCGTCACCTCGCGCCACCCCGCATTCAGCTCCGGCGGCGGAGCGGACACGTAGAAGTTCTTGGCGTTGGCCGGATTGTAGACGCACATCGCCGCGGCGCCGGGCTTGAGGTTCTTCATCTGCGCCGAAACGCGGAAAGATCCGCCCTTCGCGAAAATCCATTCGGGGACGGACATCCGCACCTGGATGTTCGATGTCGCGGGTGACATCACGCCAAGGGAGTAGCGCCCCTGCGTGCAGTCGTTCGTCACGATCGTCTGCTCGTCCTTCCCGCTCATCCAGCCCTTGTAGCCGACGAGACCCAGCTGCGGATCCTCGAAGCCGCCATTGTACGGCGTCGGCATCTCGAAGTAGTATTCCGGCAGTTCGGGGAAGCTCGGCATCTGGCCGTCCGCCGCCGCGTGGGCCACCCAGTGCCACTTGGACCAGAACTCGCTGCCGGGCTGGTACGGCGTGATGTACTCGTGGTAGAGGTAGTTGAAGACGCTCGCCCACTCGCTCCCGAAGAAGCGGCAGTTGCGGTAGTCCTGGAAGCAGAGGATGTCGTTGTAGAACTCGTTCGGCTCCTCGAAGCTGAACTGCGCCCACGGATCGATGCGACGCATCTGGGCCAGCATCGACTCGAACTGGTGGCGCAGCGCCTCGGTCATCCAGCGCCCGTCGCCGGGGGCATGGCCGTGCGTACGGCTCCAGCACGCGTTGACCCGCGCGCAGACGTCCTGGTCGGCCTGCACGAGACCGACGCCGCGACGGACGAGTCCGCACGAGACGTAGTCGTTCCACCAGTCGCGTCCGTAAGTCGTCGCGGGGCACAGCGTCGCCGATTCGCCGCCGCCCAGCCAGACGAGCGGCTTCATGGCCGGGGAGCCATCCGGATTCGCCGCGCAGTTGGGCTTCACCTCACGCTCGAAGAGGTCCGAATAGTCGAGCCGGTAGGTGCCGTCCACACGCAGGCCCACGCGGACGTTCCAGTGGTGTCCGCCCGGCCAGGCCCAGACGTGTCCGTCCGCGGCCTTCAGGTCGGCACAGACCTTCGCAAAGGCATCGTCGCTCGGATAGCACGGGAAGTACTCGGGCGTCACCCAGTCGCCGTGATGCTCCCAGCCTTCCGTCTGCACGACGAACGGCACGCCCGGGAACTTCACCTGCCAATACTCCTTGATCCAGCGCTGGACGAGTCCCGGATGCGCATACCAGGAGCGATTGAACTTCACCTTCACGGGACCGTTCTTCGCCCACGCGGGCAGATCGGGACGATCGACCATCTTCGTGCGGTTCCACCGCTTATCCTGCGCCCAGTCGCGATAGAGGTCCGCCGCGTCACGCCAGTCCGTCGGTTCGCCGTCCGTGCCGTGGAACGAGCGCATCACGACGTCGTAGGGCACCTCGTAGGCCGTGGGCGAAAACTCCGTATGCCGCCATTCAAGCAGGAAATCGCCCTCGCGGAAGGTCCCGTCCTTCAGCGTCGTACGCCACCAGCGGTCGATGAGCAGGCCCTTGAAGCAGCCCGACACGTCCTCCGCGGCCGTGTAGAGCCCGGCCATTGGATCGTAGAAGCAGCCGAACGCGCTCGTGAGGTGTCCCGGCGACGTGCTGTACTGGCGGTTCTTCCAGTACTCGCGCCCCGGCTTCATCGGCCAGCGATTGACGCCGCCCTTCGCCGAGCCACTTGAGACGCAGTCGTCCTCGGGCGAAGCGCCCAGGGACTCGGTCAGCGCCAAACTCGGGTAGCAGATTTCGTAGGTTGCCCAGCCCGGTTTCGGCGTGGCGGAGATCCGCCAGCGGAGCATGCCGCCGTCCCCCTCGTCCGCCGTCACCCGGCAGACGACCTCCGCCAGACACTCGCCGATGTTGCGGTAGGTGAACTGGAGTCCCCGCTCGATCTTCGTGAAGGCGTACTCCATGTCCTTGAAGCCGAGATAGGCATGCACGACCTTCTTGACCGTATAGTCGTCGGTGCGGCGGCACTCGATCTGCCAGAGACCGCGCTGGGCCGTCTGGGAGACGAAGTCCAGCCCCGTCTTCTTGTCGATGAGGTGGGAGATGCGTCCCTTCCCCGTGGCGCTCTCGTAGAAGGAGACTTTCAGGTTCGCGGTCTCCAGATCGACCGCCGAGACGGCGGCAACGAGCGACAGCGACGACAACAATGCGGCAGATTTCAGTTTCATATGCGTTAAATTGAAAATTTCTCTCAAATAATACCATCATCAACCACCCCAAGTCAATCCAGACTTCCTTGCCAAATGGCAATGTTCGCGCAAGGTTCCCACCACGTCCGTTTCGTAGACTGTCGGGCATGCGCAAACACCCGATTCTGACAGCCCTTCTCGTGCTCGCCGTCGCACGGTTCTTCATCGCCACGGTGACGCCGGTCTTCGACACCTCGGAGGCCCGCTACGCCGCCATTTCCGCCAATATGGCGCGCACGGGCGACTTTCTCGTTCCGCGGTTCACCTACGACGACGTCTACCAGAGCTTCGACGGGAAGCCCCCGCTTCTCTTCCAGACGGCAGGTGCCGCCTGTAAAGTCCTCGGTTGTCGGGAAATCGCCGTGCGGCTCCCTGGCCTCCTGGCAACCCTTGCCCTGCTGGGGCTCCTCTGGTACACGGTGAAGACCCTGTCCGACCGGCGACGCGCCCTGCTCGCGGTCGGCATCTGTTCGACCTCCGTCGCCGTCTACGCGTTGTCGGGCTTCTGCATGACGGACGCCCTTCTCATGCCCTGCATCGCCGGCGCCTATCTGTCCTACGCCTTGCTCCTCAGGACGGGACAACGGAACTGGTCGCTCGGCATCTTCCTCTCGCTGGCGTTCGGCATGCTCGTCAAGGGTCCAGTCGCCGTTGCACTTTTTGTGGGTCCGCTGGTGATCGACGCCTGCGTCAACCACCATTGGCGCAAAATCCTCTCCTTCCGCTGGTTTTCCGGGACGCTCATCTTCCTGGGTATCGCCGCCCCCTGGTTCATTCTGATGGAACGCGAGGCGCCGGGATTTCTCAAGTATTTCTTCATCAACGAGAACCTCCTGCGCTTCCTCGTCAAAAACTATGGCGACAAATATGGTGCGGGACGCGAATTCTTTCGCGGCATGGCCCTTGTCTGGGCACTTGTCGTCACACTGCCCTGGACTCCCGCGCTGCTCTTCGGGGACCGCACGAAGCGGGATGTCTTCTTCTGGGGCATCGTCGGCATCACGGGATTCTGGTGTCTGACGAGCCGTATTCCACTGACCTACGTGATGCCGATTGTCCCGCTCTTCGCGGCCTGGGTTGCCCTTCACGCGAAGGATGCGAAGCTCCCCCTGCTTGAAAAGGCCGTTCCCTGGACCGCGTTCCTGGCCGTCGCCATCCTTTCGATCTCGCTCGCGGTTAGCATGACAACGACGAAACGCCTGCGCGGTGCGGATGCGCCCTACCGGCACAACCGCTACTCCTATGAGTTCTACCACGGCACGCCCGATTTTGCCCAATTTCCGCAATTGAACGGAAAGGAATCCGCACAATGACCTCTCTTACCCTTGTCATTCCCTGCAAAGACGAAGCAAAGCGTCTGATGACGGATGCTTTTCTGGACGCCCTCCGGGACTATCCGTACCTCTCGTTTCTCTTCGTGGACGACGGTTCAACCGACGACACGGCGGAAGTCCTCGCCCTGCTCGAACGCCAATCCCCGGCGATCCACGCCCTCTATCTGCCCAAGAACGTCGGCAAGGCCGAAGCCGTCCGAACCGGCGTCAACTGGCTTCTGGACAACACGGAGGCGGAGGTCGTCGGGTTCTGGGACGCCGACCTTGCAACGCCGTTTTCCGAACTGCCGGCCTTCGTCCGCGCCCTTCGCGGAGAGGCGGCCATCGGCTCCCGTTGGCCCCACCTCGGCGCGCAGATCGACCGCAACGTCTTCCGCCACTGCACGGGATCGGTGATGAAAACGCTCATCCGCCTCGTCCTGCGACTCCCCGTCTACGACACGCAGTGCGGCGCGAAGATCTTCCGGCGCGACCTCGCCCGGCGGATTTTCGCGCGGCCGTTCCTCACGCGCTGGCTCTTCGACGTCGAACTGCTGAAACGCATCCCGTCTCAGCTTCTGCGGTCTTCCGTCGCAGAGGTCCCGCTCTCGTTCTGGCGCGATGTCGCGGGGTCGAAGCTCGGTCTCCGCGATTCCTTCCGGCAGATCTACGACCTCGCCCGCATCGCCTGTCTTAAAAATGATATAATCCCTCCATGCACATTCTGATTGTAGAGGACGACGCCAAGGTCGCCGAATTCGTCTCGGAGGGCTTCCGTCGCGAGGGGCATGCCGTGACGCTTGCGCGCGATGGCGAAGAAGGCCTCGCAGCCGCGCGGAACGGCGACTACGCCGCCGCGGTGATGGACATCATGCTCCCCAAGATGGATGGACTCGAGATCATCCGCCGCCTGCGGGCCGCCGGCAGCAAACTGCCCGTCATCATCCTCAGCGCCCGTGGCAGCGTCGAGGCGAAGATCGAAGGCCTCGAAGCCGGTGCCGACGACTACCTCGCCAAGCCATTCTCCATCGCCGAGCTCCTCGCCCGCGTGCAGGCACTTCTACGCCGTTCCAGTTCCACGCCGGAGTCGACGACCCTCCGCATCGCCGATCTCGAGATGGACCTCGTCACGCATCGGGTCGTCCGGGCCGG
Source organism: bacterium (assembly GCA_030537465.1). Lineage (GTDB taxonomy): Bacteria > Verrucomicrobiota > Kiritimatiellia > RFP12 > UBA1067 > RUG572. The sequence goes on from JAUNMP010000111.1 coordinate 11,843, forward strand.
ACGCCGCATCGACCTGCAGCCCCTCGAATACCAGCTGCTCGAATACCTGATGCGCAACAAGGGGCGTGTCGTCTCGAAGACGACGATCATGGACCGCGTCTGGGACTACGCCTTCGATCCGCGCACCAACGTCGTCGAGTGCCGTGTCAGCCGTCTCCGGACCAAGATCACGGCACCAGGCGAGAAGGAACTCATCCACACCCTACGGGGATTCGGCTATGTCCTGGAAGAACGCTGAAACCACGGGACTGTCCCTGCGTGGACGCATGGTCCTCTCGACCTTCCTCACAACAGGCTGTCTCTCCATTCTCGCCACCGTTGTCGTGACGGTCATCTCCTATCGCTACATGATCGGAGACGTCGAGGAGAAGCTCAACCGGATTTCGAACGATCTCCAGGAGGAATACCGGCAGTTTGGCGGTCTCACCCCGGCGTTCAGGCACTGCATCGACGAAGACGCCGAAGAACACAACCCCAACAAGACCTTCATCCTCGTCACGGACGCGACCAATGCCGTCCGCTACGCGACACAGATCCCGCCAGGCTTCCGGAACCGACTTGTACGCCTCACCAGACGAGGCTGGACCTCGGGACGGTTCTACACGGAGCGCGAGGGTCTTGAGGACGCCAGCCGACACGGCGCCGTCCGCTTCACCACGCGCCCGTTGCCAGACGGAGGGAACATCGTCCTCGCCCGCGACGTCAGCGATGTCGAAGCCTTCCTCATCTTCCTCGTCTCAACCTTGGGCGGCGTCTCCGCCTTGATTACGATCCTCTCCTGCATTTCCGCCTACCTCGTCGGAGGCCGCATTCTCAGGCTCAACCAGCTCGTTGCCGAGAAGGACGCCGCCTACACCGAACTCAGGCATCTGACGGACGACATCGCACACGATCTGCGCACGCCGCTCACGCGCCTCTCCATGGCCGCGGAAACCGAAATGACCGGTGGCAGCCTCCGCGAACCGCTGGCCATCCAGGTCCACGCCGAAACGGACGCCCTGCTGAATCTCATCAACACGATGCTTGAGATTTCCCAGACGGATGCCAGGATCGAGCGTACCCCTCGCGAGAACATCGACCTTGCCGCCTTCGTCCGTAGAGCCTGCGACCTCTACGCGCCCGCAATCGAGGACGCCGGTCTCAACCTTGAGACGCGGATTCCGGAAGGTCCGGTTCTGTTCTCCGGCCACAAAGGAAAGCTGCAGCAGCTTCTCGGCAACCTCATCGACAACGCGATCAAGTTCACTCCCCGCGGAGGCTCGATCTCCGTCATGTTGGCCAAAGAAGGTTCGGTCATCAAACTCTCCGTCTCCGACACCGGCTGCGGCATCGCGCCCTCGGACATCCCGCTTGTCTTCAAGCGCTTCTGGCGGGCGGACTCTTCGCGCCACCAGCCCGGGAACGGCCTCGGTCTCGCGCTCGTGCAGGCCATCGTCACCTCCTATGGCGGCAGAATCGTCTGCACGTCCGAAGTCGGCCATGGAACGACATTCACCGTTTCACTGCCAATCTAGGCAACCGCGGGATCCAATGTCTGAATGTTTGAATCAAAGAATGTTTGAATTATTTTTCAATCCCCATTCCCCAATTCAAACATTCAAACATTCCCCAATTCCCTACCGCCCTCCGCCGCGACGCGCCTTCACGCGGACGTGTGCCTCTTTGGCATAGCGAAGCTTGCCGAGCGCGGATTTGATCTCCGCATTGTCGGGGAAGCGTTCCGCAAGAGCCTCGACGGTGGCCAGCGCACGCGCGATTTCATCGGCGCGGAAGTCGCCTTTCGGCCGGTCCCGAACCGACAACGTGGTGGCGAGGGACTGGGCGGCTCGTCCGGCCTCCTCCTCGACCTTGAGCAGCGCCTGCTGCGTCTCCTTGCGGGCCCGTTCCGTCTCCGCAAGAGCCTGTCGCGTATGGACATAGCCAACGGCCAGCGCCACAATGAAGCCAACAAGACCGATTATCGCACAAACCGCGCCTAGACAGGCGGAAGGGTTTCGCCTGGACCAGAGTCCAATGCGGCGCACCACGGAGGGAGGTCGCGCCGTCACGGGTTCGCCCGCGAGGAAACGGCGCAGGTCTGAGGCGAATGCCCCCAGATCGGGATAACGCGCATCCGGCAACGAACATGTGGCCTTGTCGAGAATCGCAGACAGATCACGATTCGGCTTGTTCTGCAGAAACGGCGCGGCGAGTTCCAGAAGCGTCGCTCCCAGGGCATACTGGTCGGATTGCGGCGTCGCGGCACCCCCATCCGCACATTCCGGCGCCATGTATTTCCGAGTCCCGGCCGAGGTCATCTCTCCGTCCACGAGGCAGGCAAGTCCAAAATCACCCAGCTTTGGGACGCCCGACGATTCAAGAAGGATGTTCGAGGGCTTGACATCTCGGTGGACCACCCCACAGGCATGGGCATAGGCCAGCGCATCGGCCACAGTCGCCCCTAGCTGGACAACTTCGGCAAGTGACGGGAAGACATGATCCTGCGCCGTCTTTCCCGAAATGAGTTCCATGGCAAAGAAGATGTGGCCATTGGCTGCACCGGCGGCGTAGATGTCAACGATGTTGGGATGATGCAGGCGGGCGACGAGACGGGCCTCGGTGGAAAATCGTGTCCGGAACGACACATCGTCCGCGTAGTGCGGAGACAGAAGCTTGACGGCAACGGACCGATCGAGCGAAATCTGCTTCGCCTCGTAGACAACGCCCATGCCGCCACGGCCGATCTCCGCGAGCGGCGCGAAGTCCGTCCCGCTCAAATCAGGGAGTCCGTCGAGACCTTCTGGTCCCGACGACGAGCCTCCGAGCGCGTCAAGCTCCGCCACCAATCCCCGCAGATTCTCTGGAATTTCCTCTTCCACTCTCACCCCTCTCTACCCTCTCACCCTTCTCAACCTTTCCCAAAACACGACAGCTCCATCAGCTTCTTCTCAAGTTTCTCCAGCGCGCGGACATAGCGGATCGAAGCGGCCTTCGGCTCGATGCCGAGAATCGCCGCGCATTCGTTGTTGCCAAGATCGTCGAAGTGCCGAAGGACGATGATGCGCCGGTCGTTCTCCGGCAATGCGT
>JAUNMP010000380.1 GCA_030537465.1 bacterium
TGTGCCGTTTTATCCCTTCTTAAGAATACGAGGCAAAAGAAACGCGCTCCACTGGAGCGATGTTATACCATCTATCTACAGCCCCGGCAATAGCACAACCACATTTCACGAGCGAACTCACATCCCCCAACACCTGACGCACGCGCTTCGACTCAAGATCGCGACGTGAGCCCTCCATTCGAACTAAGAAGAAATCCTTCCCATTAAGCTCAATACAAGCCTTGATCTCTTCCTTCGTCATTCTTTTTCCTTAAATTCAGGAAAGAAACTAAATATCTTTCCCCAATCCAAGGAAAGCACAACAAACACACATCGCCGCTGTCAATTCGTCCCGAACTTTTCCGCGTGCCTCCCCTTCTTTACACCATCGGCTAGCTACATATGCCACGCACCCTTTTTTTCCCGAGCGGACCGCGCGGCGCGCGGTCCCTACCGATACTCGCATACCTTATATTGCGTCACCAGTCCTCTTCCGGATTCCGTGGTTTCATGAGTTCCTCGATGGTCGGCTGGGATGAGTGCCGTCGCAACAACCAACGCGGACAGGAACTTTGTCATTTCATGTCCACCATTCCATGGAATACGCCGAACTCGGCGATCGAATTAGAGAATTTCATCAAAATCCCTTTCTACGCAGAAGCTTAATCGTGATGTCTTCCATCGACGCCCATCCGCCGGAGACAGTCCTCCACGTTGACATAGTCGACTCCGCGCGGATGGGAGAATGAAGGTCCGCGATAGTAGACCTTGCGGGCGGATATCCGGCCGAACAGTCGCTCGACCTGCGCACACTTGTCCACGTCGACAAGATGCCGGAACTGTTCGTCGACCGCCTCGCGCGAATGCTTGATCTCGCAGATCTCACAGGTCCCGGTCTTGAGATCGCGGACGACCATATCGAACTCGCCGCTCTCGAACATGAGTTTGAAGACCTCGCGCCCCTCGAAGATGTCCCTGGGCCTGGGGTTGGCGACCATCGTTTCCATGAGGACGATCTCCTCGAGCATCCGACCCCGCACGTTCTCAAGTATCCTTTCCGACACCATCGAGCGTTCCTCCGGATCCGAGCGCAGGAACGTCGCGTCCTTCAGCATCGACTTCACCAGCGCCTCGGCCTGACAGTAGCGCATGCCCGGCTGGGCGAAGAGGACCTGCTCGGTGGGCGAAAGCTCCCTGCCCCGACTGATGTGCCGGATCGGACAGGGGATGACGAGATCGAGCTTCTCGAGATATTCCCGTATCTCCGCGACATGATCCTCCGTCACCTTCACGGTCTGGCGGTCAGCGTTACGGATGTCAAGGTAGCGCATCAGTTCCGCAGTGACCGATCCGACGTCCATCATCGAGGACAGAATCCTCCGCCGCGCCGGATTGCGGTCCGAGCGCATCGCATTCTTCGCGACTCCGAGATCCGCAGACCTGAAGTCCCTCGTGATGACGCTGACGAGAAACTCGCGGTTCATGTCCTCGATCACCCGGTTGATCGCGTTCGTCAGCTCGTCCGCCTCGAAAAGCTCGCGCAGATGGCGAAAATATCGTCCGTCACGACAACACGCCAGCGAGTGCTGGATGTTCCGCGCGATCGCCGTGTCGATGTAGAGACGCGTCGACTCCTCATCCTTGAAGGAGGCATCGGGCTCGTTCGCACGAGGATCGTCGAAGTCGGCGTGTCCACGCTTGAGAAGACCTCCGTACCGAATATACTCGTCGATGTCGTCGATCCCCAGCAACCGACTGTACTCGCGGAAAGGTACGAAGGACGTGTGGAAGAGATAGGCGCGGTCAAACAGCTCCTGGTTGACAGACATCCAGAAGCCCAGCGAATCCGTTCCCGAGAGAACGATCTTCATCCCCGACATCGCATAGACGTCCGAGAAGAGCGATGCTCCGTCAATAAAGTCCCTCGCCAGCGTCACCTCGTCGATGAGAACATACCGGATTCCCGCCGCCTCCAGCGTGTCGAGCCTGTGCGCCACATCATCAAGGGTATCGCCGTCGCGAACCTTGAAATACGCAGCCTTCGACCTTTCCTCCGCCGTCATCTCCAGCACGGTCTGCTGCAGGATTGTCGTCTTCCCCGTCCGTCGAAGCCCATAGACAAGGCAAACCCGCCCCTCCGTCGGCCAGCGCAGGAACTTCATGACATCAGGCAAGATCGAACGGGACTTCCAGCCAGAGACGGCCGAGGCCCAGCGCACCAGACCTTCGCCCGTCATCACGCCGACGGACTTCGGCGGCTTCGCGGCGGCCGTCGCCAAATGCGGCTTGAGCAACTTTGAAAGCTCCCGCCGACGCGCGATCAGCTCCCGTACCTCTTCCACCCTGTCCGACGGCAGATACTCGCTCCGCGTCCGACCGCCCTCGACCCACTGGCGGTAGTACCGCCGGACACCCCTGATGGTCTTGCAGGACACGCAGCCGACCGGAAGCGCCGCCAGTTCGGTCTTCAACCGCTCAATCTCAGTCTCGGAAAGCCTCTTGTTCATAGCGCTCGATAGTATAAACCCTTGTAAACCCATCCGTCAAGTGGGTTTACAGGGTTACAGGCAGTGCTGCCAATCAACGGAGAGCCAGCAGCGATTGGCGTCCATTGACGTGTCATCGGGAATGCCCGTTACTTAAAGGGACTCTTCACCCGAAGAGGCGGTCGCGTTGCGCTTTGATCTTCTCGAAGAACGACATTT
>JAUNMP010000381.1 GCA_030537465.1 bacterium
CTCCTTTATTAGACATGCTAGTTGGTCTAGAGGTTCTAGATATTCTAGAAATTCTAGACATAAGAGTATCAGCCTTCCTGCTTCACGTAGTCGCGTTTCAGGAAGAAGAGACGGGCGACGAGGATGACGAGGGCGCCGGCGATATAGAACGCCGAAAGCGACGCGAACCCCTGGCGCATCGACGTCGCGTCCTTAATCCAGCCGAGCACGACTGGTGAGAACGAGCCGAGGATGAATCCAAGGCAGAGGAACACGCCCGTCGACACGGCGCGGTAGCGGGGCGAGACGACGTCGTAGAGCGAGGCGAAGAGATTCGAGTCATATGTGCCGTGGGCGAATCCCCAGACCGTCAGCGCAATGCAGCACATCGTCGCGCTCGGCGACTGAGAGACCCACCAGACGCACGGTGCGCAACACGCGAGACCGAGGATGTTCATCTCCATGCGCACGCCCTTCCGCGTGGGCGCGAAACGGTCGGAGACGCGACTTGCGACGGTGATGCCGCCCAGCGCGCCGATGTAGAACCAGAGGAAGGCATGAAGCGAGGCCATCGCCGAAGAGAGATGCAGATCCTGCTCCATGAAGGCCTTCATCCAGGTAAGGAAGCCGTTGCTGCCGTACATGCCCATGCCGCAGCCAATCGTGAGGAGTATCGCAGAGGGATTGCGCGCCATGGAGAGAATCGCCTCGAGCGCCGAGACCTTCTCTCCCGACTTGGTCGCAGGCGAGGCAACCGGTGGCGTATCACGGAGGAAGAACACAAGGCCGATGAGCATCACGAGACCGAAGGCACCGAAGAACCAGAAGGCCTTCCGCCATGCGCCGGGACCGAGTCCGGCCAGCCAGCCCGAGACCACGCTGCAGCCGACGACGCCCACGTAAAGGGCCGTCTGGTAGATCGAAAGCGCCGTGGCGCGCGTCTTCGGATGAAGCTGCGCAATCAGTGAGGTGGACGATGTCGGCACGAAGCACTGACCCACGGCGGCGAGGATGCCGTACATGGCGAGGAGCATCCAGAGTCCGTCGGCGAAGCCCGAAACGAACGTTCCGACGGAGAAGAGGAGAACGCCTGCGACAATCATCCACTTGCGGCTGAACACGTCCGCCAGGACTCCTGCGAACGGCACCACGAGTCCGTAGGCGATCTTGAAGGCCATCGCGATGACACCCAGCTTCGCGGCGTCAACGATGCCGAAGTCCGACTGGACCTGCGGCAGCACCACATTGTAGATCTGACGCGTTCCCTGTAACAGGAAGTAGATCACGTAGAGGAGCGCAAGGGCGAACCATTTGTACTTGGCGCCAGTCAGTTTCATGCTGAAGAGGGGGAGAGGGGTGAGAAGGTTGAGAGGGGGTATTATTTGGAACGCCAGGCAATGCGGCCTCCGACGATTGTCGCCTGCGGGACAAGATCGGCGTCGACAAGGACAATATCGGCGACATAGCCGAGTTCAAGCCGACCACGATCCGGGATGCGGAGCGAAAGACACTGGTTCAGGGAGGTGGCGCGAGACGCGTCAGAGAGCGACCAGCCGGTGACGCGGACGAGGCGCTGGAAGCACTTGTAGTAGAGCGCGACCGATCCGGCGACATTGCTCACCAGCTTGTTGGGATCGTTGGGAACATTCGCGAGACGGGCACAGCCATCGGCGACACGTACGGGGAGTCCACCAAGTTCGTAGAGACCATCCGGACATCCCGCCGCGCACATCGCGTCCGTGATGACCATGACCTTCTCTGGGCCCTTCGCACGAGTGATGAGAGCGATCATCGGATCGGAGAGATGGACTCCATCCGTGATTAGCTCGACATAGACGTCGTCCGCGAGGAGACCGCCCGTCACCATCGAGGGACGAAGGTGGTGAATCGGCACCATCGCATTGCAGAAATGGGTGAGGTGCGTCATGCCAGCGGCCCGAGCCCGCTCGAAGCAGGCATAGTCAGCCATCGAATGGCCGCCCGACGACACGATGCCAGCGGTCGAAAGTTCACGAATGCAAGCCTCGGCGCCGTCCAGTTCGGGAGCCAGGGACACCTTCTTCACCGGGGAGATCGCATGGAGGCGCTTCACGAAGGCGGCGTCGGGGTTCTTCAGATAGGCGGGATTCTGCGCACCAGCCATTTCGCGGTTGAAGAACGGACCTTCCAAGTGGACGCCCAGGCAGGTTGAGAGGATTTGAGAATGTTGAGCGCGGGATTTATAGCGTTCGGCGCAACGGCAGAGCTCGGCAAGGTCCTCCTCGGGGCGCGTGAGGCCCGTCGCAAGGAATCCCGTAACGCCATCGGCCAGCTTGTCATGGCCGATCTTGTCAAAGGCCTCATCGGTCGCATCGCAGAAGTCGGCCCCCGAGCGTCCATGTGAATGGATGTCGACAAAACCCGGAAGCGCAATCAGTCCCGCTGCATCGAATCGTTCCACGACTTCCGTGGGGACAGTCCCCATAGATTCTGCGGGGACTGTCCCCTGGGCACCGTTTTTCGTGGGGACTGTCCCCATGGGACCAATTTCGTCGATCCGCGCGTTGGCACAGCGGATGAAACCCGACGCAAGGTCGGCCTTTCCAGGCGTAACAACCCTGACATTCTCAATTAGCAGACTCATCTTGCACACTCCTGCGTCTTAGTCTCTGAGGTAATTGCAAAACCCTCCTCAGTTGAACATTCCGGCGACTCCGTCGCCT
>JAUNMP010000112.1 GCA_030537465.1 bacterium
GCACGTCTTCGCGCAGGTGCATGTCTTCGCGCAGGTACAGCAGCCGGCAAATGCGAACGCAAGAGCGATTGCACTGAGAATCATGAGCGTCTTCTTCATTTCCGAATTCCTTTCCCCACCTGGGACCCATTCCCGAGTGGATGCGTTCAGTATCTCATATTTCGACGGAAGAAGTGTCATCGCCGTGTAAAACTTTGGCACATTACCCGTGCCACGGACGACGCCGCGACGGAAGCCCGTCCTTGAAGACCTCGTTGGCGATGTTGACGTCTTCCACCAGCTGATAGTCGTACATGCCCACGCACGCGAAGTCGGCCCCACCCTTGTAGACGATCGGGAAGGCTTCGCGCGGATGTTCGATGCCGGCGCCGAGGATCTTGAAGGCGATCCAAGGCTCGGGACGCGATTGCATATAGTCGAAGACCTCCTGACGGTCGGTGTCGACAAAGCGGTTGTCGCAGACGCCGAGTCCATTTTGGGACGCCTTCTTGTCTTCACCCAGATGCGCCGTCGGATAGTCGATGCGATGAACGGTCTTCATCCAGAAGTCCGGCAGGCAGTCATGCTCGACGCAGAACTTGACCGTTGCCAGACGATGGCAGCCGACACCCACCGGCACGCCCAGTTTGCGGGTCTCGTCCAGATAGGTGCGAAAGGCCTTCCAGTCGCCCTTCACGGCCGCGGCATCGGCATACCCACCGTGATAGTAGACGAGCGACGCGCCATTCTCGACGCTGACCTGCGCCCCCTTGATCACGCCCTCGCGGTGTCCCGAATCGGAGATGAACCGAATGCGGCCGCCTTCTTCACGCCAGTAGCGGTTGATGACACGCATCAGCGCCGGATTCGTCAGAATCGTGTTGACACCACACGCCTCGGCCATCCGGAAATTGCGGAAGATGCGCTCGTCCGTGAAATACGCCTTCACCAGCTTGTCGTAGAACCGCATGTCGCGGCAATGCGCCCACCCGCCGATCATGTTACCGCCCAGAATCAGGCGCGACAGGCTGACGTTGCCGATTTTGCCGAACATGCGCATCGGATGCGACAGTCCCTTCAGATCCCGTTCAGGGTTGAACGCCGGCACCGCAGGTCCCGTCACATGCACGGCAGGCTGGCTCCGCAGATACTTTGTATAGGCCGTCGCGCCGCCAAGCGCGAGGAAGGCCGCGCCACCGGCGATCAGATCTCGTCTGCTCAGGTTCTTCATTCTGCCACCTCGCTTTTCCGACGGACGAACATGACCACGAACAGCATCAGAACCTCGATCATGTTGCGGTCGACATACAGGAAATGGCTTTCGCCCGTATGTCCAAAATGCGGCGGATTGACCACGTACATGAGGACAAGATAGACGATGCCGAACGTCGCGGCTGGTTTCACCAGGCGCCCTAGCATCAACAGCAGGCCAGCGAGGAGCAGTCCCCAGGCAAAGAGCAGGTCCAGAATCGGCATCGCCGACGAATCCGCCACGGCACGGAACAGATCCCCCAGAATCCAATGGGCGCCATGGAAACGCCCATACCAGGAGAATGTCCACTCCGAAGTCAACGCCCAGACGCCCAGATAGGCGAGGTGCCATCCCAGAATGATGCGGACCGCCGGTAGAGCGAAAGGCCGCAAGCGTCCCAGAATCCGATTCATTTCGCCACCTCCTTCTTTGCAGGAACCAGCGCATTGACCGTTTCCACGATCCGATAGTCGAGCAGGTCGACGGCCACGACCGCCGCGCCATGCTTCCGGGCGAAGCGATACGCATCTTCGGGCTTGATCGCGCCCCCCGCCAGACCGCGAATGGCGACCCAGGGCTCGGGACGCGTCTTCAGGTAGGCCGCCGTCGCCTCTGGATCACGGCACCAAATGCTGTTGTGCGCGACCTTGAGCGTAGCCGCTGGATAGTCGAGCGAGTGGAAGGCGACCACCCAGTAGTCGGGGACGATCCCCTTCTCGACGGCGAACTTGACCGTCTCCAGCGACTCTGCGCCGAGTCCGACGGGGAGCCCCGTCTGACGCAGCGCGGCAAGCAATGCCGTCAACCCCGCCCCATCGCCCGCGCGTACCCGTTCGTCCGCCACTTCTGGCCGCAGGTAGATGCTGCGGGCCCCGTTCTTGACGGCCAGTGCCACATCCTCGCCGTTTGCGCAATTGGCGAAGAACGCCAGCTCGCCGCCAACGGACTTCGCAGCCGCTGCCATCCGTTCGATTGCGTCGGGCTCAACAAACGCCGCCGAAAGACCGCAAAAGACCGAATAGCGGACCGTCCGCTCCAGTGTCCCGCCCGTATGGTACCGCCGCATGAACTCATCCGTCCAGATCAAGTCGCGCGCATGCGAATGACCGGCGATCAAGTCGCCTCCCAGCGCCAACGCGGAAATCGAGCAGCCCGCCAAATCGTTCGTTTCGGCAAACGGCGCTTTCAGGGCTTTGAGCGCGGTGAACTCGTGAACCTTGACCGTCGCCGACGTCACGGCCTCAACCTTGCGGAACGCCCCGTTCCGATATTGTCCATAGACCAGTCCACCGAACACGAGAAGGACAGCACATCCAGGGAGAAACGTCTTCAGCCACCCCTTCCAGCACGGAAGGCTCGCAAGCAACAGCAGCGCTGACGCCTCGACGACATTCCGTTCAACGACGAAGAAGCGCCCATCAGCACCCGAAACTGCGTGGGCAAACGGCTCCGGCGGCTGACAGCAGTAGAACAGCGCCATGAGGAGAATGCCCGCCAGGGCCGCATAACGTGCGAGAACGCCCGTGATGAGACCGAGACCAATCGCAACGAGGCCCAGCATGACGGACCAGTCTCCGAAAGCCACGAGCCAAGTCTGCGTCGCCATCCAGGTGAAGACGGGCGCCAACGGCCCCTGTGCGACATTCAGATACGAAACGCAGCTCCAACCCTCGGGCTGCAGCAGTTTCCAGCACCCCTCATAGAGGAAATGCCAGCCAACCGCAATGCGCATCAATGCCAGCAGCACATCGCCGACCACCAACTTCGAGTTCTTCATTCTCACCAGCATCCTCCACAGACATGAATCATGGGAAGTCGTGGACAATGTCTATCGGCTCCCGTGGATTCGCGCGGACCGACTCCGGCGAGAGTCCCTCGGCGAAGACCTCGCCCGCGATGTCAATATTGGGTGACACCCCATTGGAACGATACTTCCCGGCATATGGCAGATTGAAGAGGTAGAGCCCCTCCGCCCCTTCGGAATAGAACTTGTTCGCCACCCAGCGGAAGTTCGCCATGCTGAGCGGGATGTCCTTTCCGCCCTTCCTGTGGATGTAGTCGATTCCCGGAATCACCTTCACGGACGGATTCGCCGCCCGAATGCGGTCAATCCACTTGGCGACCGCGATTCCCGCGTCCGCACGGTAGAAGCTGTGCGGCACGACAAGGTCGACCAGTCCCCCCTTCGCCCAGGCGACCACGTCCATCCCCTGACGTTCAAGTGCCAGATCAGGATCACGGCAGACGCGCACGCCCAGCAAAATGCGCCGACCACGCGCCTTCCCGACTTTATCCAGGAACTGGCGGACCTCACGTGTGAATTCGGTCAGATAGTGCGCGTCTTCCCGTGCCCGATCAAACCGGAGATGGTAGCAGAAACGCATCCAGTCAAGCTCGATCCCATCGACGTCATACCGCTCGGCGAGTTCCTTGATGTGGGCCATCGTGTAGTCACGGGCGTCCTTCTTCGCAAAGTCGAGCGAACAGTTCGACCAGCCGGCCCCCTCCGGACGAATCCAGAGATCCGTGCGCGTCTTGCAGAACGTCGTGTTGCGGAAGTAGTTCGGCACTGTCTTCATATGGTGCGTGTCGTTCATCCGCACCGTGATCCACGGCGACACGCCCCGTTCGCGGCAGCGCTTCGTCCAGACTGTGTAGGGGTCGACGCCCTTGTCATGAAGCAACTTCGCGTTGACACACCAGCGGTTCGAGATGGCCCCCTTCTCGTCCGGCTCGTCCATGCCTTTCCAGATCGGCTCCCAGGTCTTCGAGTCGAAGCTTGCACGCTGGCCTGACGGGCACATGAAGAAATGCGTCACGGGGCCCTGGCAGGTATAGTCGATGTAGGCCTTCAGATCCGTCTCGTTCATCAACGACGATGGACACTTGAAGTAGTGATCGTTGTCCTCGTTGACGATCAACCAGGGACGGGCCTTCGCGAGGGGGCGTGAACGGGCGTTGCGCAGGCGGCCGTACTCCTCGAGATGCTCGAAGTCGCCCTGCCACGTCGTGTACATCCACCCCGTGGCGCCGGGGATCGTGTTGAGAAGATCGATCCACTCGATGTCGCCATCCACCTTGTGCGAGTCGTAGTAGCCCGCCGCCTGTACACGGAACCCCTTCTCCGTGAGGAACTGCATGTCCTTCGGCGCAAGGCCCCAGCTCCAGCAGTTCATCACAATGTCCTTCGGCAGCAAGTCCCAGATGCCTTCGAAGGAGCCTCTGCAGCCAAAGTAGCTGTCCTTTGCGTTATGATGCGGACTGAACATGTCCGCCCACGCATAGACCGTCGCGTCTGGATTCTGCCGCTTCACCGTCTGGTACATCTTCGTGACGCAGTCGCCCAGGATGTGCGCCATGTCCGTCTTCCGCGCCGTGCACAGCGGGCAGGTATTTCCGTTGCGGACCTCGTCGACGGAGAAGAACCACTTCTTCGGCGCCACCAGACGCTGAATCTCGGCGGCGGATTCCTCCACCAGCTCGTAGAACCGTGGATTGCTCATGCAGTTCGAGCACTGCATCTTCGGCCCGTGGCGCGCCACCACGTAGCCATCCACGAGAATCTTCTCCCCGTCTGCGATTGCGCTTCCCACGGGAACCGTGAAAGCGACATCGCGTGCGACACTGGGCCGCTTCGTCGGCAGCAGATAGTCCGTGCCCACCGTGAAGATCTTTCCCGTCGCCGCGCTGCGCAGTACGGGCTGGCAATCTTTCCGCATTGCAAGCTCGCGCAGACCAATCTCCGTCACGGAGACGTCATCAACCCAGAATGTGCCGCCTTCGCCGCCCCAGGTGCCGAAATAGAGAGTCACGTGCGAGGCATCCCCGGACGGGAAGTCGAGCGTTTCGACCGTCCAGTCCAGCGTACCACCAGCCGGAACCTTCACCGTCTTCGCGCCGATATTCGGTCCCTTCGCCACATACGCCTGGAGACGCAGACAGCCAGACTTGCCTTTGAGATCTTCCGTACGGGTGGTCACGGAGAAACGGTAGCGCCGACCCGGCGTCACCTCGATCGTGCGCATCAAACGGGCATGTCCATGCGGATTCTTCTCGTAGGAGGGTTCCATCCGCAGGCAGGCCCTGCCGCCATGGACCCGATTTGTTTCGACGAAGGACACCACGCCCGACTGGTCGGCGCCCCAGTCCGCAAAACGATTCTTCTTCACGTCGAACGTCTCGAAATCGAGATTCGGGATCGGCGGCAGCACGGAATCGAATACGAGACGATTTCCTTCTCGCCGGTACGGAATGCCCTTCACGGGCTCGTATTCAAACAGATCCGGTTCAAGCCACAGAAAAGAGCCATACCCTGGCGTCCAGACGAGCGGGACAACCTCGATGCCCGCGTCCTCGCAAAGTCCCTTCACTTTCCGGAAGAGATCCTTCCGCGACTCTGACCATTTGAAGGCTCCTTCAAGTCCACCCGCGAAGAGGAGTCCGTTGTAACCGCCTCGTTTCGCCTTCGCGACCAGATCGGCGTAGAAGTCGACGTCCGCCGCCTTTTCGATTCGATGTGAACAATAGAACCAACGATCTTGATAGAGATTGGCATCCGCCCAGACAGCAGAACTCGACAACGCCAGCAGACTTGCGAAGAACAATTTTCTCATCGCCAGACCCTCTTCCTCGACCACATTATTTTGTCGGCAGCTTGTCGCCCGTGAAGACGTCCGCGCCCTGGTACGGCGCGACGGTCCTGCCGGACGGCAAGGACACGCTCTGGTTCGGCATCGGCGGCACATAGCCGTGCTTCGACCCCTGCACCCAGACGATCGAACGGCGATCCGCAGGCAGATTGTTGTAGAGCGCGGCGATGCTGCTCGGCATGCAGCAGGTGTCGCCGAGACCGGCGCGCGTGATCTCCACACGCCCCTTCGCGCGCTTCGCGTGGTTGACGCAGTCGTAGTAGGCGATGCCGGGCGTCCAGGCGATCCGCCAGCCCGGGGCCACTCGGCCCGGCACGGCGTCCGGACCCAGATCGGCGCACCACGGCACCTCGGGACGCGAAACCGTCAGGTCCTCGACCAGTCCCGCCGCCCACATGGACTGCAGACCACCCTGGCTGCCACCCTGCGCGATAAGCGTCCTGCCGTCCCACTCGGGCAGACTGCGCACGAAGTCGAACGCCCGCATCAGACGCAGCGCCATGCCGTTGAAGTAGCAGCCTTCGGGATATTCGTTCTGCCAGGCCGAGAATCCATAGATGTCCTTGGACGTGCGGATGCCGATGTTGAAGGCATCGTAGTAGGCCTTGTCGCGGCCCAGATCGTAGCCGTGCGCGTTGACGTTGAAAGTGATTTGATCGTCCGGGCCGTCCGCGGGCGCCCCCTGGATGGACGTGCCGTAACCATGGAAGAAGCAGGTGGCCTTCAGCGACTTCGGCTTTGCGTTGCGCGGAATCGTCAGATAGCCGGTCACGGGACGCGGACCCGCGCATGCGACCTTCACCGCCCAGACGCGGGCCACGGTCTGGTCGTTCGGCGTGACCTCCTTCCGCTCGAGCACCGTCGCGGGCACGTCCGCGAGACGCCGCTTCTGCCGCGCCCAGAAGGCATCGAAGTCAGCCGGTTCGGCGTGCGCGGGCTTGATCTGGTCCGGCGCCACAAGTGCGCCGCCGATGAACTGCACGTCGAGGCCGCTCTCCTCCCAACTGTGCGTATTGGGCGCCCGCTTGTCGCGCCGCACGCGTTTCCCGTCAGCCGCGTTGACCACGAACGCCTCGACGAATACGCCGCCCGGACGATCCAGCGCCGTCGTCACGGCCAATGGCGTCTTGCCATCGAGCGGGAGGCGCCCCTTCGCCTCCTTTCCGTCGTCGCCCCAGCGCCGCCAGTCAATCGCGTACGCGCCGGAGAAGACCTCCTTCGGGGCCTGCGCCAGCGTGAACGTCAGCGAAATCTTCTCGCCAACGGCATATCCCGCTGGATTCGCCTTGTCCGTCGCGGCACGGAAGAGGACATTGTCGAAGATGCCCGCGGACGCGCTCAGCGCCGCGAGACAGAGAGATCCAACCAGGAAACAGGCATTTTTCATGCCCGTATTATAGCACACCCGGCCGTCAGAGAGAATCAGGACGCTTCTCGATCGGCAGCCAGACGCGGAACGTCGAATCATCGCCCCAGGTGTTGCCGGCGGACGCGTAGTCGCAGAAGTCGATGACGGTCGGGTACTGCTCGCCCTTGTTCTTCGTGTGGACGCCCGTCGGGAACAATCCCGCATAGGTCGTGTAGAACGCATCGTCGGTCGCCCGCGTACGGAAAATCTGCGGCTGCTTCACGTTGGCGCGGATCGAAAGGATCTCCGAGAGATCGCCGCGATGGAAGCGCGCGTCGCGGGCAAGAACGAGCGGCCCGCAGGTGAACGCGGCACAACCGTTGAGCAGATGCCCCTTCGGCGTGAAGTCGAATTTGATGTCGATCTGGTCACCGCATGTCCAGGTGCGATCCAGCGCGAGATATTCACCCGCCTTCACGCCCTTCACGGCAACGGGCTGCCCCGAGACGGACTTGACCGTGACGACCGTCTTCTCGCTCCACGCCGGGATGCGGAGCTTGAGCTTGAAGGTCTTCGCGTCCCGTTCGCGATAGCGGATCGAGACATTGTCCGTCTTCGGATAGAGCGTGTAGGTCTCGAGCGCGATGCGCTCGCCCGTCTTCGGCCAGGTGATGGAGGCCGTGCCCGACGCATACAGGTTCATCATCACGGCATCGTCGTCGGCGGTGAGAACGGACGTGAGGAACGCGAGATAGCCACGCGGACCGTTCGCCGTGCAGCAGTTCGTGTGCAGGCGGCTGTGGTCCTCGCCCGCGTGGCGGCGACCCGACAGCGACGTGTACTGCACGAATTCGCTGCCATCCGGACGCTGTGCGCCGAGATAGGCGTTGTAGAACGACTTCTCGATCTCGTCCGCCCAGCGCGGGTTGGAGGTCGCGGTGAGCAGTTCATGGCAAAGACGCAGCCACGTGGTCACCACACAGGTCTCGTTCTCGTAGATGTAGGTATCGGTCTGGTTCTTCGTGCCGTCATACCAGTTCTCGTGACAGGAGGAACCGCCGGTGATATTGACCTCGGTCGCGGCAATGGCCTCGCCCGTCTTGATGCAGGCCTCGCGGATACGCGCGCCGCAGGCGGGCTTGTGCGCGTTGTTCCGGGTCACAAAGCCAACTCCCGAACCATCCTCGGCCCAGATCGGTTCGTCCACCGAATTGACGGCATTCCACTTCGGCTGACGCGTGAAGCTGATGTTGCCCCGCCAGGTCCCGGGACGCACCTCGCGCATCAGATCCCCGAGCTTCCTTCCCGGCGCATGCTCCGCCACGCGTTCGCAGTTGAAGGAGATCATCGTCACCTCCTGGCGTCCATGCAGTTCCCCGCCATTGTCGCCGCAGCTGTTGAAGAGCGGGAGATTCACGTTCTGCTCGTCGCAGCAGTTGATCAGCGTGATCGGATGGTCGAACGCGCAGTGGTACGGATAGTTGCCGAAGGTGAAGCCATAGCGTCCGAACGTGGCGGAGCAGTTGATCATCACGACATGCTCGCCGCCCACCTGGAATCCCTGTCCGAACCCGCTGGCGGAGACGTTCACGAGATTGACCGGCGCGTTGTTGCTGCCGTCCGTCAGCGTCATGCCGATATTGTCCACATGAGGCACCTGGAGCTGTCCATAGGGATACTTCATGCCCTTCAGGAGCGCCGTTCCAAACGCCCGCATCGTCACATTGTGGATCTCCGCGCTGTTCACGCGCTGAAGATCAATCGCCCGCAGCGGATGCTGGGAGTCGGGGGCAAAGACCGCAATATTCTCAAGACGCAGCGCGGACCCGTTCATGATGCCCTGCTTGGACCATTCGCCACGGAGAATGTCCACGGACTCTCCCGCAGCTTCGTCAAGAACCTTCGGATTCAGGTAGAAGACGATGCCATTGACGACCATGTTGTCCGCCCAGCCGACGATCTGCCGACGTTCGCCAACACAGGCGAATTCACGGTGCATGTTCCGGAAACACACGGCAGCCTTCGGCCCGCCGTCGCCGAAATCCCTGACCGCATCCAGCCGGTAGAGCCCGCTGAAAAGGAACAGCTGCCGACCATTCTCCCTACAGCGGTCGATCGCCTGCTGCACCACACGCTCGTCGTTGGTCCCCGTACAGACAAAATCGGCCGCCGCCCGCGCCTCGGCCCGAGAATCCGATGCGGCGACGCGGACCCATTCGGCCTCGGCGCACACACCGCACACGGACAACAACGTGCAGACAGCAACCAGGAGGACTTTCCGTCTACGCATGGCAAACCTTTCCAGAGAATGGCGTCTGGCCCTTCATGATGATTCAAGCGTCAAGGGACAGCTGACTGATCTTCCAGTTCGAGGAACGCGAACGAACAGGGGCGCAAAACAAGATCCACCGACCCATCGGCATTCGCCTCGAAATAGGATGCCGTGTGGATGCGCACGTCGTCGGTGAGATGCAGTTTCGCCGCGGCCAGCGACCGATCGGATCCGAGACGCACCGTCACGCGGGTCGGCCGCACCACGTTGTTGTCGTCGGAATAGCGGACGATGAAGATGCCCAGCTTCCCCGCCTCGTTCTTCGCCGCCGTGACGTAGAGGCCCTTCATCTTCGTCGTCGCCTCCACCTGCGTTCCCAGATGGCGGAGGTCCTTCCAGATGAGGAACGGGTAGTATCCACGCATCGGAAGCCCCGTGACGGAATCGAAGAGGGCGTTCATGCCCGGTTGCCGCGCATCGTAGTACATCACCATGTCGGCGGCGGAATCCTGCCAGCAGCAGAACGCCGCGGCAAGAAAGGCCGCACCCTTCTGGTTGAAGCGCCCCTTCTCGACCTCCATCGAATAGGCGCGCGACCAGGAGTCCCAGCCCTTGATGTAGTTCCACTCGTTGTTGATCGACTCGGTCTTTACGTAGCCGTGGCGGTCCAGCATCTCACGCGCGGCCTTCGCCGTCCGGATATATCCCTTCGGCTCCGTGCAGTAGCCATGCCAGGAGAAGAAGTCGAGCGGCACATCCTCCTTGGCGAATTCGGCCAGAAACTGGTCGACCCATCCAAAGGATCCGCTGACGGCGGGTCCCCCGAACTTCAGATGCGGATACCTGGCCTTCAGATGCTTCAGAGTCGTCTTGAAGAGACGGACGAACTCGCCGCGCGAACCGCGCCAGAACGTCCCATTCTCCTCGCCTTTGGACTCGGTGCGCAGATCCGGTTCATTCCAGATCTCCCAGTAGCGGATATTCCATCGAAAGCCATCCGCCCAGCCCTCGTTGTAGTGCGCGATGACATGCTCGCAGATGCGCGCCCACTTGGCGAAGTCCTTCGGCGGGTAGATGTTGTACTTCTTGACGAGCCTCGACTCGTAGGCGCCGCCGAGACGATAGAACGGCTCGCAGCCCGTGTCGCGGATGCGCTGCAACAGGGCATCCGTGCAGACGAAATCATAGTTCTTCGGATCGTTCTCGTCGGCGTCGAAGTCACGGAAAATCCACGGAATGTCGATGACGTACGGAGCGCCATAGGAATGGCTCAGATTGAGATCATGGGTGCGCGCGAACGGGATCTCCGCCGCCTTCCACGCCGCCACAGCCTCCCCACCGACCGGACATCCGTTCACGGCGTTCACGATCTTGATGGGGCCCTTCGCGTCGCCGTCGTTGACGACGATCTCGCCCTCCGACTTCGATTTCGAATCAACTGCGACTCCCGCCGTCGTATTGACCGCATGGACGGCATTCGCCGACAAGCCAGCCGCAACAACTGCGGCAGAGAAGAACGCCGCGCCAACAACCTTCAGCATCGATCAATCCTCGCGAATAAATCCAAGAACATAGCCCCAAGATCAGCGGAAGAGGATGAACATCCCGCCGCCGACCTGCACGGTCAAGGTGCCCTTGCCGGAGATCTGCGGCAGGACGCGTGCACCACCCACCGCGCCATCCGTGCCCGTGTAGGTCCCCGCCGAAATCTTCCGATCGCCGACGAAGGCCTTGTAGACCGTCACTGCCGCCCCTTCCGGCAACTCCAGCGCGCTGGTCGTGTCGAGCGCCAGAATGGTCTTCGCGCCCCCGCCGAACGGCGTCACGGCCTGCGCCCCGACGCGCAACGCCGCATGCGCCCCCACGGCCACATTCGTCACCGCGGCGAAGGCGTTCGTCCGCGTCGTGTCAAGCTCGAGCCGACCGCCCGTCACGGTCAGCGACGGCGTGTTCGTGAGCGAGGACGAACCGGCGAAACGCAGGGTTCCGTTCTTGACCGTCACCGTGCCGAAGGTCGTGCCGACGGAATTCGTCACAATCTGCACGAAGTCGTCATTGCCGGCATCCACGACGAGCGAGCACTTGCCCCAGTTCACCTTGTCCGGACGGCCGAGAGCGACGCTCACGGTCGCCGTCGCGACCCCGCCCGTCAACGTGAGCGTCGACGCCTTGTTGATGTTGTAGTCCAGCGACCAGCCGTAATTCGAGGGAACGCCGTTCAGACTCGCCAGCGTCTGACTGTTGCCGTCAAGATAAAGGACCCCACGACCGACTTCCGTGCCCGAACCGTTCGGGAACGTCCACATAGCACCACCCAGGACGTCCGCGTCCACGACGCGAATGGAGTTGTAGAGGCAGGTGATCTCGCCGATTTGGTTTTCTGCGGAATAGAAACAATGCGTCCCCATTCCCGGATAACCGGACGAAGCGCGAAAATTCCGGCAGACGACGGTTCCCTGCCAACGTACGTTGCTGTCGCAGGGATAGTCGATGCGGCGACCTTCCACGGTCATCGCGCCCTTGAAGTAGACCAAATCCTTCCCCTGGGAGTTCCCCTGCTTATCGTCCTTGATGTTGAGGTCGCCATACGCCGTGACAATTCCGTTGAGCGTCATCGTCTTCTGGTTGGTGGTGACGATCCAGATGGAAACGTCCGTCGACGTCTCGTATCCCGCCGCGGGCCGGATGACAAAGGAGTTGTCGTACGACGTCGCCTGCGTCGACGAGCCGAGAATGACCAGACACGTGCCCGAGGCGGTCCGGTTGATCTCGACCGTGCCCGTACCATAGGCGTTATCGTAGCGCCCGTCGAGCCGCCCGGCCGACACGGTGATCGTGCCGGAATAGTCGGGACTCGACTGTGTCAGCACAAAGCGTCCCAGTCCCGTCAGAACGATGGAACGCGTGCCCGCGAGCGCCACGATGTTCGTGAAGTTGGCCGTCTCATCAATCTCCAGCACGATGTCCTTGTCCGGATAAAGTCCCTGGAGGTCCCCCGTCGATGTAGCCGTCACGTGATGGTGGGCATAGGGACTATTCAACTGGAGCTTCTTCGTCGTCGCATCGTAGCTCGGGCGGCAGGCGAAATAGGCCGTGCCGGCGACGAAGACCTGCCAGTTCGACAGATTCTCCAATCCTGTCGTACCATCCAGATCCACCGAAAGCGGCTCATTCGAAAAGAGGTCGTAGTTCGTCAGGTCGATCCGTCCCGTCGCGGCCAGGGTGCCGCCCCGAATCGTGCCCCCTCCCAGGGACGCGTCGATCGCCAAACCGTCGATCGTCTGCACGCCCTCGGTGTAGGCCGTCAGATCCAGTGCGGCCTCCGCATCGACCTGGACTTCGATCGGACCGGCGGGTGCAAGACCGTCGACCTTTTGACCCGGCAGGCGGAAAGACTGCCGCAATCTCGCCTCCATCTGCTCCAAAGTGAAGTTTTTCAGTTGAGTATAATAGTTCCAGCCATCCCAGGTGAAGTAGGTGTCGGGGATGTAGGACGGAACCATATCCGTCCGCGCATCGACGAGCTCCCACGTCTCACCATCCGCCGAGGCATAGACGTCCCAGACGTTGGCGTACTTCGTCTTGTCGGCAAAACCGAGCGTATACCCTGTGACCGGTGCCGCCGTATCTTTCAACCGCATCTCGATGGCAAGGTGGGAATCGGGATCGTCCACATTGAGGACAGGCGCCTTGATGCAGGGATAGTTGTTGCCATTGTAGGTGGTTCTGAAGATATAGCCCATCTGATCGTAGTCCTGCCAGCTCGCCCCCGCGTTGACGAGATTCGTGGCCGAACTGAGTCGCCAACATGCGGTGTTGGGCGAAAGGGCGACAACTGCATCGTCTCTCGCCCAGGTCTTGTTCTGCGACATGCACCAATTGAGAATGTGGTTGTCCTTGTCGAAAAGATAGAGCTGGCGAATCTGCGGCGCAGCAGCCCCCGCCGCGGTTCCCTTGAAGACAAAGCGCCAGTACTTCCGGGCATCGCCGTCCCAGGTGGACGGAACGAGCGAGCCGCTCTGGACGTGCACACCGCCCTGAAGTTCGGGCTGGAAAAGAATACCCGTCCCCGTACCCGCGTACAAGATCTTGCCGCCATTGATCACGCGGATTGCGGGACGCAGCATGTTCTCGGCGAGATCCAGCGTCAGCGTGACACCGTCGACGACAAGCTCGGCTCCTTCCGCGACGAGTAGATCCTTCACCGTGCAGTCCATTCCCGCGAGACGCAGCGCGCCTTCCTTCACGTACACGTGGGACAGATAGGGCGATTTGACGACCGCCTCGTGACTCCCCGTCTTCTGGAGCGTCACGTCGTCCCCAGCCCGTGCCGACAGGGTACGCGGAGCCTCCGCGCAGTCCAGTTCCAGAATGCCGGCGCCGGCCAGCGAGGTCGTTGCCGTCGACAAGGCGACGTCGCACGGCACACGGAGCGTCACGCATCGGGCGACATCGAGCCGCGCCGCCCCCGAGACGACGTCGATGCCCGTCACGTTCGGTCCAATCGCATCGCCCGTCTGGAATTCAAAATGTCCGGAGTCCTGCAGGCGCAACTTGCCGGCATGATTGAAATACGCTCCCCGGCAGACTTTGACCGCATAGTCGTTGAACTGGCTGTAGATCGTCACGGAACCGGAACCCGTCGTCCGGACAACGACATCCGCCTCGTTGAATCCAGCCTGCTGATTGGCCGCATAGAACATCAGGTTCGCATTCTCCTTCAGGTCGAAGAGAAAGGCACCCTTCTGGAACATGCCGCCGCCATAGCAATAGCCGTCGGCCTTCGCCCACCGGTTGTTGCCCGCCACGGAGACCCGCGCCGTGAGCGTCGAGTAGTTGTAGGCATTGACGAACTGCACATAGCCGCCGCGCAGGTCCAGGATGTCGACATAGCCGTTGTCGTGCCGGGCGATCGCATCATCCAGACGCACGTTCAGCGGTCGCGCACCGACATTGTAGATCGTACTTCCCGCCGCATCGACCGTCATCCTGCCCACGACACCTTCGGCGTTGTTGGTGAACGTGAAGGTCGTTCCCCCGTTTTTGTCGTAGGAGGCCAGTACCGACGTCTTGCCGCGGACCGTCACCGAGCCGCCGATCACGTTCACCGCCGTGCTCTTCGCCTTCGAGACGACCGCGCCGCCGCTGACCGTCAGGTCGCCGGCGATGTTCATTGTCGTATAGGTGACGTTCGTCGAAATCGTGTCACTCGCGCCGAGCGGAAGCTCGTAGTCCTCCGCCCAGACCGTCGCAAGAACCAGCACACTCGCAACAGCTCCCAATCGTTTCATTTTCATTCCAAAGTTCTCCATTTTTACTGGA
>JAUNMP010000113.1 GCA_030537465.1 bacterium
AAGGGAATATCGCCTGGAGACCACGTACGGGTTCAACATTCCGCAATCACACCCCCAGCCATTGTGAGATCGTTTGAGGGTTGGTTTTTTGGTATACTATCGCCCAGAAAACGAATGATTGATGAGCAGTAAATCGACATCCTGCGCCTTTGCATGCGACATTCTGGCATGGCACGTTCCGGAAGAGTGTATCTTATGTGTAATCAAGAATGTTCTGAGTCAGTCCTTGAGAGGAGTTTTATGTGATGAAAGGTAATCAACAGAGCGAGAAAAAACTAATGGCGACAATGCGGAAAAAAGCAAAGGCATCCGAAGAGACGTTGAATCTGGATTCGATTTTGTTCAAGTGCCGTGATATTCTTCGCAAGGCGCGGAACTCGGGGTCGTTCTTCGAGAAGCGCGACTTGATGCTCACGCTTATCTTTCTTCGTTTTATCGGCGAGAAGTTCGAGGATGGCGTCGTAAAACTGCGCAAGAATCTGAAAGCACAGGGCCTTGACCCCGACAGCCCGGATATCCAGGCCGCATTTCTTGACGATCCCACATTTACGGACGGGACCTACAATCTTCTTCCGGAAGCGCGCTGGTCCACCATCATCAATACGTCGCCGTCAAGGCTCAACGTTGCGCTGGACGACGCCTTGCGCAGTATCGCGTCCAACAGCAAGCTACTTAAGGGTTGTTTTGTGGAAGGCACCTTTACAACCCGCAATCTTGAACCGAACGACATCAAGAAACTGGTTGACGAAATCAGCAAGATCAGCCACAAGGCGTTTGGCGAAGAGAAGGATTTGATCGGGCGCGTCTATGAATACTTCCTTAAGGAATTCGCGGTCAACGCGACCAAGGAGGAGGGCGAATACTATACGCCGCATGATGTCGTTCAACTTATCGCCGCCATGATCGAGCCGTTCGACGGCACGCTGTACGATCCCTGCTGCGGTTCCGGCGGCATGTTCATTCAAAGTACGGATTTGGTCAAGGCCAAGAAAGGCGACATCAGCCGCATCAACATCTACGGGCAGGAAAAGGAACCCGCGACCTATCGCCTCGCGAAAATGAATCTCGCCTTGCGCGGCATCAGTCACAATCTTGGCGGCGATGCGGACTCTTCCTTCTCGCACGATCTGCACAAGGGGCTTTACTTCAATTATATCATGGCGAATCCGCCTTTCAACCTGAAAGGATGGTTTGACGAAAATCTGCGGGGCGATTCGCGTTGGATGGACTATGCGACACCGCCGGAAGCCAATGCGAACTATGCTTGGATATTACACATCCTTTCCCACCTGAAACCGCTCGACGGCGTGGCCGGTTTTCTGCTGGCTAACGGCGCGCTGGGCGACAGCGACACCGTCGATATCCGCCGGCAGCTCATCCAGAACGACAAGGTTGAAGCCATCGTCATTCTCCCGCGTGAACTTTTCATCACAACGGACATCAGCGTTACGCTTTGGATATTAAATCAGAATAAAAAGGGCGGCGACTATCACGGCCGGAAGTTGCGCAACCGCGAACATGAAATCTTGTTCATGGATTTACGCACATGGTCGGAGAATCCGGTCAAGAACGAAAGCAAGAAGAAAGTCCGTCTGGTGACAGAGCAGATTGAACGGGCGGCGTCCATTTACCACGCCTGGCAGGACGAGGGAACCGACGGCTCGCGTTATGAAGTGCCGGAGCTGTATCGCAGTGTGGGTATGGCGGAGATAGAGAAAAACGGCTGGAGTCTCATTCCCAGCAAATACATTGAGTTCATTGACCACGATCTGGCGATTGACTTTGCCGCCGAAATGGGCCGCATCCGAAAAGAGATGAGCGAGGTTCTCGCACAGGAGAAGCAGTCGCAAAAGATGCTGGTAAAGGCATTCAAGGGGATTGGATATGGCCTTGACTAAATATAGACTTGGCGACCTTATCGAACTTTGCGAGACAACGAACGAGGGCCTTTCGTTTGGGGCAGATGATGTTCGTGGAGTCAACAACCAGAAGAAGCTTATGCCTACGAAGGCAGATATTCATGGTCGTGATCTCGCAAAGTTTCAGATCGTCCATCCGGGAGAATTTGTCTTCAATCACCGGACGTCCAGAAACGGCAGCAAATTCAGCATTGCTTACAATGATGACGAGAAACCTGTAATCTGTACAGAAGACTACGTGGTATTCAAGGTCAAGGAGGAAGCCAAACATGACATCCTTGCCGATTGGCTTTACATGTTTTTCAATCGTACAGAATTTGATCGTTACGTCATAACGAACTCTTGGGGAAGTTCCACCGAATTCTATAATTGGGAGGATCTTTGCGCCGTAGAGCTGAACCTACCATTCCTTCCTATCCAGCAGAAATACGTAGATATCTACAGCGCGATGGTAGCAAACCAGCAGAGTTACGACCGTGGGCTTGCGGACTTGAAATTGGTTTGCGACGGGTATATCGAAGATTTGCGGCGGCAGATGCCTTGCGAAAAGATTGGGCCGTATATAAAGTCAAGAAATATAAGGAATATTAATAAAAGCAATGGCCGTGTAGTCGGATTGAGTACCAAAAAGGAATTTAGGGAAGCGCAAAGCCGGGTAAACAGAGATGAGTTAGGGAACTATAAAATAGTAGAAGCAGATGAATTTGCTTTCGTTCCAACTACTGACACGTGGAAGGTGCTAGCTTTTGCTCTCAATAAATACAGTCACGCCGTTGTGGTGTCGCCAATATATGAGGTTTTTGCTGTAAATAGGACTGCGATCTTTCCAGAATATCTTGCAATATGGCTTTCACGAAAAGAGTTTGATCGGTATGCAAGGTTTAACTCATGGGGTTCGGCGAGAGAGAATTTTTCATTTGAAGAAATGTGCAATGTTGAGATTCCCATCCCCGATATCAAGATACAAAAATCCATTGCAGAGATTTTCGCAGTGTATAACGAACGAAAGTCGATCAACGAGCGCCTGAAAGCCCAGATCAAAGACATCTGCCCGATTCTGATCAAGGGATCGTTGGAGGAGGGGAAATGAAAAAGAACCAAGAGACTAAAGCGTTCTCGCAAATACTCGATATCATACGGACGCATCGGGCAGGCGCGCTCGCCTCCGTCAACATCGAACATCTGCTCTCGCGCTGGGAAATTGGCGCGTATATTTCGGCGAAAATCAAGCATGACGGCTGGGGGCATGCCACCATAGACCGATTGGTCGATTACATCCACGCCAACGCGCCGGACGAGCGCGGGTATGGAAGAAGAAATCTCTACAACATGGTTTCGGTTTACGAGGCGTTCACATCGCCAGAATTCACCGCCTTGGTCCTCAAATACGGTGATTCAATTGTCCAGTCGGCAACAGGACAAATTATGCAGCCGATGGCGGCACAACTTGCGAACGCATCGAAAGTCCAGACGACAGCCGGACAAATTGTGCAGACAGCGACTGCACAAATGCCGCCCGTCGGAATTGTGCAGACGCCGTCTGCACAATTCCATCCTCTCCCCTTCGTTCTCGCCGTGTCCTCGTTCAGCAACCTGCTGGAAATCGTCAATCGAACCAAGACGGCTCAGGAACGCCTGTTCTATGTCGTCTATGCCTTTCGGGAACGTCTGGACACAAGGACTCTTCGCAAACGTCTCGTGGACGACGCCTTCTCGGCAGTTCTCGGCGGTAGCAAGACGAACTTCTCCAAAGCGTTAAAGGCAATCTATCCTTCTGCGCCGGCCATCATCCCCGATGCGGCACTTGTCGATTTCCTGCATCTTCCACCGAAGCATTCGGAGTCGCGTCTTCGCAAGGGGATCATAGCAAACATGAAGGATTTCATCCTTTCCATCGGACGGGATTTTCTGTTTGTCGGAGAGGAGTTCCCAGTCAAGGTCGGTGGCTCGGATTTTCACATTGACCTACTCTTCTACCACAGGGCGTTACGGTGTCTTGTTGCCTTTGAATTGAAAGCGAGGGCATTTCGTCCGTCAGACATGGGGCAGCTCGAATTCTACCTTGAGGCGCTTGACCGGGATGTAAAACGTGCGGACGAGAATCCGTCGGTCGGTGTATTGCTTTGCAAAAGCGCCGACCACAGCATGGTGGAGTATGCGCTTTCCCGTACGATGAGCCCTGCGATGGTCGCCGAGTACAAGCGTGTAATGATTCCGCGAGAGGTACTGCAAGAGACTTTTGATCGATATCTTCGTGTATCCATCGCGTCAAGTCTAACGACGAGGGAGGATAAATAATGTCGAATCTCAAGAGCTATAACGGCCGCTACTGTGAGTCGGACTACGAAAACGCCTTCATCGCCTTTCTGGAGGCAGAGGGCTGGCAATATCTTGCTGGGGACAGCATGACGCGCAGTTCCCTGCGGGATGTGCTTTATGTCGACGACCTTGAACAGTTTTTGCACAAGACCAACCACGACTTGACCACCGACGAAGTCCGGCAGATAGGGGAGAATGTCCGTCTTGCGGGTGCGGAGAGCGACTTCGCCACATTGCACAAGGTCTATAAATGGATGGTCGAAGGCATCCAGTTTACGCCGAAGAACGGTATCGCCCGCATGGTCGATCTGATTGATTTCAAGAACGATCCGTTGAAGAACAATATCTTCCGCGTCGTAAACCAGTTTACGGTCGAGTACACGAACAACGGACAAACCGAGAACAGGCGGCCGGATGTCCTCCTCTACGTCAACGGGTTGCCGCTATGCGTGGTCGAGCTCAAGAATCCGGCCGATGCGCGCGCGACGATTTTCGACGCTTGGGAGCAGATTAACATTCGCTACTGGCGGGATATTCCGCATCTGCTTCACTACTGTCCGCTCGCATGCATATCCGACGGAGTGAAAACCAGGCTTGGAACGGTACGCACGCCATACGAGCACTTCTATGCCTGGCGTCGCGTCAATGACGGCGACAAGGTTTCAACGTTGCCGTTTGAAGAGACTGCAACGATGGTCAAGGGCGTCTATAGCCCGATGCGGTTTCTTGAGATATTCAGGGATTACATCTATTTTCAGGATCGCGACTACGACAGCGACGAGGTGGAGATTGTCTGCCGCTATCCACAGTTCTTCGCCGCTCGTCTGCTCCGTGAGAGCATTGTCAAGTCGGTTCAGAAGAAAAGCGGGAAAGGCGGGACGTATTTCGGGGCCACGGGGTGCGGCAAGACATATACGATGGCATTTTTGGCGCGGCAGCTTGCCCTGCGGTGCGGTCACGTGAAGGAAATAGGTTCGCCGACGATTGTCATGATCGTTGACCGCGACGATCTGCAAAAGCAGAGTGCGAAGCTCTTCACCAAGAGCACGGAATTCCTGAACCTTGGCGAAGTCAGCGTCGTGTCGAGCCGGAAGAAATTGCGTCAGGAATTGAGTGCGCGCGAAAGCGGTGGCTTCTACATCTGCACCATACAGAAGTTCTGCGACCGGGAGGACGACAAGATCGGATTGATCAACGACCGGGCGAATATCATTTGCTTCTCTGACGAGGCTCATCGGACGCAGCTTGAGCATTCCAAGAAAATCAAGTTCAGCAAAGATGCCGACGCAAACATGCGGGCGATGATATCGAAGCCATACGCAAAGGTGCTCCGCGAGGCGTTTCCAAACTCTACTTTCGTAGGTTTTACCGGCACTCCGATAGCCGAAACCTACCAGACGTTTGGCGACGAGATCGACCGCTATACGATGGACCAGGCCGTTGCCGACGGGTTGACGGTGTCTATCAAGTACCATCCGCGTATTGCGAAAGTCCTCTTGGACAGTGAGAAGGTTCGACAGATCGAAGCGTACTATGCCAAGTGCGCAGAAGACGGGGCGACGCAAGAGGATGTCGAAGCCAGCAAGAAGGCGATGAGTTCGATGGAGGTCATCATCGGGGAGCCGTCGCGGTTGGAGCGCCTCGCAACGGATATCCACGATCATTACATTGCCGCCTGCGCCAACGACCCAAAACGGGTGCAGAAGGCAATGATTGTATGCTCCAACAGGAAAATCGCTTATGCGCTGCTCAAGAAATTCGAGTCCAAATATCCGGAATGGTTTTTGGCGAAGAAAACCGCTGAAGATGTCGATGTCACTGCGGAAGAACTGCGTAGGCTGAAGCCAATGCCGTTTATGGCTATGGTGGCCAGCGTCGGCAGCAATGACCCGTCTGCCATGTACAATTATCTTGGCGGCGTCAAGAACGACAGGCGGTCCAGCGAGCTTGACGCGATGTTCAAGGAAGAGAAGTCAAATTTCCGCATTGTAATCGTGGTGGACATGTGGATCACGGGATTCGACGTGCCGTCGTTGACTTACATGTACAACGACAAACCGCTTAAAAAGCACATGCTGATTCAGACCGTCAGTCGCGTCAACAGAAAGTATCCCGGAAAGGATTACGGCCTGATTGTCGATTACATCGGCATTCGCGACAACATGCGCGAGGCGATGAAGCTTTACGGAGGCGAAGCCTCGGTGGCGCCTTCGGCGGATGACGTTGAACAGGCGACTGGCATATTCAGGGGAGAACTCGCCATCCTGAAAAAACTGTTTTCAGGATACGATCTGCAGCCGTTTCTTGATCCGGACAAAGCCCCTATTGAAAGGTACACGTTGTTGGCTAAGGCGGCGGAATACGTGTTTGTCTCGACCGAGGAGCTTTCGACCGAAAGCAAGGGCGGCAAGAACGTTCAAAAGGTCTCGTTCAAAACTTATTTTCTGAAAACGGTAATGAGAATGAGGACGGCGCATGATATATGTCAGCCGTCGGGCGAGCTGAAAGAGGATGAATCCGCGTTGGCTCAATGTTTCATGGCGATTGCCGGATTCGTACGCAAGATGAGCGGTACAAGTGAGGTTGACGCCGATACAATGAATCGCCATGTCGCGCAGATGGTTGAAGAAGCCTTGAAATACAACAAGGTCGAGAGCATCCTTGAAAGCGGCGAGGAAGAGGATATTTTCAGTCCCGAATATTTTGAAAAGCTTTCTTCCGTGAAAATGCCGGCCTCTAAACTGGAATTGCTCATCAAGATGCTTCGCAAGCAGATTACGGAGTACGGCAAGACAAATCAAATGGCGGCGAAACGCTTTCAGGAGATGTTGGAAGAAACGATCAAGCAATACCACGAACGGCGCAAGCATCTTACGGCAGAAGAGGCGGGCGAGGCGCAGGAGGAAACCTCTGAAGAGATTATAAGAAGCGCGACGGAACAGGCGCTTAAAATCCTGCAAGAAATGAAGGCTGACCGTGAGAGCTTTCGCAAGATCGGGTTGACTTTTGAGGAAAAGGCGTTTTACGATATTTTGGTGGCTCTTCGAGATCAATACAATTTTGAATACGGTGAAGACAAAATCGTCGATGGCTTGAGCGTGAATGAGAAATGCAGAGGACTTGCGAAGAAGATTAAGGAAATCATAGACACAAAATCTTCGTTTGCCGACTGGCTCAACAACCAGATTGTGCGCGACCAGCTCAAATTTGACATCAAGATATGCCTGGTAAAGAACGGCTATCCGCCGCAGTACAGCCCAGAAGTGTTTCGCAAGGTGATGGAGCAGGTAGACAACTTCAAAGGGCACGAGCAACGCGAAACGGATGATTCGTATTTGGCGACCGCGAATAAAGTTGACGCATTCGCGGGTTATGTGGCAACGGAGGACAAGACCGGTGGGTACAAAACAATATAACCTCCCCGAGGATGAGCGCCCGCGCGAAAAACTCATCAGAGACCCGAGCGGCAAGTCGCTCTCCGATGCCGAGTTCATCGCGATTCTGCTCAATACCGGCACGGTGGGCTGTCCTGTTTCGGAACTGGCGCATCGGTTATTGTGCGCATTCCCGTCATTGGAGGAGTTTATCAACTCCGACTGGCAGGCGATGAAGACGCGCGTTGCGGAGTGGAACGAAAAACATCCTGAGAATCCGATAAAAGGCGCGGCGGATGCGAAGCTCTTGCGGCTTGCAGCCGCTTTTCAATTTGTCCGGCGTGTGCAGTCCCGCATCTCGGCGGATGATTTTCGCACAGCCAATGCCGGAAGCGCCTCCGGCGCCGCAACGCTCTTCCGCCGCATATTGGCAGCGTCGCCGGAGAAAGAGCATTTCTTCGTTCTTCCCGTGAACAGTGACCTAAGGCCGCTCTGCGAGCCAATAGACATCTCGCAAGGGTCTGTCAGCAAGGCGCCGGTACATCCGAGGGACGTGTTTTGCGAGGCTGTCAGGTACCGGGCCTACGCGATACTCGTGGCGCACAACCATCCGACCGGCGATCCTGAACCCAGCGCGGAGGATATTGAGGTCACCAAGCGCTTGATCGAGACGGGACGGCTTCTTGGAATCAAGGTCATTGATCATCTCATCCTCGGCTCGCCACAATCGGCAAACGGCCAGGGTTTCATTTCAATCAGAAAAATTGGATCGGTCGAGTTCTGAAAGCAAAGGCCAGGAGATCATTATGACAGACATCAATATCCGGCTTTATCCACCCCGAATCCGCCTACGTTACCAAACTATCCGAACCATCGACGCCTCTCGAGGCAAATCGACGCGCAGCTCTACGCGAAATACGGCCTCACCGAAGCCGAGCAGAGGTTCATCGAATCCATGATCAAACCGATGGAGTAAGTGCGAGAAGTGAATGGCAGAGAAGTCGTTCGAAGAAAAAGTAACTCGGCAAGAGGATTGTGTAACGCGAAAAGGAGATAGAATACATGAGCATTACGTCAAGATGGTGGAAGATAGATTTTCATGTGCACACACCGGCTTCCAATGATTATTCAGACCCGGATGTCAATGCAGAGTCATGGTTGATGTCGGCAATGGTTCAGGAGTTGGATGCGGTCGTTGTTGCTGATCATAATTCTGGCAGTTGGATTGATAAATTAAAGACAACTTATGCTCAAATGGCGCAGAGTAAACCCAATGGATTCCGTGAACTTGCCATTTCCCCGGGCTTTGAGCTGTCTGTTGCAGGCGAGCCGAATCGTTATCACTTGATTTGCATTCTAGATCCCTCAAAGGGGGTGCAAAATTTGACGGCTTGTTTGGGTGAATGTGGTATAAGAGATGATTTTGGGAATGAAGAAAATGTTTCGTCGCTTCGTGGTTTGGAAGACATTGTTCAAGCGGTACGCAATCATGGTGGACTTATAATTCCTGCACATATAAATGGCAATAAAGGATTGATTGGAAATCGGCAGTCATTAACACCGGATTTAGAAAAGGCATTAAAATTCTTTGTCGCGGCTGAATTTTGTTCTTCACCTACTTACACGGATGGCAGAATGAAGGCCGCTGTGGAAAGGTTGGCTGTACTTGGCGGCTCTGATGCGCATACCGTAGATTCGATCGGGAAATACTTCGCTTGGGTTAAAATGGGTGAACCGACGATTGATGCGTTAAGGATGGCCTTGTGTGATTCGAGGGATTGTGTGCGATCAGACGGTCCTGCGCCAGATGCTGATTTTCGGCTGTTGCGTTTGTCGGTTAAGAATCTCATGGATGTCTCAGGTAATTCCTATTGTGATAGTTTGGAGTGTTCATTTGCCTCTGCGATGACGACGTTTATTGGTGGCCGTGGATCTGGAAAATCGACGGTGGCCCGATGTGTGCGTGATGTGTTTTGTAGACCGCCAGAGTCAAGTGAAGATCCTGATATAGAACGGCAATGGAAAAATTATACAGATAGCGCGAAATCGGCGGTGTTGATGGTCGATTTCGTCATGCTTGGACGGTCTTATCGTTTGACGAAGAAGAACACGGGGGAAGAATGTCTTGAGGAACATATTGATGACCATTGGGTTGAATCTGCATTAGGGGATGTGAAATCTCGTTTCCCTGTTTCGGTTTTTGGTCAAAAGGAGGTCGGGGAATTGGCAAGGCGACCAGATGGTTTGCTTGCGTTGATTGATGAGGCCGGAGATACTAAAGGTGCCGGGTGGAAAGATGAGTGGGATGAGCATTCGTCCTCGTATCTCTCTTTGAGAATTCGTGAACGAGATTTGGAACAGCAAGTTGCGCTTTTGCCGGCTGTGCGAGTTGAGCTTGAGGATTTGGAGCGTAACATTTCGGATTATGAGCGTAGAGGCGGCGGGGATGTACTGAGGGCATTTCAAGAGCGTAGTCGGCAAGATTTGGCTTTGTCCGTCCCTGATGAGATAGGTGGAGGACGTGGATGGGCTGCGCAAATTCGCTTGCTTGCCGAGAAATTTATAGTCCCAGAATTCCCAGGTGAGTTGTTTGGAATGGAAGATCCGACAATGCAAGAGATTAAAAGCGTATATGATTCATATGTCGGGGAACTTCAAGCGTCTCACGATGCCTTGCTACATTTAGCGGATGATGTCGAAACACAAGTTTCTAATTATGAGGTAGCACGTGATAATACTGCTTGGAGACGAGTGAACCAAGAGGCTGTTTCAGCCTATAAAGCTTTGTGCGATGAAAATGGAGGCGAATTGCATATGGAGGATTACGGAAAGTGGGTGACGAAGCGGAATGAGCTTGTTGAACGTGTGCGGATTCTTGAGCAGGGACAAAATGAGTTGGCGAAGGTTAAGACAATCATTGTGGAGGAACGCAAGAAGCTTGAAGATTTGCGTGAAAAATTGAAGGCGAAGAGGCAGTCGTTTATTGACAGAACACTGCGTGAAAATGCGCTCGTCAAAATGACTGTGCGGAAGTTTGCGGATCGAACGCATGTGGAAAATCGTCTGCGTAGAACGTTAGGGGTTAGCGATGATTGGCAGACGCCACAAATAGAAAACATGCTTAAGCCAATTATGGATTGGGATTCTACATGTCAAAGTGCAAATGATTTGGCTAATCTCTTAGAGTCGCTTAAGGATAGGCTACGCAGAGTGTTGTCGGGGTCAGATACAGTCTCGACATGGTTTGATCGTAAGGTGCGAGAATGCTGGGAGCAGAATCCGTCTGTGTTTGACGAATTTGATATTTGGTGGCCAGAAGATAATGTTGAAGTCAAATACTCGATGGATGATGGTACAAGATTCAAGCCCCTAACGGCTGGTGCATCTGCAGGACAGAAGGCGACGGCGATGTTGGCGTTCCTGTTGAGCTATGGGACAAACCCAATACTAATAGATCAACCTGAAGATGATATTGATAACCGATTGATTACACAGTTGCTCGTCCAGCAATTACGTGAAAATAAAAATCGGCGCCAGGTGATCGTGATGACTCATAATCCTAATGTAGTCGTAAACGGTGGTGCGGAATCTGTTGCAGTGATGAACTTTGCCGATGGCAAGGTTGCTTGCGGATGCCAAGGGCCAATTGACCGATCTGATATTAAGAAAGATATTTGTGATATCATGGAAGGTGGTCGTGAGGCATTCCGCAAACGTTACAACCGCGAATTGGGGAATGAGGGTTGGCTGCTAAAACGCGATCGAATAAATAATCGGCGATTTGGTGTCTTTAACAAGACAAGAAAGTGGACTGTGATGAAATGATATGAAAGCATCACTGATGATCAGGGAGTTTAGAGGGATAGGTCCTATTCGTGGAGTAGAAATGGTGGTGCAGAGACTATGGCGATGCCGCAGAGAGACGATCCTCCTTTGCGCTGCGCGCTACGGAGGACAAGTACGATTGAGGTGATCAAGCGACTTGACACCTGCGGATGCTTGCACACCCTTCGGGTTCGCCGTTGGCGCATCTCTTGAGCATGCCGTCATGCATGGTAACGAGGAAGAGGCCGAACGCATCCGCGAGGAGCTGCGCAAACTGACGGATGAAGTTTGGCGGCAGATGGTGTTTGAAGAGTGCGGCAGTGTGGTGCAATTTCACCATGAGCGGTAAGGAGTGAAGGTGGGAAGACGTGAAACAGATTGGACAAAGGCAAATTGCCCGCGGTATACATTGAGCGACAAGATGATTTCGCTTGTCGCTGAAATAACAGAAGTCGCTCCGCACCTTGAAATGCGCGAAAGAAACAACAAATAACTAAGTTGAATAATTAGGAGTTGTTGAGATGTCCAGGCAAGAAATCATAAAAATCTTCGGGGATCGAAAGATTCGCTCCGTTTGGGATGACGAGGCGGAGATTTGGTACTTCTCGATTGTCGATGTAGTGGCGGTGTTGACCGGAAGCAAGGATCCGCTTGCATACTGGCGGAAGTTGAAACAACGCCTCAAAGCCGAGGGAAATGAAACCGTGACAAACTGTCACGGGTTGAAATTGCGGGCCGCAGACGGCAAGATGCGCATGACGGACGTGGCGACTGCCGAGCAGATGTTTCGTGTCATACAGTCGATTCCCTCGCCCAAGGCCGAGCCGTTCAAAATGTGGATGGCCAAAGTCGCGGCGGAACGGATTGATCAGATGCAGGATCCGGAACTTTCCATCCAGCAGGCGCTGGCGGATTACAGACGGCTGGGATATACGGAGAAGTGGATTGCCCGCCGCCTCAAGTCCATTGACATTCGCAAAGACTTGACGGACGAATGGAAGGCGCGTGGCGTGGAGGACGAGCGAGAATACGCAAAGCTCACCAATACAATCTACAAGGCGTGGGTCGGCATGACCGCAGGAGAATATAGGCGATTCAAAGGACTTAGGAAACAGAATCTTCGCGACAATATGACGAACATGGAGCTGATTCTAAGCATGCTTGCCGAGGAATCTACGCGCGAGATATCTGCCGCAACACGACCGGACAACATGATCGATCATCACAAGGTTGCTGCCAGCGGAGGGAGTGTGGCAAGAAATGCCCGAATCGAAATAGAGCAAAAGACCGGGCGCAAGGTCATATCACCCCTCAATGCATCGGATGCCGGAGCATTGGATGTCGATACCGGCGATATGTTGCCGCCGCCGACATTCCCAACCTCAAAGTGATGGCGTGAATATGTATCGCCATATCAATGTACAGAAGGGGGGGGAAGAGGAGTGGGTGAGGGTCTAGTACGCCAAGACAAGCTTGGCTGAACTATCATGATGAAAGGAACATGAATCACAAACAAACCGAGATGTGATTAGGACGGCAGGCCGTGAGAGGGGTAAAGTCTCGTTACTTGAGTTCCGCGTGGCCAGCAGTTCAGACGCTGTGAAGCCGACGCCGAGCGCCCGAATCGGTTTTGGACGCGCGGGCGCGGCGGGGCATAGAAGGACGACGCGCCTTGAAAGTACTGCACGTATGGTTCGATGAGGGGGCGGGCGTTCCCCACGGGGCGTCCCGCTCTACTCTACACCCTTCTCGGTCCCGGCGTCCGTTATGGTATACTGTTCGCCATGAAGACAACAGCATTCATGGCGGCGGTTCTCGTCGCGGGCGCTCTCGCCGCGATGGAGAAGATTGAATTGAACGGACTTTGGGATTTCCGCTTCGAAAAGGGGAAGTCTCTTGAGGAGGCTGCGGTGTCGCCGGCCTTCACGCCGAACGACAAGATGGTCGTGCCGGGGTGTTGGAACGCGATGTCCCGCTGGTTCAACCAGCACGGTACGGGCCTTTATCGGACACGCTTCACGCTGAAGAACGATTCTCCGAACGCGTTTCTGGTGGTGGATGGCTGCGGTCTCCGCTCGAAGTACTGGATCGACGGGCGCGAGGTCGGTTTCAGCAAACTTCCGTGGAGCAGGTTCGAGTTCTCGACTGGGGTGCTCAAGGCGGGCGAGCACGAGCTCGTCGCGGCCGTCGACTCCGTCGTCGACAATTCGAAGGTCAAGCTCTTCTGGGACTTCTACGACTTCTATCCCTTCGGCGGATTCCACCACGGCGTGTGGCTCGATGTCCAGGCGCAACCGATCGAGCTCCGCCGCGTCGTCGTGCGCACGCGCGACTACAAGACTGGACGGGTCGAGCTCGAGGCGCAGTTCGTGGGTGCAAATGTGCCGGCGGACTTCACGGCCGATGTCGCCTTCGATGGTGGCGTGGCCAAGGCCGTCTCGTTCAAGAACCGCCGTGCCACGTTGGAGGTGCCGAACTTCAAGCTCTGGTCGCCGGAGACCCCGAACCTCCACACGGTCTCGGTCAGGCAATCGGGCAATCAGACAATTTCCCAGCGCTTCGGCGTCCGCCAGGTTGGCACCGCCGATGGTCGCGTCACCCTCAACGGAAAGCCCGTCTACCTGAAGGGCGTGAACCGCCACGAGGCCCACTACGAATTCGGCGTGACGACGCCGGTCCAGCTGATGTACGAGGACGTGCAGAACCTCAAGGACCTCGGCGGCAACTTCATCCGCGGCAGCCACTATGCGCAGTGCGACCAGTTCCTCCAGGTCTGCGACGAGCTGGGCGTGCTTGTGTGGGAGGAGTCGCTGGGATGGGGCAACAAGCCGCAGCAGCTCAAGGATCCCGAGTTTCGCCAGCTACAGGAAGAGGAGACGGTGCTCATGGTGCGGAACTCGATCAACCATCCGTGCGTGATCGTGAGCGCGTTCCTGAACGAGCCGGACTCCGAGCGTCCCGAGTGCAAGACGCTGGTGGAGCGCCTGATCGACGCGATTCGCGCGGAGGACACGGGTCATCTCGTGACGTTCGCCTGCCATCGCACCAGCAAGTGCATCTCGCACGAGAAGACGGACATCATCGCCTACAACACCTATCCGTGCTGGTACTCGGACGAGATGGTGACGGGATCGCCCGAGGAGATGCGCGCGAACATCCGTGGCTGCCACGAGCGGATCGTGAAGTATTTCCGCGAGAAGTACAAGGACAATCGTCCGATCATCGTGAGCGAGACGGGCGTGAAGGCCGACTATGGCGTGCGCGACCCGCGCGGCAAGGCGCAGTACACGGAGGACTTCCAGGCCGAATACGAGCAGTTCATGCTCGAGGAGATGTTCGCGATGAAGGACATCGCGGGCGTCGCGATCTGGCA
>JAUNMP010000114.1 GCA_030537465.1 bacterium
AAGTACGGATGCGTCATCATTCACCAGCAGGCCCACGCGCCAGGTCCGGCTCTTCGCGGCATTGTGGAAAACAATGTCGTCTGCCTTCTCCATGTCCTCCTCGCGGAACCTGTTCGCCTTGTACTGCTTGGCCCACTGCCCATACTTCGGCACATAGAACTCATTCACGCCCCAGACGAACCCCGCCATGAGAAGCGACGCCACGATGAGCGGCTTCACGATCGCGAAGAACCCGATCCCGCTCGCACGCATGGCGATCAATTCGGAATGTCGGCAGAAGTTCCACATCGTGTAGAGCGTCGCCAGCATCAGACAGGCCGGCGCCATCCATTCGAAATAGGGGGCCAGATACCCCGAAAGGTACTGCGCGGCCTTCAGGAAACCCGGCTTTGCCTCCATCAATCTGCTGAACGAGCCAAAGAGCTCGAACAGCAGATAGATGGAGAGAAACCCCGCCATGCAATAGGACAGGGGGACGCAGAATTCGCGAAAGACGTATCGAGAGAGGATCTTCATCAGCGTAGCGCGTCAACGGGTATGCCGTCCATGTCGTCGAAAACCTGGTTCTCCCCGCCCATCGCCCAGCAGAAGGCATAGGCCTTCGTGCCGACGCCGGAGTGGATGGACCACATCGGCGAAATCACCACGTCGTGGTCGTGCATCGCCAGGTGGCGCGTCTCCTCGCCGGGCCCCATGAAGTGGAACACACACTGGTCGGGCTCGATACCGAAATACATATAGATCTCCGTGCGGCGCTCATGCGTGTGCGCGGGCATCGTGTTCCAGTTGCTGCCGGGCTCGAGCTCCGTGTAGCCCATCACCAGCTGGCAGCTGTCGCAGCGGCCGGGCAGGATGAACTGGTGGATCGTGCGGAGGTTGCAGTCCTCCTTCGTGCCGCAGTGGCGATGGTTCGCGTCCTCGAAGCGGATGAGCTTCGTGGGGAACTCCTTGTGGGCCGGATAGCTCACGAGGTAGAACATCGCAGGTGTCTTCGCGCTCTTGGACGCGAAGACGATCTTCTTCGTGCCGCGGCCCACGTAGAGGACCTCGCGCGGCTTCAGCACGTACTTCTTGCCGTCGCACGTCACCGTGCCCTCGCCGCCTACGTTGAGGACGCCAAGCTCACGGCGCTCGCAGAAGTACTCGCTCGCGATCTCCTTGCCCGCCGGCATCGAGAGCGCCTTCGTCGTCGGCACGGCAAATCCCGCGATTCCGCGCTCGACCTCGCAGTACATGAGGTTGACCTTGCCCTTTTCGCAGAGCTTGGTGTTCATGAACGCATCGCGCAGCTCCTGGGTCGTCATGCGCTTGTATTCGTTCTTGCCGGTCGTGTAGCGTACTTCCATGTGAGACTCCTTGTTGAAATAGGTCTAAGATTATACCAAAATTCCCCTAGCGGAGCGAGACCTTGACTGGGGTACGCAGCGCCACAGCGAATTCCTTCACCATCCGCTGCCA
The DNA here is from genome assembly GCA_030537465.1 of bacterium. Taxonomy (GTDB): domain Bacteria; phylum Verrucomicrobiota; class Kiritimatiellia; order RFP12; family UBA1067; genus RUG572. The sequence goes on from JAUNMP010000114.1 coordinate 1,459, forward strand.
CATCTTCGCGTCCTTCACGCGCCCCGCACCGCTCCACGTCGCCCCCGCCCAGTAGGAAATCCCCTTCCCGGCCGTGGCGGGGAAGAGATACCGGCAGCCGAGTTCGTCCGTCTCGGTCGTCGCCGGACCCATCTTCGGGTCGAGGAGGACGGCCGTGGCGATGTTGCCCGTGTCCTTGCCGTCGACGTTGTCCGGTTCCCAGTTCGCGATCCACGCCTGCTTCAGGTCATCGGCGATCGTTCCATCGTGCTGCCGCGCCCTGTCGCAGTCAAGCCCCGGCCCGACCTTCACGTCTGCCGGCGCCTTGCCCGCGAACTTCGCCGTATAGTGGGCGAAGAACTGGCCGCGGTCGAGCGTCACGCGACGCGTCTCCTGCCCGAAGCCGCCCCAGGCCGGATAGGTGATTTCGAACTCCGTCCGCACCGGACCGCTCTGGATCATCTTCGTCTTAGACCAGTTGATCGAGAACTTCCAGCCGTCCGCACCCCGTGCGCCGAGGCCACCGCAGCCGCGGCTCGGCCCCACCTTGTAGTTGTCCATGCCCTCGCCGTGGTCCTTGTGGTAGGAGCCCTCGCCCGTGCGTTCCACGAACCAGCGGTGGAGCACCGGATACGACACGCACTTGTTAATAATGTCGATGCCGCTCGACACGAGCTTCTGCCCCTTCGGCGCAGGCTCCATGATGACCGGACCATACGCCCGCGCGCCAAACACGTCGTTCTCCCAGGCGAAGTCGTCCATGCGCTCCGGCAGATACTGACTCCAGCAGACAATCGAGAGATCCGCCTGCGGCAGCGACGCATCGGAGAGGATGCGGAATTCCTTCGTCTCCTTCGGCGCCAGACGGGTCGAGAAGAGCAGCGCGCCGTTCTTCCTGTCGTCCTGATAGGCAACCGGCACATTCGCCGCGAGATCCCACACGCGCACCGCCGTGTCGCCCGGCTTCAGGCCGAGATCCTCCCACTTCACGCTGATCGTCTCCGCGCACCGCGTCACATCGAGCGGATTCTCGACGACCACGGTCTTGCCCCCCTTCGGCGCATCCATCGTCGTGCGCGCGATCAGCTGATCGACCGGCGTCAGATAGACCTCCATGTTGCCGCGCGCGTTGTTCGCCGTGGAGACCACCCACTTCCCGTCGCCGCTGAAGTGCGGATGCGGATCGGGGTGGAGCTTGCTTTCGTTGTTTTCCGGCATCAGCGCGGGACGCGTCGAGTAGACTTCGACCGTGCGCTTCGTCTCGCGGTTGTAGAACTTCACGTTCCATGTGCAGCCGCGCCACCACTTCGCCGGCGCCACATCGTAGACGACGTATTTCCTGTCGCGCGACAGCATGTTGTGGCGCGCCTTCACGTCGGGGCAGTAGCATTCCTGCTTGCCCGTGGCGAGATCGGCGAGACTCTGGTGGTAGACACCGCCCCCGCACCAGCTGAAGCCCTCGCCGTCGTCGTCCCAGATCTCGTGCGACGCCCCGTTCTTCTCGCGGGCCGGCACCATCTCGCGCGAACCGTCCGGACGCACCAGCCACATGCGCGGATACCAACCCGTCTTCGCACGGTACTCCTTCGCGTCCGGCGTCTGCCAGCAGCACTCCCACGCGCACATCGCGAGATCGTCGCGCACCGGGTTGATCTGACCGTGGTTCGCGAAGAAGTCCGTCTTCCCCCAGCTCTCGTACCTGCCCGTCGCAAGTTCGACGAGCCCCTGCACATAGTTCGTCACCCCGTTTGGATAGTCCAGCCGCGAGTCGAGAAACACCTTCTTCCGGTCGGACGTGAGCGTGAGATGCGTGAACGGGCTCCCGATCTTCGCGCCGTCCTTCAGCAGTTCCGCGGGAAAATCGCACAGCTTCGTTTCGACGGTCGGATTGCGGAAGTCGCGACGGTAGAACACACGGTCGCGGTAATAGACCATATAGTCGTCTTTCACGTCGACGAACGGAATCTGCCCGTTGACCTCCGGCAAGTCGATCAACTCGTCCTTTTCAAGGTCGACCAGCGCCTTGTGCTTGCGATTCTCCGGCACTTTCCTGAGCGGACGCCCCTTCTTGTCCACACCATTGCGCCGCTCGTTCTTCGAGACGTCCACCAGCAGGAAACGTCCATCCGCCGTCATCGACTTCGCCGTGAAATAGAGGGACTGCACGTTCTTCTCCACACCGCCCGAAAGCGCATAGGAGACGACGCCCGACACGGGATCGACGCGCTTTTCGAAGAGCTTGGAGGTCGCCGGCGTCCGCAACCCCTCCAGCTTCCCGGCGCCGGTTTCGAGCAGCACCGTCGAGATCCAGAGCATGGGAGCCTGGCCATGGGGATCGCCGTTCACCCGCGGACGGTCGAAGTAGTACTGCAAGTCGTCCTTCTTGCCCGTCCCCACGCAGACGTCCGAGATGTTCGCGAAGGTGTCGAGACGACTGCAGAGCGCGAGCCAGGCCTTGCGGGCCGCCGGACCATACTCTTCGGCATTCAGCCACCCCCGCGCCACGCCCGTCATGAACGCATACGCGAACATCGCCGTACAGGAGGTCTCGCCCCAATTGCGGGGGTCCTCCGGCATGTCGACAAGCTGGCTCCAGAGGCCATCCGGACGCTGGAACTTCAGCAGCGTGGACATCATCGCGTGATACCCTTCCAGGATCCGCGGCCGGAACTCACTGTCCGCCGGCAGTCGGTCCAGGACGAGCGCCATGCCCGCCGCCATCCAGCCGTCACCACGCCCCCACACGTACTTCACGTCCGGCGCGTGGTAGAAGAGCCCCTTCGCGGGACCATCCTTCAGCTGCAGTTCATCCAGATAGAGGCACATCTCGCGCGCTGCGCGGTCAATGTACTTCCGGTCGCCCGTCGCGCGGAATGCCTGGCTCTGGAGGACCGTGATCATGTACATGTCGTCGATCCACAGACGCGTCTGCGGCGTGTAGCCTTTTGCCCAGAAGCCCTCCTGGACCTCCTTCGGCGGCATGTGCCGCTCCTTCAGCGTCCCCTCGCAGGGCGGCGTCCACTGCGTGTCGGCATAGAAGTTGCCCATTTCAAGGCAGCGCGGATCCTTGTTGCCGAGATAGATCTCGTACGGCAGCGCGCCAAAGATCGTGTCGTCCACGTGGTACGGACGCGAGCAGCAGCGGTTCTTCGGCTTGCCGGGCAGGAAGTCCTCGAAGAGACGGATCAGCTTCGCCTCGCGGGCGGTGTCGCCGTCAAGGCGTGCGCACTCGATCGCGTTCACCCACAGCGAGATCACGGAATACTGGACGGACCGGTTCCAGCCATAACCCTCGTTGCCGTGATACCCTTTCGGACGGTAGTTCTCCGGACGGGACGAGAGGAACTGGTCGGTAATCCGCCGGGAGATCGTCCCCGGGTCTGTTCCCTCCGGAAGATTCTTGAAATACGCGTTCAACGGCGTCTCGGCGCCCAGCACAAGAGTCGACACGCACGCAAGAGCGAACGAGAAAAAGTTCCCTGCCTTCATACCATGCGACCTTTCGATTAGATCACGAACGCCTTGCAGCGCACGCCGAAACGATATTCGGTGGTCGAGCGATAAACCTTGCCCGGACGCAGGATCGTGTCGGGGAAATTCGGCTGATTGACCGAATCCGGATAGTGCTGCGTCTCAAGCGCCACACCCGCGAACGGGAAGAGCGGACGCGCGAACTGGTCCTTCAGCGCGTCCGTGAAAGAACCTCCCGCATAGATCTGGATGCCGGGCTCGGTCGTCCAGGTCTCGAGCACGCGTCCGGAAACTGGGTCCTCCACGACCGCCGCCTTCGCAAGCGAACCATCCTGCGACGTCAAGGCGAAGTTGTGGTCGTACATGCCCTTCAGCCGAGCGCCGATCGCCGTCGGCTTCGCGAAGTCGAAATCGGTCCCCGCCACGGCGGGAATTTCGCCCGTCGGAATCTGTCCCTTGCCAAGCGGCGTGTAGCCGCTCGCGGCCATCGTGAGCAGATGCTCCGAGACAGGTGCACGGCGGTCCCCACTCAGATTGAAGTAGACGTGGTGCGTGAAGTTGATGGGCGTCGCCTTGTCGGAGAGCGCCTCCCAGGTGATTGTCCAGACGTTCTTCTTCGAGAACGTGTAGACCACCTTCACCTCGAGATTGCCGGGGAAACCGCCTTCGCCGTCCGGGCTCTTCAGGCGCAGAATGAGCCCATCGGAACCATCCGCCGTCTTGAACGGCTCCGCTTTCCAGATCTTGTCGTGGAATCCCTCCGCACCGCCATGCAGGCTACACGGCATGTCGTCGGGCCGAATGTTCGTCGGCAGCGTGTACTCGACGCCGTCCAGCTTGAAGCGTCCCCCGGCAATGCGGTTCGCATAGCGTCCAATCAGCGAACCACCAAAACCCGGTTTTGCGAAGTCGAGTGACACCGCCACGTTCTCGCAGCGTCCCTTGCTGTCCGGCACCGAGATTCGGCGGACCTTCCCACCGTAATCGAGCACCTCGAGTTCGGCCCCCGCGGAGCCTTCAAGCGTGAACGACATGATCCTACGGCCATCTGCCGTCTTGCCATACTCGGAAATCTTCATCTCTACGTTCTCCTTACGATTTGAAATAAGGGGCAAAATCGCCCAAAGTCTTCAGGTTCGGCACTTCTTCCAAAGGAATGGACGAACCAGAACGCGCCTCCGTCTCCATTACGAGGCGCAGATGCATCACGCTGTCCCATTCGGGAATCGAACCATACGCCGTCTCGGGCGTGAGCGTGCCCTTCGGCACCCCCAACGTCTCCGCGGCGAAATCAAGAAAGTCTTCCATGCCGAACATTATATCATATTTGGAGCTGAACCCAGTCTCCGGCCGTGCATCCCTCTGGGAACTCGCAGTGCAGGAAAACCCCCTCGTATCCACCACGACTCGGGTATTCGCCCTTCGCCGGACGCAGAAGCTCCAGCACATGGTCGTCCGGCTCCAACGTCACCTCCGCCGCGGTCGTCGTGCCTGTCTCCGGGCGAATCACCACCTTCCCGTCCACAAGCAGATAGGTCGCCCAGTCTCCACGCGTGAAGGCGAATCTCGTCGTCCTGTTCACCCGAATGCGCGTCCTCAGATGGAACTCCTTCCCCTCAAGCTCCTTTCCCCAGAGCTTTTCGGGGAAGACGGACTCGTGACCGTCCATCCCCTCGCCCATGAACTTGACCTTGCGCCACACCTTCGGAGCGTTCCCCTTCTCCGCAATTCCCGTCTCCAGCTGAAGGAACCGGTTCTGCGACAGCGGATTCACGCGCATCTCCGTCTGATATGTCCATCCCTCGCCCATCACGCTCACTGAGACGGGCCAGGTGAACATCCCCACCTCCCCCTCCTTCGGCGGCGTCACCGGCACATCGGCGGAAAAGCCATACTGGTCCTTCTTCAGGACGACCTCCCCGCCAAAGTCCCAGCCTCCAGCGGCCGGGATCCGAATGGCCGCCGCACGGATGTCCTCCGCCAGCACGCCCTCCACTGCCAAGGTCACCGGCAGTTTGAACGGCTTGTGGCTGCGTCCGCCCGCGACCGCGCGGAAATTGGCGTTCCACGGATTGACCTTGAAGGTGAATCCGAACGCCCGTTTCTCGTCGCGGCTCCGCAGCGGGACCTTGTCAGTCCCCGCCGTAATCGCCTTCAGGCGCCCCAGGAACTCTTCGCGACTGCGATCCACGTATTGGGGCGAGATGTGTGCGCCCTTGAGATTCAGATACGGCATGACCACGCGGTCAAAGACGTTGTCCGCCACGTACATTGTCTCTTGGTAGCGCCGGCTGGTCACGCCAACCTCGCTCCGTCTCACCGTGTTCTTCTCGACCAGGGCGTTCTTCACGGAGATGAAGAGCGAACCATTGGACCTGATCTCGTTGTCGCGGTAGACGTAGGTCTGCGAGAACGGCCACTTCACGTTCGGAGGGAACGCGCCGATCAAACTCGCGCCCGCCCCTCGGAAATCCGTTCCGATCGAACCGCGATGGCAATTACCCTCCTCGACCACGTTTCCCAGGAACTGCACGTACCAGCAGGTGATCACGCCGTGGTAGTCACGGCCGGAGCCATGGAAGCCGCCGGCGCGGCGGCAACGATTGCGCGCGACGACGCAGTCCGTCACTCCGCCATAGAGCTGAATCGCAACCCCCGCGTCCTCCGTGTCGTTGTCGACGTAGATCAGATGTTTGCGCTCGGCCACAATGACGAAAAGCGAAGACGCATCGGGCACAAGATCAAACGGACGATCGATCTCCAGGTCCGCATAGCTCTTCATCGAGACGATCTCGCGCGTCTGCCCCGCCCCCGCCCCGTCCGTAATCTGGAGCTCGCACCCGACCCACTCGCTGAAGTTCGTGCCGGTCTTCCACTGAAGGTTGCCCGGGAAGGTCAGTTTCACCCGCGTACCCTCGACGGTTCCCGAGGCGCACCCCTGCTCGCCGCGCTTCTTCGCGCACCAGGCCGTCCGGGCGCCATCATGCGTCACCGCCTCGCGGTTGTTGGTGAAGAGATCAGTCTGTCGATTCCCGCTCCAGAACATGCGACGGCACACCGAGCTGATCGAATAGGTGCAGTTGTTCGCGTCGTTGTTCTCATAGATGCAGCGGTCGCCGCCGAAGATCGCCCAGCCCGAACCGCTGATGCGGCAGTTCGCCATGCGGATGTAGTCTCCCGTGAAGTTGAAGAAGAGCGTCCGCTGCGCGTCCTTGTCGCAGTAGATCACGCAGTCCTCGATCTCGCCGCGCAGGCAGTTCCGCACGATGATGCCGTCGCCGCGCAGCGAATAGCGCGGCAGGAAGTTCTGCAGATTCCTCTCGTCGCGCCATTGGTCCGAAACGAGCTTCACCCGCAGCCGCTTCAGCGAAACATCGTGCGTCGTCGTGCCACGGGAGGACGCCATGCAGTTCGCCCCCGCCATGTCGTTTTTCGCGACGATGCCGTTGCGGTAGAGTCCCGAGGAGATGAAGAGGTCGTGGATGCCGAAGGAATGAGAACCCTCGATCAGATTCTCCGGCGGCTCCTGGGTGTCCGGCCAGACAATCTGGGAAAGTGCCCGGTCCTCGCCCTTCAGGAGCACGTGCGGCGGAATCACCAGCGTTTTCGTGAGCATGAAGCGCCCCGCCGGCACATAGACCGTTCCGCCGCCATTCTTCGCCGCCGCGTCCATCGCGGCCGCGAAGGCGTCTGAATCACTTCCCAGATCGTTCTCCTCGGCACCGTAGTCAAGCACATTGAAGATGTCGCTCTTCCAGACGGCATGCGCCGCTGCCACCTCCCAGGTTCCCGCTTCGTACCTGCCCCTTCCGCCCTTGAGTCCATTCGAAATCTGCACGGGGTGCCGTCCCGGCTTCATGTCGACCGGCACGCGGGCATCGAGACTCCACACATCCTTCTTTTCGAGCACAAGCTCACGTCCACCCAGCCAGACACGAGGGACGCCCCCAGCGCCTGCACTGTAATAGGGGGCCAGCGAACGTCCAAAGACGCGCAGCGTTCCCCCCGGTGTGGACGAGTCGCCGCCGTCGCCCTGCATCCACCACACCGTTGGCTCGTTGAGGGCGAAGCTCTCCGACGCCCCCGCGGCGTTCACCACGCGCCCCTCGACGATCTTCTCCTCGGCGGCGGGAAACGGGAAGACAAGCCCCGTATCCGAAAGCGTCGTCGTCTGAAGCGACTTCCCATCCGCCTCGATGCGAACCCCTTCACCCCATCCACCACCGTGGACGACGACATGGTCGCCGGCTCCTACAGGATACGCGGCCCAGGTCACGACGGGCTTCTCCGCGGCAGATGCGCCCAGCCCGAGAATCGCCGGGATTACAAAAAGTGCGACATGATTTCTCATGTCGCACAGTATACCACACCCCTTTCTCTCGCGCTAACGGGAGAGAAGGCGAACCGGCCCCCTCAGACCCGAAGGCTGCAGGGGATCCGAGACGGAGTAACCGGAAAAGAGCGTCGGGTTCCGACTCCAGGGCTTCTTCGGGTCGCCCTTGCGCGGGATGTCCCAGTAGCGCAGTGTGCTCTTCGTCACACGCTCGCCCTCCGGCAGGAAGCAGTCACCCAGAAGACGGTTGTGCCAGTTGTTCGTCATCTCGATGACGATCTCGTTTTCCCCGGACTTGAGTTTGGCGGAGACTTCCCAGGGCGCGCACCAGACCACACCGCAGTCGACGCCGTTCACGAACACACGCGCCGTGCCGCTCGGCAGTTCGCCGATGGAGACTTTTCCGAGAACCGCCGCCTGCGCCTCGGAGAGTACGATCTTCTGGCTGTAGACCGCCGTGCCGGCGAAATAGCGCAGCTCGCCGCTGCCGGCCTTTCCAGTTTCGCCATACGCCGTGAAGTCGCGCAGATCCGTCATCGTCACGGGTGCCGGCGGCTTCGCCGAAATCCCCGCAGGAAAGCGGAAGGAGACCTGCCAGGCGCCCGAAAGAACGGTCTGATCACGCGACTGTCCGGCAGCCTGGGCGTCGGCCGGAACGGACGGCCTGAAGACGACGAAGATGGAACCGTCCCTCGGCAGATCCAGGGCGATCTTCGCACGGCCGTCGGCTGTCGGCACCGCCGCAACGGACGTGCGTTCACCCGTGACGGGATTCCAGAGTTCCGCCCCATTCCGCCGCACGCGGAACGTCGCCTCGAAGGCCCCGTCGCCCGTCACGAAGTAGATGTCGGTGTCCGTCGCGTCGATGCGGCGGTGCGCCGCCGTCGCGCGCGGGCACCCCGGCGTCCCGAGCGTCGCCTCGAAGTCGGGCAGCAGCCCCGGAACCGGCGAGGCGCCCTTCACATCCGCCCCCGCGACGACGGGCACGCCCGCCGCTCTAAACGCGTTGATCTTCGCGAGCATGGCAGGGCTCTGCGGCTCTTCCGGAAACTCGGGATCCACCACCAGCGCCCCATAGGAAACGCCTTCCGGGAGGACAAGGCGCTTGTCCTTCACCGTGACGCGCTTCAACAGCACCTCGTCGTTCAGGATGTCGTAGGTGTAGCCCGCGGGGAGAACCGTCCTCGAAGAATCGTACGGTTTGTCGAGGTAGCGCCCCCAGTGCTGGTAGGGACGGTCACCCGCGTAGACGGCGTAGTCCTCGACGGGACGCCCCTGCTGGAGCATCCACTGGCAACGACCGAGGTAGTGGATGTAGGCCTCCAGGTCACGATGCCAGGTGACGTTGCGGTTGATGTGCGATCCCGCGAAGTACTCCGCCCCCGGCACGCCGAACTTTTTCGGCGAACAGGTGAACGTGTGCCAGACGAAGTGGTTGATGCCGTCCGCGAAGGCCTGGTCGCCGAGCTGCTTCAGGAAGGACGGGTCCACCGACCAGTGGCGGATCATGTGCGTGAACGCCTCGGCGGAGGCGCGCGGATAGCCGTAGCCATGCGCGGTCGCGACGGCCGCACGCGTGTGGAAGCGTCCCGCAACCGTGCCGCGATTCGCACGCCCGTTCGGCCAGAACTCGCCCTGGGGCAGATCGTTGACGGAGAGATACTGGATCTGGTCGGCTTCGCGGAAGACAGCGGGATTCCGCTGCCAAGGTCCACCACTTTCTGAATACCAGTCGATGCCACGGGCGTGCGAAAGTTCGCGCATCGTACCGTAGAAGTTCTCGCGGAACATGTCGTTGCGGGCACGACGATAGGCGCGCATGAACGTCTCGTTCGCCGCCTTGTCGGCAAGTTCGAATCCAGCAAGCAGCGGGAGATCGGAAATGATGTCACGCCCAGTATACTTCTTGAACTCGGCGACGAAGTCACCCGTCCACGTCGGCATCGTCCCTTCCCAGGAGACCGAATACAGCGCGGCGAGCGTCTTGTCGCGCCCCACGAGTCCGGGTAGCCTTTTCTGGAGCTCACCCTGAAAGCGCATGTAGTGCCCCGTGATCGCCTTGGGATCAAGCACGTCCACGTCATGCTCGTGTCCCGGCAGCACGGTGTACCCGAAACGGACCTTGATGCGCTTCGCCCCGGGCGTCTGGGCCGTCGCGAGCGTGCGCGGCTTGTCGGCCTCGCCATCCACGCGCTTGCCGCTGGACGCGCTCATCGTGTAGACGCCATCACCGCCGTTGCGCCAGTCGCCCGGCTTCAGCTCGTCGCCGACATACCAGATGTCCTGTACGGCGATGTCGTGGTAGTACGGCATATCGGGCGTCTCGCATGCCGCATCGGGGGCGTAGTACTTGAAGACAAGGCGCTTGGGGGCGTCGGGGCCCACGTTCCAGGGGCCATCCAGCTTGCCGCCCGAAGAGCTCATGTTCATCGTGAACTTGAGGCCGAGACGGGCAGCCTCTTTGATGGCGTGGACGACATATTCCTGCCATTCAGGGCTCATGAAGTCGATTTCAGGCTTTGGATTCACCACATGGCGCTCATCATCCCAATAGCCACGGGAATCGAACATGAGGAGTCCGCCGAACCCGAGCCGCTTCATCGCCTCCAGATCCGCCGTGATCGTCTCCTTGTCGACGTGGCCGTTGATCCACCACCAGTAGCACCACGGACGATTCACCATCGGCACGTCGGCGAAGCCTGCGGCAAGGCCGTCCTCGGCACGTACGCACGGCATTGCGGCCAGAGCAAGCGCACATCCCGCCATGACCATCCAGTTCATCTTCCTCATCGTGATTCCTCTCCTTGAAATTCAAGACAGATTATAGCATAGTTGCACCGTCACTTGCACCGGAGGCGGAAAAGGCGGGTGGCGTGGCCATAGACCTCTGTCGTGAACTGGCCGTCAAAGGCTCCAAGGTCTTTCTGCGCCCAGACGTCACGCACGACGAGACGGCCCGTGGCTCCAAAATCCTTGAAGACGGCCGTGATCGACCGCGGCTCCCACGTCCGGTTGAAGAGGGCCACCGCCCAGGATCCGTCCACGAGCGGACGCGCCCAGACATCGAACTCCTTCGTATGGACGACGGGTCGCCCCACCTTCCCAAGCTCATCCTGGTCAATGTCGATCACCTCGTCGTTCGTCAGGAACGACCAGGCGAGCGGATCCTGCGCGAGACGTTCCATGTCGCAGCCGATGAAGAGCGGCGCGGCCTGGATCGCCCAGAGCGACATGTGCGTGTACTGCTCGTTGGGCGTCAGCCGGCTCTTCGTAAAACCGTTCGACCGCATCGGTCCGACCACCAGCATGTCGGGATCGTTCCAGCCCCCCGGACCCGCCGCGTCGGCGACCTTCAGGTTCGCATCGATCGATTTGATCAGCAACGTCCAGCTGTCCTTCACGTCGTCGTTCGTGCGCCAGTAGTGTCCACCCGCGGCGCGCGCCCACTCCGTCACCTCGCAGACGCCGTAGTTGCAGACGTTGTACACGATGTCGCGCGGCTGCTTCGCCAGCAGTTCGCCCATCTTCCGGTAGCCGTTGAACTGCCACTGACGCCGCGTCGGCGCCGTCCCTGCATACTGCCGGTCGCCGTAGCACCAGTCGTACTTCACGAGGTCGTAGCCCCACTTCGCCCACGTCTCGGCATCCTTCGCCTCGTACTGCCACGAACCAAACGTGTAGCAGCAGGCGACCTTGCTTGGAACGGAGTAGAGTCCCGCCCGGAGTCCAAGACCGTGGATGTGGTCGGCCATCGCCTTCATGTCAGGAAAGGCCGCATTCGTCTTCGGCGTGCCGTCCGGAAACCGCGATTCCCCGTACATGTGCGCCTTGTCGCCAATCCAGCCCGGGCGCGCAAAGCCCGCCTCCTTCTCGGTCGGACGCGTCCGCCAGCAGTCGTCCACCACGATGTAGTTCCAGCCGTGGTCGGCAAGCCCCGTCGACACCATCGCGTCCGCGGCCTTGCGCATCCGCGCGTCGGTGACGTCCTGCCCCCAGCAGTTCCAGCTGTTCCACCCCATCGGCGGCGTCAAACAGAGCCTGTCGCCAACACGCAGCGTCATCCGACGCATCGCCGTCCCCTTCGCGTTCTTCGCCGTCACGGTGAAGTCGTGGTCGCCGAGAACAGACGTCGCCCCCGCCAGCGAACAGGTCTTCGGATCGTAGACGACGCCCGTCGGCAGCCCCGTGACCTCAACCGTCATCGGACGCTCCCCCGTCACGGGAATGCGCCAGAGGACGGGATGTCCGGGCCGCACGCCGAAGATCCGTGCGCCATTGATCCGCGGCTCCGCCTTCGCCTTCGGCGTCAGCACGCCCATCTGCGGGAAAGATCCAAGACGGTAGACCACCGTGATCTTCGCGGAGAGCACGGGCTTCTCGAATGCCACCGCCACACGATAGGGCTGCGTGCGGTGGGGATTCTCGATGAACTCCTCCGCAAGGTTCCAGACGCCTCCCTCGGCCCGCACGGCGACCTCCATTGCCTCCGGGCCTCCCGTGGGAATCTGGAACCTGCCCTTCTCGGTACCGTAAATCGGCTTGCGCCAGGCGATGACGGGGCACTCGAAGGTCGTGGGTGCGGCGAAGACGGCCTCGTCGGTTACGGCAATCGTCCCCTCCTTCCGGTTGAACGTGGCCGTGCGCAGCAGACGCTCGATCGGCACCTTCGCGGGATAGGCTCCCGCGAGATCGTAGACGATCGTGTCGACATCGTCGGAGAAGTCCGTCTTCACGAGCTTGGCGCCGAAGGCCGGTCCCGTCCCCTGCAGCTCGCCCCCCACGCGCGGCACGGGATGGGCATAGGAATTGAGCACCTTCGACTCGTAGCGGCGCTTCGAGAACGTGCGGGAGTGGTAGTTTTCGTTGCCCGGATCGCCCGCGATCTCACGATCGGCGAAATCAATCAGGTAGCTGCCCGCGTCGTTGTGGTTGTGGCGGTCGCCGTTGCTGCCGCCCTTGATGGCAAAGGCCAGCTTGCCGTTTCGGCAGATGAGCGTCTCGGCCGCGGCGAACCAGTCGCGCGACGGAAGGTCCGCCAGCTTCTCGGCCGGCGGCGGCGTGAACTTGAACGGACCGCAGTTCATCAGCGCGGACGTGAACAGACTGTCGCCCGTGAACGGAGAGAGTCCCTGGAGTTCCGCGCGGTACATCTCCGGCCAGTTCATGTTGACGAGCAGCAGCACGGACTTCGCCGCCGTGCCGTTCCCGTCCGCGAACAGGGGCGAACTGCCGTGTCCCATCCGGTACTTCGCGCCGAACCCCGCCACCAGCTTCGCGCGGGGGAAGGATTTGCAGAAGTCGACCCCTCCCTTCGTCACATTTTTGACGATTGCCGCCAGCTGGAGGAAGTTCCCGTAGCCGTAGTTCCAGTAGCCCATCCCCTCCTCGCAATAACCGTCGGCGAGAAAGCCGTACAGGAAACAGGGTGCCATCAGACGTTCGGAGGCCTCGATCGCCTCGGCCCGCACCTGCGGATCGTCCTCCACCGCGAGAATCGCGGTCGTGCAGCCATTGTGGCAGACGGCGCTCCAGTTGAAGCGGTCGGGCATCCACCAGTTG
>JAUNMP010000115.1 GCA_030537465.1 bacterium
CTAGGGTCACTGAACGTCCAAGGCCAAGCCATTGGCGCGGACATCGTAGACGGATCGGATTTCGCCAACATTTGCGTATGCCGGCGGCATCCGCGTTCCACTCGTCTATAACTTCCAAGAGCCATAATTTCATGCATTGACAAAATCGGAAAATTTTTTGTGCTTGACTTCCGCAATCATCAGCGGCGGTGGAATCCATGCTCCGGCTCACGCGTCGCTTCGAGAATCGACGAAATCATCTCGCGGAAACGCTTCACGTCCTCCGCGCCCTCGATCCCGAGCGAACGCGCCACCGCCTCGAAGAGCGCCGCGCGCTCGGCCTCACCCTGTTCGCGGATGACGCGCTCGGCCGACTGCAGCTGCGCGCGGTCGGCGTCCGAAACCGCGTCACCCGTCCGCCGCGCCGCCGCCATCCGCTCCCGCGCCGCCTGCCGCGCCGCCAGCGCGTCGGCGTAGGCCTCGTGCGTCTTACGTTGTTCCTCGGTGAGGAATGACAGGTCGATCGTATCGAAGAACTCCTGCCGCTTCAGCGCGGCGTCGGCGCGTGCCGCGCGCGTCGACTCGCGCCGACGCTGGAGCGCAGCAAACTCGTCTGGACTCTCCCGCTTGAACTTCTCCATCCGTTCGTCGACGGAGAGGCCGTCCTCGCCCTTCACCTCCTCGACAGTCGGCGCCGGAACCGTCTTCGCGCGTTCACGGCGGAACGCCGCCGCCGGAATCGCCTCCTCAAACTGCGGCTCGGCGACGCCTTTGTCATCAGGGGAACGGACGCCTCTCCCTTTCGGCGAGACCTGAGAGCCGGCGGCCTTGACCGGCTGAACGGGCGCGACGACATCCGTTCCCCCGTCGTCGCCGCGCATCAGCCACCCGCACGCCACGCCCGCGCAGAAGAGCGCGGCGGACACGATTATCACGCTCGACATTTTCTTGAACACAACCAAAGTCCCCTTTACCGACAAGCAAGGCACGCCCGAGCCCGTCGCTTTATTCCACGACCTCGGCCGCCACCTCCACGCACCGCGCGTGCGCGGGCAGGTCCTTCGGCGCGAGGTAGACGAAGGCGATGTAGCGCGTCTCGCCGCCTTCGCCGAGGGTCGGCAGCAGCGTCGCCGAACCGGTCGCCGTCACCGTCTGGAGAACCCCGTACTTGTTGTACACGTAGTTCCCCTCGTCGTCCAGCTTCGCGAACTCGCCCGCCACCTTCGCCGTCCCGCTCGCGGAGAACTTGAGCGTCACCCTGACGCCCTCCTCCTCGTAGGACATCTCTCGCTTGTCAAACGACTTGCCGATCGTCTTCCACGGCTCGACCTTCCAGTTGTACTGCCACGCGTCGAAGCGCTCGGCCGCGATGAAGCCCATCCCGGACTCCGCCACCGTCACCGTCATCACGTTCGTCACGACCTCCTTGCCGACTTTCGCCGTCAAGGTCGCCCAGAACGAATCGCCTTCGGCATCGTAGGCATCGAAGCAGGTCGCCGAGAAGCTCACGGCCTTGCCGGCCACGGGCTGCTTCGCCGTGATCTTGCCCGACGCCGCGACGGAGACGGTCGCAACCCCGTTCGTCTGCGTAACGCCGCCGCCGAAATCGCCTCGGCAAACTGCGGCTCGGTGACGTCCGCCTCGTCTGAGGGGCGGACGTCCCGCCCGTTCGGCGCGGTGGCCTGAGAGGCGGTGGCCTTGACCGGGAGAACGGGCGTGACAACGCCCGTTCTCCCGCCGGCGCCGCGCATCAGCCACCCGCACGCCATGCCCGCGCAGAAGAGCGTCGCGGCGGAGATTATCTCGAACAGTCGCCTCACTTCACTTCCGCCGTGCCGAAGGCCGTTTTATTCACGGGCTTGCCCGTCACCGGATCTGGCCCCTTCCATATGCGCGTGACGTGGCCCGCGAAGAGCTTTTCGCCCTGCCAGACGAGTTCCACCTCGTACTTCGCCTTGTCGCCCTTCTTCGAGGTGAATGAGACCGAGATCGCGCCCGTCGTCTTGCCCATCTTCGCCGTCACCGTCGCGAGCGCCTTCTCGCCCTCCTGCGGATCGGCGTCGTAGATCGCGACGCCCGCGGGATTGCCGTTCTTGTCCGTCGTCACCTCGAACGCGAACGACTCCGTGGATGCGCCAACCACCTCGGCGTCGCTGTCCCAGCCGAACGTGAACGCGCCCGCCTCCGGCACGAGCGCGGCAAACAGCGCATCGGAGTAGGCGTAGGAAACGGACGTGGCCTCGACAGCGCCACGCTCCTCGCCGTCCTCAGATATTCTGTAGATGTATCCAGCACCTTCGCAGGGGCAATCAAAAACGAAGGTCTCGCCGTCCTTGGCAATCACCTGGAAGGACGCGAACCCGTAATCCTCATCCGTCCCCATGTCGTCCCAGCGCATCACGGGAACCGTCGCCTTGACCGCCGTGCCGTCATAGAGCTTGCCCGAGAAGGCAGCCGTCGCCTTCTTCGCGTCATAGGCGACGGACACGGCCGCGAGAGGCCCGCCGTCTTCCGTGCGGAACACGTAGGTCCGCGACGCGGGAAGCGGCACCTCGGTCGTCGTCACCGTCGAGTACAGGTAGGGCGTCCCATACGAAAGTCCGGCTCCGTTCGCGTCCGTGATTGACGCCAACTTCGCCAAACGATAGGCACCGCAATCCTCGAACGTCACGGTCGCCTTGCGGTCGCCATAGCCGAGCTTCTTGTCGGCGGACGAGGCCTTGAGGACGAGGTCCTCGGCCGTGCCCTTGCCGGTCTCGTCGTCCCAGTCAAAGCTCTTCACGCTCGCCGTGTACTTGGTCTTCCCCTCCGTGTAGGTGAGCTTCACCGTGCCCGCCGCGGCGACCGTCACTTCCGCGACCGCGAGGCGATACGCCGCGCCGTCCGCAGGCCGCGCGACCGAGTAGCTGTAGTAGGTTCCTTCGAACGGATTGCCCTTCACCGTGAACGCGACGACGGACGTCGTGGTCACGCCGTTCAGGACCGTCTTGAAGGTGACGACGTACTCGCCCGGCTTCGTCGCGACGCCCTGGACCGAATAGAGCTTGGTCGTCTTGTCCTGCACGAGCTTGAGGCCAGTCGGGAGCCCCGACGCCGTCACCTTCGCGCCTTCGCTCGCCGTGATTGCGAACGTCAGGTTCGCGCCCTGCACGACCTGCGTCTTCCTATCCTCAATCGGCGCAGTGCCCGGGTCGAGCGCAAACGTCGGCGCGGTCGCCGGGGCAACCTTCCAGAGGAACGTCTCCTTCACCGTCTTCTTGCCGGCCGGATCGTCCGGATCGGCCTTCGTCGCCGTGACCGCGAAGACGCCCGCCTTCGTCGGCGTGCCGTAGAGCGAGTAGGCGGGATATTCGGGAGTGCCCTTCTTCGCGTCCGCGGCGACCGGCTTCGTCGTCCACTTGACTCCGGTCGGGAGTCCGCTGAAGCTCTTGAACGTCGCCCCGAGCGTCTTCGTCTCCGTCGCGACATACGCCTGGTCGGTGTAGCGGAAGTCCGTCGCGCCGTCATCGCCCCAGACCGTCAGCACCGCCGAGAAGGTCTCGCTCACCGTGGTCTTGCCGACCTTGTACTTGTGCGTCGCGGTGATCGGGAACTCGCCCGCCTTCGTGGGCTGGCCGTAGACGGTGTAGGGCACGGAAATTGCCTTCTCCGACTTGCCGTCAGAGTACTTGAAGCTCCAGCTCGCGTCCTTCGCGGTCGCATTGTACTTGATGCCCGCGGGCCAGCCCTTGAAGGACCAGTCCTTCGGATTCACCTTCGCATCCGCGACATCGGGCCAGAGTTCCGCGATGTCGATGGGCTCGTAGACCTCGTTGAGGACGCCCGCCGTCAGCACATGCGGCTCCTGCGACACAATCGACAGTCCGACCGGCTGCAGCGACTCTACCTTTCCGGAGCCGTCCGCGGTCTTCGTCTTGTCCTTGTACGTGACGCTCACGCGCGCATACATCGTCTGGGTGTCGAAGTCGACCGTCTCCGTCGGCACGCCTTCGATGGTGTACTTATACCCGACGATCACCTTCTTCTTCGCATTCGGGTCTTCGTAGACCGGCGTTGCGACGACCTTCAGGCCCTTCGCGAGCCCCTCGACCTTCACCGTCACCTTGTCGCCTGCCGCGTAGTCGACATCTTCGGGAATCTCGACACCGAGATCTTCCACAAGGTCGTACGAGACATACTGCCCTGATGTCCCCTCTGCCAGCGCCGACCCCACCGTGTTCCACCATGCGGGATCCGTCGGAATCGGCTCGTTCTGATCGAAGACGATGGTCGCCGCCGCATCGATCTTGACGCCAGTCGGCGCGTCATCACGCACCTTCACGCGGTAGGTGATGTGTCCCTCACCGCGATGGGTCTCGTCGTTCGGCGGCAGGAAGCCCGCGTCGACCGCCGCCGGCCAGTAGTTGTATTCGGACTGGCTCGGATCATAGGACCGGAAGTACCAATGCGCCGCGCCGGTCTTCTCGTCGAACGTGACCGAAAGTTGCACCTTGTAGTCCGCCCCGTTCTGCGCAACAAGTTTCGGCTCGCCGTTCCTGAGTCCCGCCAGCACCGTCTCATTCTGGTTGTTGAACGCGACCTCGCCCATCTCGAACGTCGACCAGTCGAGGTACTCGCTCAGCTGCGCGTCGACGAACACCTCCTGCGCAGGCACGTCCGCGTCGGCCTTGTTCTCGAAATAGATGGTGTAGTCCATCCACTCACCCGGCTTCACGAACCGCTCCGTCTCGGGATCGCCCGCCCCGAGCGGCCCCGCCATCTCGTTCGGATCGCAGCTCTTGGCGGGGGTGCCTCCGCCCTGGCCATCTTTCTGTTGTTCGTCTTCCGGCGGCTTCTCCTTGCCGACAGACACCTTACGAGTGGCGATCCGGTTTCCAGTCAGAGAATGTCCTTTCACCTTCAAGGAAACCTCGTAAACGCCCTCCTTCTCATACCGATGCAACAAACTGCCGTATTTGTCGTCTTTCCCCCACGTCCTGTGACTTCCGTCACCCAAATTCCATTCGTAGATCTTGGGACGTCTCGTGAAGTCCCCCATTCCAATATGATAGAAATACTCTTCTTTCGATTGATCTGTCAGCGTGACCGCCAACGGGGCATCACCCTGATCCGGCGAAGCCGTGAAATCGGGTTCCGGGCTTTTGATCTGCTGCAATTTCACGTTAATCATGCCGATTTCAAGCGAAGCTCCTACGTCCATGAAACTCAGGAACTTACCGACGATCGGAACGTTCTCTGTCTTGACGCCGGCTTCCACGACACCGCTCAAACCCAGGGACGCATCCCAGGCCGTCGATCCCTTCAGTGTCGATGTCAGGGATTCCGACAATTCCACTTTAGGGCCAACCGTCACCTCGAAAAGCTTCGCCGCAACCAGCCCCGCCTTGATCTGCACGTATGCCCCGCCCTTGATAGAGCCAGACACCTCATTCCAATGGGTTTCAGATCCCCTATCTGAGAAATCAAAGGGCTTGAGCAATTGCCAAGATCCCGTTCCCCATCGTTCAATGCCCATGCAAATGCGCGGATTACACCAGACCTCAAACCCTCCGCTTACCTTTCCCTCCACGCCAAGATAATCGCCGAATATCAGCTCGGCTTTCGCATCGACAAACGGTATCGTGGTCGGAAGGGTAACAGGGAAGGAGAATTCCGGATTCAACTTCACGCCTCCCTGTACGTAGATCTCGCCGCTCAGAGAAAAATAGAGCTTGCCGCCGATGCCAATTCTGGTATAAGGCACGCCATTGATCGGCTTGGCGTTGTCATACAAAACATAAGCACCGCTCCATCCAACTGACGGCGTCAGCGTAGCCCCACCCTCGGCATAGACCCTGACAAGCTTGTCGTCGCCTTCAGCATTTGCGGCCATCAACCGTGGCCCTGCCTTTTTCAGATTCTGCACTGGCTTGACGACTTCAACCGGGGCACATGCCGTGAAGCAGTAACTCGCATACAGGTCGTCAAGCGTCGCCTCTTCCGTCGTGAGCGTGTAGGTCGTGCCGCTCTGCGTAACGCCCGTGATGCGACGAATGTACCATTCGTCACCGAACTTGCCGCCAACGACGACACCGGCAGCAAGCGTCCTCGGCGGCGTGCCGACGAGCGTCAGCGTGTTCTCGCCGAGCGCCGTGCAGTCGATGCCGGACGTCTCGTCCACGCGGAAGGCGTTCGCATTAAAGACATTCTCAATCGCCTCCTCGACCGTCACGCAGTTTTCGTACAGCGACGTCTTCGTGTCCTGCGGCGTCGTCACCACGAGCTTAACGCTGTAGCTGCCAACGGCGTCGTACGTCCATTCGGGCTCTTCGTCCGTCGAGTCGACGCTGCCGTCGTTGTCGAAATCCCATGCAAAGGCCGTCGCGTTCGTCGCCAGCACCGGATCGGCCACCATGAACTGCGTCGTCAGCGACCCGTAGCCGCGCGGACGGATCGGGAAGAAGAGCGGCGTCGACTTCGCCACGAGGTCAAGTTCCTTCGTCTCGCCCGCCCCCAAAGTCACGTCGACGAAATCGGCCTGGACGCCGTCACCCGAATACCGCACGCGATAGCCGTACGGCGGCAATCCGTCAAAGCAATACGTACCGTTCGTCGAACACGTCGCCCGCGCCGCTGACCCGTCCGCGAAATAGGCATACACCATGCCGTTCGTGACGATGTCGCCATCCTGCGTCACCGTGCCGGAAAGAATCGCACCCTTCGAGAGCTCGAATACGCCAGCCGCATACGAGCTGCCGAGCGACAGCACCACATTGGTGACGACATCGCCCACATAGCCGTCCTTGGAATTGACGACGAGCGCATACGTCCCCGAAACGGCGCCGTTGAATTTGAAGGTGCCGCTCGCGTCCGTCATCGTCTCGTCGCTCGGCAATTCACCGTTGTTCAGACAGAGTCGAACCGCCGCGCCTTCAATCGGCTCGTGCGTATCGGCCGTCAGCACCGTGCCCGAGATCGTCGCCAGAAGGTTCGCCGCGAGCACATGTCCGTTCACGTCCTTCTGGTCCGTAACCGTCACCACGTCACTGCCGCTCACGACGCCGCCGTCGACGGAGAGCTGCCAGTCGCCATCCGCCAACATGCCCAACGCGAAGAGCCCGTCGACATCTGCCGTGCAGCTCGCCGTGCGCGTCGTGTCGTTCGTCATCACGGCAGAAACCGTTACGCCCGAGAGCGGTTCACGGGTCGTCGCATCGAGTACCCGCCCCGAAATCGCGGCGACGTCACGCTCCGCCCGCTCGGCCAGCGCGAAGTTGACGCATTCCCGAACGCGATACTCCGCCTTGCCACGGGCCGAGAGCCGCGTCGCGGCATCCGCCACGGCCTGACGGTAATCCGCCGTGTCCGCAAACTGCTTGTACGCCGTCGCCGCCGTCTCATCCTTGGCGTGAGACAACTCAAGCCGATACGTGCCGTTCGGCATGAAATAGAATGGTATCCGCCCCGAATCGCCCGCCGCCAGCACGCCCGCCGGATAGCCGCTGCCAATGCCGACGATATGAAGCGGCCCCGTGGTGAAGTCATCGGACATCAGGATTTTCAGTTTCGTCGCCGAATCCGTGCGCTTCACGGTGAAGATTGGCGCCGTCATCGGCTCGTCGCCGACGTTCGCGTACACGACATACGCCGTGTAGATGCGCCCGTCACGCACCGAACTCGGCAATTCGAGCTTCGCCTCCAGCTTCGGCCCCTTGGTTGTCTTGTACACCTCGACCGGTAGGGCGCGGACCCCGTCCGCGCCGCCGTCCACGGCAACCTCCGCCGCTCCCGCCGCCATCCCCTTCAAATCAAACGTCGCCACAATCTGCGCTTCATTGACCTTCATTATGCGCGTCGCCGTCCGTCCGCCGAGCGTCACCGTCTGGCCTTCGGCAAGTCCCGTGCCCGTAATCGTCACCGACACGCCGTCGACCGCCGCGACCCGCCCCGGCGCAACCCCCAAAACCGCCAGCTTCGTTTCCTCGGCGGTCATCTTCAGCTCGACTTCCGACACGCCGCCGTTTTCAATGACCACATAGCCCTTCTCGTCAGCCGCCGCATCGGGCAATACCAAAAGCCACGACCCGTCGCCCAGTCGAACCGCCGCCACGCCGCCCTCGGACGAAGCCGGAATTGCCCCGTTCGCCCCGTAGACCGCGATCTTGTCCAAAGCCGCGTCGCTGGCGATTCGAACCGCCTTCACCCCGTCGCCCAAGGCAAACCCCTTCGCCGTGCTCGCCGCGACCGACACGCGGCTTTCGCCGACTGCCAGCCCTTCCAGCTCGACCGTCGTCGTCTCGCTCGCCCAGCCAGTGTTGTTCGCCGTCACCTGCTCGAAGATGTCGCGCTCGGCGTTGACCGTGACGCCGACGGTCCAGTTGCCGCTCTTGACCGTCGGACACTTGACCCGCGCCGTCAGCGTCGCCGCTGCGCCAACCGCGAGCGAATAGAGCTGCTGAATCTCACCCGCCGCAACCGTCTGCCCGCCCAGCGCGGCATCCGCGCCCTTCAGCGCAATCTGGTCACGCACCATTCCGACCGCTTCCGCCGCGCCGCGGTTCGTGACGACGTAGGTGAGCGCAATCTCCTCGCCCGGAACCGCCACGCTCGGCGCAGTCACCGAGAGAACCGCGAGATCGGCAACCGGAATCGTCGCCTTGCCGGGGAACTCGTAGATCCCGATGTCGGGACAGACCCCGTCCGCGTTGGGAACGCCCGTCGCCTTCTTGCCCTTCGCGTCCATGCGCGGCTGGCCCCAATAGTCCACCTCCGGCGCCACCGTCCCGTCGCCCGCGTCAATGCACGGCGAATCCGCCGCGATGCGGAAGTCGCCGTTGTCGGGATCGAGGAACTTGGGGTCGGCGTAAATGTTGCCGTCCTTGCCAACTTTAGCCGCCGCCTTGTCGCCCGTCGCATTCGGTGCCCAGAAGCAGCAATGACCGAACGGCGAATTGACCGTTGACGAATAGAACTTGGTGTCTATGATATCTTCGGCAATGTCGGCGAAGATGCAGTTGTAGTAGCTGCCGCACCCCCAGCGAACGGCTGTCGTAAGGTAATAGAACACGCAGTTGACGAAACGACAAGTCCCGCTCGACGGTGCCGCACCCATCGACGAATCCATGAACACCGAATTGTTGGCGTTGAACGTTCCGACGTAACTTCTCATGCAGTCGTATTGACAATGCGCCACAATCGAATTGTCGAACGTCCACGTTCCTCCGTTCGGATAAAGCGCACCCTGATTGTTCTGCGCACTGCACCACAGCACCTGACAATAATTCATCTTCACTGTGCCGGAACCAGTGACCTGATGCCAATCCCCTGCCTGCGCATACGTCTTCTCCCCGTCCCCGTTCGTGTCGCCGCCCCAGTCATCGTCCTTGGCGCTGGTGAACACAATGGGCGCGGCGCGGGTGCCTTGCGCATCGAGCGTGCCGTTGACCGTCATCGAGCAGCCGCTCGCGAACTTGATGATCGCGCCGGGCAGAAGCGTCAGCGTCGCGCCCGAATTGAC
This sequence comes from bacterium, assembly GCA_030537465.1. Classification (GTDB taxonomy): domain Bacteria; phylum Verrucomicrobiota; class Kiritimatiellia; order RFP12; family UBA1067; genus RUG572. Next base: position 9,476 of record JAUNMP010000115.1, read on the forward strand.
CGTGACATTGTAGTTGGCCAGATAGACCTTGTGGCCTTTGAGCCGCTTCGTGCCACTGATCGAAGAATCCAGTGTCTGCGGCGCGGTATACCGCTCTTCCGTCGCGTCGTCTTCATAGATGTTGCCCGTAAGCTTGTAGCCGTCCATCACCGGCTTCGTCGCGTCGCCGTCCATCAGCGTGTCGCCACCCGCCGTGTCGTCGTTGACGTGCGTGAAGATGACGCCGTAGGCGACGCACGTGCCGTTCACCGTAAGCGACGTGCCCGTCATGAACTTGATGACCGCCCCCGGCTCGATCGTGAGCGTCTTGCCCGACGGCACCGTGACATCGGCCGTGACAAGGTGAACTTGGTTGCTGCTCCACGTCTCGCTCACCGCGAGCGCCCCGGCATGTTGCGCGACATCATCACCCAGCACCGTGAACTGCGCCGTGTAGACGACGTCGCCCGCCGTATGGGTGAGCGCATGCGCCCCCGTCGAATCGGGCGACCATTCGACCTCGCCCTCCTCGCTCGCCGTCTTCAACGTCGCGCCGTCGGCCTTGACCGTACACGCCGGTAGGGCGGTCGCCCCGCGACCGCCGCCGTCGCACGCCCATCGCGGGCTGTACGCGATCGTCTCGCTTGCGCCCTTCGCGGCGATTCTCACCCCCTGCCGCGTGTCGAGCCGCATCGACGCGCCCGTCGCGCGAGCGAACGCCGCGCTCTCGGCCCACGCCGCCGAAGTCAAGGCAAAGCCGGCGACGAACGCCGCCAGTGCCTTTGCCGCGATTGAACAAGCCCTTACAGTTGCCATTTTGTTGCTCCTTTCAAATTTTCGATTGCAGTCGATTACCCTCGACAACAGCCGCACCAACGACTAACAGCCCACCGCTAACGACCTTCTTCATGCCTTCATTCCTCTCAAGTCAAATCCCCTGCCCCGCCATTCTTTCAACGGCCAGGGGCAAGTCGAGGTCGTGAAGGCCGGGATAGGCCGCACACATCACCTGCGCCGGAAAACGCGAGACGATGTCGCGGCTTCGTTCACCCGTCTGCCACTGGTAATAGGCGTAGAACTGTCCGATCCAATCGGCCGTGAACGGATCGATGGCCTTCCCGGGCCGGATGGCGTAGCCGTCGCACGCCACGAATTCGTCACGAAGCTCTTCGGCCGTCATGTTGGCAAGGATGGCCGCGGCATCGTCAATCCGGGCTCGCGTTTCGCCCCGCATGTAGGCGGTAATGAAATCCTGCCCGTCGGCATCTGGGTGTTCGGATTGGAAATGGCCGAAGAGACGCCCCTGCGTCTCGACGATTTCATCGCGATAGGCTATTGGATAGGCAGGTTTCATACGATGTCCTTGAAGGTTTTGTCCAACATGTTGCGAGGATCGTTTTCGATGAGCTCGTACATCTTCGAACGGGCTGCGGAATCCCGTTGGTTGTAGCGATCATAGTAGACGGCAGTCTGCACGGATTCCTTTTTTTCGTCCAGTTCCCGCAAGGCGGCAAACGCCTTTTCGGACTGAATGAAATACTGGATGCCGAAATTCCCCAGCGCCAGCAGTTCGCCCAGGAAGTCGACGCCGATGTTGTTCCGCACAAACGACTTGCAGATAAAGAAGTATGACGCATCGGCCCGCCATCCCCGAACCACGTCGTAGCCGGAAATGTCCACGCCGTATCGCGCAATGAACCGCGGTGCGTTCTCACGATAATATCTTCCACTGTCGCCGTCGCGGTGCTTCATGAGTTCGGCAAGCCATGCCAAAGGATTCAGCTTCGTAAAATCAAGGACCGTCAATCCGGCCAAGTCGATTTCATAGGCATGAATCCATCCGCCGGCGAATGGATTGGCGGCAACCGACCATTCCCTGGCAAGTTCTGGCGATTCCGTCAAATAGAAACCCTTGCCATAGTCATGTTTCTCCTTGCCGAGACCGAAGGTCGGCACGAAGTTCTCAACCGCGCTTCCATGATAGAGGATCATGATGCCCTCCTTGCTGAAACAACCCGCCACCCAAAGAGGCCCCGGCCGCAGCGTTCGCGTCTTGCGACACTACCAGCGGCGGCGGGGCGGGCATGTTCGTCTTCGCCTTCGCGAAGCGCAGGTCGGGCGGAATGGGACCCTGCCGATCCTGGACGAGGCGGCAGCGTGCTGGAGAGGCGGAAGCCCAGATTGTTGTTGTAATTCGACGGGTTGTAGTTGTTGTTGCGGTACGCAGAACGACAGTTGTTCGCGTTGTTGTTCCAACTCCCGCCGCGGTTGACTCGGTTCGAACCCGAGGACGCCCCTTCTTCCGTGACCTTGTTTTCCGGTTTGCCCAGATTATTCAAAATGCCCTTGAAACCAAACCACCGCGCCGCACCGTCAGCCGCCGCAACCGAAGCCGAGAATCGCTCCTCGCTGATGATCCCAGCTTTCCATTGCGCCTCCTTTACGGAAACTGTATGACGTGTACGCATGAACCGCCCGCGATTCAGTCGCCACGCGCCCGCGAATATTCGCAGACCCAGAAAAGGTACGCCCTCGGAAACTGGTGCGACTATCGTCGCCTCCGACTTGAGTTCCAACGCCCTTTCGCACTTCAGCCATTCTTCAATCTCGACCGCCAAGCGCCAGCACTCCTCCTTGGTGTCGGCAAGGATGAGGAGATCGTCCATGTATCGCAAATACCGCCCGCCAACATGCCAGTCTCGCACGATCCGATGGTCAAGCGTATCCAGATAGGCGTTCGCAAACCATTGGCTTGTCAAGTTGCCGATCGGCAGTCCCACGCCCTGCGGCAAATTCGGAAGTGGTTCACGAACAATCCGTTCAATGAGCTTTTTCACCTCGGATTCTCTGAACATCGATAACAGAATGTCAAGCAACCGGTCGTGCGGAATCGAATCGAAATAATGCCGCACGTCGAGCTTCAAGAAGTAGTCATGACGCCGCGCCAGTTCCCGCGCCTTGAGACACGCCAAATGGGAGCCCTTGCCCTTGCGACAGGCATAACTACCGTCAATAAAGCGCCGTTCCAGAAGCGGTGTGATGACGGCGCAAAGCGCATGGTGAACAATGCGATCACGAACTGGCGCACAGCTGATGATGCGCGGCTTCGGGTCCCACACCTTGAACTGGCGAAACCCTCCAGGACGATACTCGCCCGCAATCAGCTCTTGCCGCAAGGCTTCAAGATTGACTTCGAGATTCCGCTCGTAGGCAAGCACCTCTTCGCTTGATGCATGCCGCCGCCGCACGCGCCGCCAGGCGAGCGCGAAGTTCTCCGCCGACGTAATCTCAGACCAAAGATTTCCGTAGCTTTTCACAACGGCAGTTCCCCCTCGTTCGGTGCCGCCGGGACGTTCACCTGCGCCAGCAGCCCCAGCACCTCGTCGCCATACCGCTCGACGAACGACTCGCCAAACCCCTCGATCTCCTTGATGCCCGCCTTCGTCTTCGGGGCTTTCGCCACCAGCTCCGCGAGCTGCGTATTCCGCGCAATTGCGTATGCGGGACGGCCCTCGGCTTTCGCCTTGTCATTGCGCCACTTCTTGAGATCGCGATAAACACCGCGCAACTCTTCTGGCAACGCATCCTCCGGATTCGGCGCATTCAGGTCACGCGGTTTGAACGGCCGATCACCGTCGAAACCACTCGCATCGGCCAATTGCAGCACCAGTGTCAAATGCGGCGCACCGCCATGTGTGAAAAAGTGTGTCTCACAAGCCAGCACATCACGACCGAAGGTCGCCGACCGCAGGGCTTCTTCGGAGAAGCCCTGCTGGCCTTCGTTGTACTTCATTGTGATGACTCTAACTTGCATGACTATCTTACCGCGACGCGCATCGTCTGGGCGCTACCGCGCCTGCCGATGCGCGGTTTGGTTGTTTTGATGTTTTATGTTCATGGCAGGGTCCTGGAGAGGCGGAAGCCCAGATTGCCGCCGTAATTCGACGGGTAGCAGTCGTCGTCGCGGCACGCAGAACGACAGTCGCACGCGTCGCCGTACCAACCCCCGCCGCGGCAGACCCGGCTCGAACCCGAGGACGCCCCCACGGGATCAGTCGCCGCCGACAAACTCAACGTCCACCAATCCAAGCACCACTCCCACACATTACCGTGCATATCGTAGAGTCCCCACTCGTTTGGTTTGTACGAACCAACCGCAGCCGTTCCTGCACTCGTTGTACTTGAACTCGAATAACTCGTGCCACCTGAAGGAAAATTGTACCAATACCTCCCCACCTCATTCATATTGGCATCGCTTGACGTACTCGTCAGATTCTTGCCGCTGTTGAGCGCTGTCGTCGTCCCCGCGCGACACGCAAACTCCCATTGCGCCTCGGTCGGCAGGTCGAACTCGTCCAGTCCCGTCTTGATACGAATCTTGCCGATGAATGACGTTGCGTCAACCTCGCCTGACGCTGGCCACTTTGCGCCGAGCGACGATCCGCGAATCTGATTGTAAGACACTTGCTCAACCGGTCGTGTCTGATAGTAGGACGCATTCGAAAAATAACTCGGCTTCGTCCCCATCACCAGCTCCCATTGGCGCTGCGTCACTTCAAAAACACCCATGTAGAACGGCTTGGTCAAGGTCACGGTGTGCTGGTCCTCGTATGACCACCGTCCGACCTCGTCCGCCGGACTGCCCATCGTGAACGTGCCCGGCTGGATCATGCGCAGCACGAGCTTGTCGGTTTTGTACTCGTCGGTCCAACCACCTTGCGGTTCCGCGCCGAGGTAGCTCACGGGATAGCTTGCGGCATTGGCGCCGCCCGAGAGGTCGATGACGAGATAGTTCGTGCCCACCAGCGCCTGCACGTCGATCGTCACGTCGCCCGAGACGACGTTCGGCGCATCCGTGCCCGCATCCCAGACAATGCGGTGCTTGCCCGCCTTCACTTCGAGCGCGTTCGTGTGCGTCGCATCGCTTTCGAGCCACACGTGCCGCACGGAGAGCGACTTATTCGCCGCGTTGTCCTTCGCGCTCAGGTAGAGGTTGATGTTGGTCGTCGGATCGCTGCACGCAATCTCGCAGTCGATGTCGACGAGGCCGTTCCACGGGTACCTCTGCCGCGAAACAACGTTTGTCACCGAAAGCGCCAGGCCATCTGCCAGTGTCCCAAATGCCGACAGCACCATCGCCGTCACAACGGCAAAACCAATCATCCGACCTTTCCGATGCATTCTTCTTTTCCTTTCGTTGTCAGAAATCAACCATGCCGAATCTCCGAGCCTGCGTTCGCGGCTCCGAAGCACAACACACAGCTACACGCAAATCTATTGGAATTACCCCATTTTTTCGATGGGCTCCTCCGACGCACATTCTAGCGGAT
>JAUNMP010000382.1 GCA_030537465.1 bacterium
TTTATTTACAGGACTTCGCTACATTGAGCCCCTCAAAAAATGGGGTAATTCCAAAACTTCCTCCAAATGTTGGAATTATACCAAACCAAGAGATGAATTGCAATTATCCCCTGGACGACAAGTATAGAGAAATTGCATCAGGGAAACATTCCGATTTCGTTAGAAAGATGTCAACCTTCGACGCGACGAGCCGTTGCGTCCACGAACAGGGAGTTCCGTCGTGTCCAGGACAACGAAAAAAAGAAAGAGGCGGGAATCGCTTCCTGCCTCTTGTCTCTCTTCTTTCCCCTTGGATTGGCGGAGGGAGGGGGATTTGAACCCCCGATACGGTGATTAAACCGTATGACGATTTAGCAAACCGTTGCCTTCAGCCACTCGGCCATCCCTCCGTGAGGAAACGCGGTGTATGATACGAAATCCGCCGCCGAAATGCAAGCGGGAAATCGTCATTTCCAAAATCAGGGGTGCGCGGCGAGGAACGCCTCGACCTCGGCGCGGTTCGGGCAGGCCGGCGGACGCCCCGAGAGGCCACGGCACTTGAGCGCCGAAACGGCGCTGCCGAAGCGCATGGACTCGCGCAGGTCGTGCGTCTCGATCCAGCGAATCGCGAAGCCCGTGTGGAAGAGGTCGCCGCAGCCCGTTGTGTCCACCACCTTCTCGACCGGGAAGGCAGGCAGCTTCACGAAGTTCGTGCCGTCGAAGGTCATCGAGCCGCGCACGCCCATCGTCGCGCCGGCGACCGTGGGGTGGTAGGTGTCGAAGATCTTGCGGACCGCGGCCTCGGCGTCGGCAAGTCCGGTGAGCTTGAGCGCGAACTCCTCGCTGCAGACGAGCAGGTCAGCATAGGGCAGGAGCTCGGGGACGCCATCGCGGAGCGTACCCGCGTCGAAGTTGACGACGACGCCCGCCTCCTTCGCGGCCTTCGCGCCGGCGAGGGCGCCCTTCGGATTGTGCCCGTCGATATGGAAGATCTTCGCATTGCGCACCAGGTCGAGGTCCACTTCGTCCGCCTGGAGCTCCGTGAGGCCCTCGCGCGTCCAGGCGCAGGAACGGTTGCCGGTCTTCTCCTCGATCCAGAGATAGGCGATGGCGCTCGAGGCGCCGGGACGGATCTTCATCGCGGAGGTGTCGACGCCCTGCTTCCTGAAGTCCTCGAGGATCATGCGCCCGTCGGGGTCGTCGCCAACCGTGCCGATGTAGGCGGCGCTCATGCCGAGCGCGGCGGCACCGGCCGTGGAGTTGGCGGAGGGGCCACCGCCGAGGATGGCGTGCTTGAGCATCTGGACCTTCGTGTCCATGGGGATGAACGGCAGCACCGCGAGGTGGTCGTTCGAGCAGTAGCCAAGTCCAACGAAATCAGCCTTCATGGGGAACTCCTTTTGTTTTTTAAGTCAGTTGTAGTAGGCGAAGCGCTTCTCGATGCGCTCCATCGTCCACGCGACGATGTAGTTGAAGACGTAGTAGAAGACGCCCGCCGCGATGAGCGGCATCATGGTGGTGTTCGCGCTGGAGAGCTGCTTCGCGAGCGTGAACATCTCCGTGACGGCGATCGTGAACGCGAGCGACGTATCCTTCACCAGGGTGATCACCTCGTTTCCGATGGCGGGGATCACGCGTTTCACCATCTGGGGCAGAACCACGCGAAAGAAGGTGCGTCCTCGGCTCATGCCGAGCGCCTTCGCGGCCTCCCACTGTCCCTTGTCGACGGAGAGGATTCCGCCGCGGTAGATTTCGGCGAAGTACGCCGCGTAGTTCATCGAGAACGCCAAAACCGTCGCCAGCAGGCGCGGATAGCGCGCGAGGGAACAGCCGAAGAGATAGTAGGGGGCGAAGTAGACGAAGAGGATCTGCAGCATCAGCGGCGTACCGCGCACGACGCTGATGTAGAGCCGGAAGAGGGCCGACACGACGGGATTCGACGACATCCGGCCCAACGCCACGACAAGGCCGAGCGGCAGCGCCAGAAGAAGCGTGAAGACGAAGATCTCCGCCGAGACGAGAAGGCCCGACAGCAGTTCCGTGATCATGCTCCAGAACGTCATATCACACCTCCGCGGTTCTTCAGATCACTTGAGGATGAGCGCATTCTGCTCGATGCCGTACTTCGCGGCGATCTTGCCCATCGTACCGTCCTTCACCATCTCCTTCAATGTGGCCTGGACGTCGTCGCGCAACTGTGTGTTGCCCTTCTTGAAGCCGATGCCGTAGGTCTCGGTCATGACGATCTCCTTCAGGATCTCGAACTTGCCCGCCATATCGGCCATCTTCTTCTTCGCGACACCGACGTCAAGCGCCACGGCGTCGACCGCGCCGGAGTCGAGATCCATCACCGCCTGGTTGTAGTTCGGCATCACGACGAGCGTGAGCGTCTTGCCCAGCGCGGCGACCTCCTTCTTATCGCCCTTTCCGGCGAGTTCCTTCTGCACGGGCGTGTCGGTCTGCACGCCGACCTTCTTCCCGGCGAGGTCCTTGAGCGCCTTGATCGGCGAACCGACCTTCACGAGCACGACCTGAGAGTTGTCGACGTAGGCGTCGGTCCAGGTGTAGCCCGCCTCGCGACCCTGCATCGTGAAGCCGTTCCAGATGCAGCTGATCGAACCGGAGTTGAGTTCCATGTCCTTCGCGTCCCAGTTGATCGGATTCGCGACGAACGTCCAGCCGCGGCGCGCGCA
>JAUNMP010000383.1 GCA_030537465.1 bacterium
GGCGCACCCCGTGCGCCCCGCCGTCCGACACATTTACAATGAAATGCAAATGATCTGGCATGACCAACATCAACGCCAACCTCCAACGTCCGCGCACATGGTATTCACGCGCCTCGGTCAAAATCATTTTCGCCGCATCCGCCAACGGCACCACACGGCACGTCGCGTCGCGGGGCGCACGGGGTGCGCCCCCTACCGTCCACGGTTGGCGGCTTTCCGCGCTGTCGCGGGGCGCACGGGGTGCGCCCCCTACCGTCCACGGTTGATGTTCCTCCGCGCAGATCGTGATGAAATACCACGCCGAAGACACATCGATCGACAACGGTCCCCGATGATCCAAACGTTTGCGCGTTGGCTGGTTTCCTCCCGCCACCGTACCCACGATCTGGTCGTCTGCCGTCATGTCGGAATAAATTAAATCAATCGGAATGAATCGAATGCGCTCGCGCGGCCGCTTGAGCGCCCTTCGGGCTCGCCTGCGGCGAGGCTCCCCTCCGAGCTACGCTCTCCGGCGCATTCTTCGCGCGCTACTTGGCAAATCCTCGAAGAGGCCGGACAGACTGCCCGCAGCAGCGGTCGTTGATGCCCCAGAGGAAATCGCCCGAATCGAAGAAGTAGAGGCCCCACGCGCTGCCGAAATTGCCCGAATTCAGCGATGAAGACCAGTAGCCACCGCTCGAGCCGGGGCCGTAGAGGCGGGAGTCGAGGCCGCCGCCGGCAGCGGGAAGGAAAATGCTCTTTGAGGCATACGCGCCCTTGCCCGTCACGAGCCATCCGTACACGCCGTTGCGAGTCGTCCACGTGGTTGTGCAGTTGTTGATGAGCGCCAAGAACTCCGCGTCCGTCGGTATCCGCCACGGGGCGCCGAGATGCGCCGTCGCCGCGTCGTATTTCACCACAAGATTGCCCGTCGAATCGATGTAGCCCCGCGACTGGAGCGTGGAAGTACTCTTGTCGCAAGTCGGGCAGGAGGAATAATCAAACGGACTGCTGCTCCTACGCGTTCCCGTGCTCGACACCCACGTCACATCAGTATAACAAGGATCAGAGCTGTCGTAGGTTCCGCCTTCTCGCGTGTACCCCACCGTGTCGCCCCACCAGAAGTAGTAGCCGTATTCCTCGGGCTTGGACGCGCCCACGTTGCACTCGGCCCAGTAGGGGCCATTCTCCCAGAGCTGCACGCCGCCCAAGGACTTCACCGCGATGAGCGAGACGCGCACATTCGCCTTGGGGTCGGCCGAGGCCGCGCCGAAAAGCGCCGCGGTGTCGATGACCTTCGAGGCCGTTCCATCCGCCAGCTTCGCCATCGCATTCGTGACGCCCTTCGTCACGCCATTCGCCGTCACATCGAAGGCGACCTTGTAGTCAAGATCCGCGTCCACGCCGTTGAGCGTGTAGTCGACCGTGATCGTGCTCCACGGCTCGCCTGTCTTCACGGTGCCGACCGTCACCGACGGCGCCGCAGTCGCCATCAACCCCGCGGCCGCAACCGTGCCAACTAGAAATGTCCTGACCGTGTAAAGTAGAGACCCACGCCTCGGCTTTTGCGATACGACGTTCCCCGCATCCAATGTCCCCATTGAAAATACATTCTTCATAGCATGCATCCTTTCACTTCACAATACCCGCAGTCACAGGCATCCTTTTTGTTACAATTTGTACAACGACCAAGATGAATTTTCCCGGCAAACTCGCTTTCACGAACAAGAGGCGCATCAGCAGCAGCATGCTCGAGGAAATATCCGACATCTTCACGATCGGCACGGTCTTCAATCTTTGATGAGAACTTCCGGATAAAATCTTCACAATTACCCCACGGGCCGACAACCACGCTCGGCATACCCTGTGTGGCGTTCCGTTTTTTCGACTTGTAGGTCAGTGCTTTTTCGACGACACCCGAAATATCCAGCTGGATCTTATCGGCATCGATTTCCTTGTCAAGTTGCACGACCAAACGAATTTCATGCTCATAAGCCCATCCAAGCCACTTGATGAACGACCCATATGAGTTCATGACTTCCTCTCGGCTCGACTTCAAGTCTTCGGCAAACTTAAAGATCTTATTTCTTACATGGACCCGATCTCCATTACGAGAAACATACCCGACATACTGCAAGGAAATCTCCCCCTGGATCGTTCGCGCAGTATCCGCCAGGCCAGACTTTACCGGGTGCACTTCGACACGTCCATGATGAGCTGTAAAAATCTCGTGTATCGCCTTTCCTGAGAAACGGACTCGAATGGCATCTCGACGGGGTACCCCATACGCAATCCACATTCCCACGCTTTCCGTTGGAACAGCGGTCATGCAAAAGGCATAGGTCCGACTAGCTTCTTTGAACACCTCGGTTCCATCATTCATCCGATCAATGCGTGACAGCCAGATACACTTCGATGCGACAATATTGGCAAACGACTCAATGTTTGTATAGTGAAAGAGACTAGACAGTGCCCCCTTGATTTCAGTGATGACCAACTCGTTCCTAAGAGCTTTCGCCCTGGAAATTGTTCTAATACCCGCCTTCTTCGTCTGTCCCATATTTTGCCCGATGCCTTAGGTCGCTCAGAAACGATTAAAAGAAAAAGCAGTTACCACAACGCAGACTCCTCGCGCCGAGCCGAAATCTCTCGCGGAGGCGCAGAGACGCGGAGATTTTTGAGAG
>JAUNMP010000116.1 GCA_030537465.1 bacterium
TGGGGCCGCTCATCACACGCGTTGCCGCTGGACGGGCGACGATCATCGAGCCGTCCGCCGCGGTTGCCCGTCAGGTCCGTCGACTCCTCGCCGAACGGGGCCTGCTGAACGACGCGGGCGGAACGTCCCATGAATTCGTCCGAACGAAGTGATTCCCACAGAATCCTTCGTTTTTGGTATACTCGGAAAACCTTTTAAGGATTTCACCATACAGAAAGGATTAGAAGATGAAGTTCAACCTCAGCAGAAGAGGGTTCCTTGGTGCTTCCGCCGGCTTCGCGTTGGCTGGTGGCTGCGTGTCGTCCCGTCGTGCCATCGTGCATACGCCTGGCCAGAAGGTCAAGCTCGCCGCGGTCGGCGTGATGGGCAAGGGTTTCTCCGACTGGATGCCGATGGTCCAGAGCGGTCTCGCCGAGATGGTCGCGTTCTGCGACGCCGACGCCACCGCCATCGACAAGGCCTGTGCCGCGATCGCCGACCAGAAGAAGAAGGGCAAGCTCCCGGCCGACTACATGGACCCCAGGAAAGTTCCGTTCTACACGGACTACCGCAAGCTGCTTGACGACTGCGTGAAGCTCGGCGTCGAGGCGATGACGATCTCCACGCCGGACCACGTGCACGCCCCCGTCGCCATCCAGGCGATGAAGATGGGCATCCACGTGTACGTGCAGAAGCCGCTCGTGCGCACGCTCTGGGAACTCGACTACTTCAACCGTACGGCGAAGGAAACCGGCGTGATCACGCAGATGGGCAACCAGGGATCCTCCCTCGACTCCATGCGTCGCTGCACCGAGGTGATTCAGAGTGGCATCCTCGGCGATGTGAAGGAGGTCCACGTGTGGACGAACCGTCCCGTGTGGCCGCAGGGCAAGGCCGTGGCCGACTGGGTGAAGGGCCACCCGAACGGTGATCCCATCCGCAAGGGCCTCAACTGGGATGCCTGGCTCGCGACGGCCGCGGATCGTCCGTTCCTCGACCAGTATCCGAAGGACGCGCCGGTGTACGATCCCTGGAAGCTCGGCAAGAACGTGTACCACACGTTCACATGGCGTGGTTTCTACGACTTCGGCGCGGGCGCCTTCGGCGACATGGCGTGCCACACGATGAACCTGCCATTCCGCGGTCTCGAGCTCGCCGGCGTCAAGTCCGCCGAGTGCATCCAGATCGAGGAGAAGAACGACGTCGCCTACCCGATGAAGTCGATCGTCAAGCTCATCTACAAGGCGCGCACGGGCCGCTTCGGCGGCAATGTCGGCAAGACGCTTCCGGAAGTCACGCTCTTCTGGTACGACGGCGGCAACTTCGAGAAGCCCGGCAAGAGCGGCAACAAGCCGAAGGCCGAGCTCATGCCCAAGGTCGTCAAGACCTTCGGCGACGTGCCGGACACGGGCTGCTACATCATTGGCAGCAAGGGCGCGGTGCTCATGCAGGACGATTACGGCGCCAAGTGCGCGATTGCGCTGAACGACGAGGACAAGTTCGTCGACGTGTTCCAGCACGAGGGCGCGAAGGCCGTCAAGCGCTCGATTCCGTTCCGCACGGAGGCGTCCGCCGCGCTCGGCAAGTCCTCGGTCCAGATGTCCGGCTTCGGCCAGGGCCAGTACATCGAGTTCATGCAGGCCATTAACGGCCAGGGCAAGATCTACGAGCAGACGAACTCCCGCTGCTTCTCCGACATCGAGTACTCCATCCCGCAGATGGAGGGCATTCTCGTCGGCTGCGTTGCGCAGCGCGTCGCGGGCAAGCTCAACTGGTGCTCGTGCAGCCAGAAGTTCGACAGCAAGGAGGCGAACGCGCTCGTCCGTCCCTACATCCGCAAGGGCTTCGAGTTCTAATCTGTCCTCCGACCGACGTACAGAGGGGCCGCGGCGAGTATTCACCGCGGCCCCTTTCGGCCCTGTGGCACGATGGAAGATTCGACGGACATCTGGAAATGGTCGCTGCTGGTGTTCCTGGCCGCGCGCTGTGGTGATGCCGTGCAGGCCCTGGTCGACCTCTGGATCGTGCCGCAGAGCGTGGCGACGGTCGATCTGGGTGCGATTCTTCCGGTTGTCTCGGGCGTGAACATCCTGGCGTTGCCGCTGGCGATCGTCGTCGTGCCGTTCTCCAGGTGGCTCACGATCTTCATGGCGCAGCGCGAATGCGGAAAGATCAAGTCGCTGCTGTGGACGGTGTTCGCGGGAACCTTTGCCGCAGTCGTGCTGATGGGCGCGGTCGTCTGGCTGTGCGCGCCGAGGGTCCTGGCCGTACTCCGGGTCTCAGAGGCCGGTTTCCCGGCGATTCTTCTCCTGACCGGCATGTTGGTGGCGTTGTCGCCGGTTCTCGACGCATCGCTTCAGGGATTGAGGAAGTTTGGCACGGTCGCGTGGTCGGGCGCACTGTCCGCAGGCGCGCGGCTGGTGGTTTCCTTCGCCTTGATTCCCGTGCGGACGTTTGGGGGCTATCTGCTCGGACTCGTCGCGGCCAGCGCCGTCAAGATGACGGCCACCGTCATCGGCCTCAGACGCGAACTGCGTGTCCGGGCTTCGGTCCGCCCCTTCCTCGGGGCGGATGGACGGAACCTGTTTCGCTATCTGCTCCCGCTGGCGGTTTCGCTGACGGTCTGGAATCTGGCCATGGGATGGCAGGCGATGATGGTGCGGCTGAACCTCTCCGACGCCGAAAGCGCGGCCTATTTCTTCATCAACCGCTTCGGGGACGTCGGCCAATGGGCGGGACTCTCCCTTCTGTTCGTGGCGTTCCCGATGGTCGTCACGGCGAATGCCGAGGCTCGGAACCGCATCCTGAGGCGCCTGCTTGCGCTGACGCTTCTCTCCGGCGTGGTGGTCGCAGGCGCCTATTGGCTTTTTCTCGCACCCGTCATGCGCGCCGTGACGCTCTGGCGCGACTACGCGCCCTACGCCGGATTCATCGCGCTTTTCACCTTCCGCTACGCCATGGGGACTTCGGTCGGGGCCTTCATGAGCTGCGAACAGGCCGCCGCGAACTTCCGCTACCTGTTCTATCTTGTGCCCTGCATCGTCGCCGAAAGCGTGGGCCTGATCTTCATCCACCGCCTTGACGTGCTGCTTGGGTGGCTGACGTTCACCGTTGCCGTCCAGCTGGTGATCGTCTGTGCGGTCATCATCCGGCGCACGCGCGCGTGGCATAATACCGACATATGACGACCATTCTGTTATTCAGATCCTCGCTGTTCGAGTTGAGCGAGGACATGACGAACGGCATCTACGACTATGCGCGCGGACGGGGGTGGCACGTGCAGATGGTCGAGCATGGTTCGGCCCTCAGTGACCAATGGCATCACCCGCGGGAACATTCGGCGGTTGTCGTCAGGCAGGCGATTGACTTCTGGCACCCTTCCGGCTGTCTGGTTGAGCTCGAATGCGGGTCGGTTGGCTACACGGCCGAAATGTTCGACTCGGTCCCGGCGGTGTTCCTTGACCGTTCGCCGCGGATGGACGGTGGCAGACGGCTGTGCGTCTACAGCGATTCGGTGTCGATTGCCGAATGCGCCGCGCGGGAGCTCCTGCGATTCGGTTGGAAGCACGCCGCCTTCGTGCCGTGTGCCGAACCTGGTCGCATCTGGTGCGAGGAGCGAGAGCGTGAATTCGTTTCCGTCATGCGTCGCAACGGTTGTGCGGTTCACGTATTTTCGCCGGATGTCGATCGGTCGAATGACCGGGCTTTTCTGGATGCTCTTGAACGGTGGATGGCTAGTCTGCCGCAGCCCTGCGCGCTTTTTGCCGCGAACGATCTTGTCGGTCGTCAGGTGCTGTCCGTGGCCAGACAGAACGAAATCGACGTGCCGCGGCAGCTGGCGGTCGTCGCGGTCGACAACGAGCGACGGATCTGCGAACATACCGTGCCGACGCTCTCGTCCATCCGCCAGGACATGTTCGCCGCCGGATATCGGGCGGCGCGTCTGCTTGACGAACGCCTGAGACATCCGCGCAAAAAGCTCGAGAGCATCCGCTTCGGCGCGGCGGAACTCGTGCGCCGCGCATCGTCCAGCCGATGTGACCGTTTCGACGCACGGGTTCTCGCGTCGCTCGAATATATACGCCTGCACGCGCTCGAGGGCATCTCGTCTGCCGACGTCGCCGCGCAGTTTGCGTGCAGCCGCCGCTATCTCGACCGCATCTTCGGCCAGAGCGTCGGACGCAGTCTCCTGGACGAGATCCAGAGGACGCAGATCGAAGCCGTCAAGAACCTCGTCAAGAAGGAACGTTCCCTCAAGCAGGATGCGGTTGCCGATCGCTGTGGTTTCTCGTCGCCCGAGGACATGCGTCGCGTCTTCAAGAAGGTCGACGGGCGGACGATCGGAGATTTCCTCGATCCGTGTCGTTCGTGTTCTAAAAGAGGTTCTTGATCTGTATTGAGATTAGTTCCTGATCTGTATTCTATGTGTGCGCGTCGTGTGTTATAATTCACGCTACGGAAGAAAAGAACCATTCGTTTACGAAGAAAGGGGTAGCACATGGAAGGGAAAATCTGTACGTGCGTTTTGAGCGCATGGTTGATGATGTTGGGCGTATCCGCCGAAGATGCGCCGCATTGGATTGGACTGGATACGACGCTTCGCGACCAGAAGGTCTGGGTCGCCCCGGTCCAAACGGTCTGTGCCTCCTCTCTCGACACGCAGGTCGCGGACGTCTGGACGTCCGCCGGCGAGACCGTGCGGGGTACATTCGCTGGCTTGTTTCTTTTGTTCAGGTAAGGAGGTGGACTCATGAAGTGTTCGGTGTTCTGCTGCAGTGCCGCGTTGGCTGTATCGGTGTGGGCCGGCGCCCCCTACATCGCCCGCGATTCCGTGAGCCTTTCCCAGTCCGGTTCTCCAACGGCGACCATCCGCTACCGGTTGACGGGCGGGCCCGCGATCGTCACGGTCGACATCCAGACGAACGTCAACCGGTCGGCGACCGGACCGGACTCGGACTGGGTCTCCATCGGCGAACGCAACTTCCGCAACGTCACCGGCAACGTGAACCTGCTCGTCTCCCCGTCCGACACCGAAGACAAGGTCATCACCTGGCGGGTGGACGAGTTCCTGCCCGACTTCAAGGCGCTCCATCAATCCTGCCGCGCCGTCGTCAGGGCCTGGGCGCCGGACGCGCCGCCGGACTACCTCGTGGTCGATCTCCGTCGCGACAGCAAGCGTCCGGCGACTGATCCGCGCGTTCGGTACTACGTCTCGACGAACGCCTTCCCCGAGGCGGAGAACGTGCAGGACGACGTCTATCGCACCGACTACATGGCGATGCGCCTCATCAAGGCGCGCGGCAAGACCTTCCGCATGGGCTCTCCCGCGAGCGAATCCGTGCGCAGTGCCGACGAGGTGATCCACAATGTCACCTTCACCAATGCCGATTTCTATTGCGCGGTTTATCCCGTCACATGCGGACAGCTCTTGAACATCGGAGCTTGGTTCAAGGGCGATCAGACTGGCATTACGGATATCCGCCTTGACAACAGCGGATGGAACTACACGATCTACCAGTACCATTCGTACGATCCGACCTATTGTTCGTCCAACCAGCTCGCGGCGATTTGCAACTGGGCGAACATCCGTGGACGTTCGGACGATGGCAATCCGAACTGGCCGACGAAGGGACATTACGTCTGTCCGCTGTCCATCTGCGGACAGTTCCGGACGCGCACGGGCGTCGACTTCGATTTGCCGACGGAAGCCCAGTGGGAATATTGCTGCCGCGCCGGAACGCTGGGGCCTTGCTATGCATCCGATCAAAAAACGATTGCCTGGTATGACGGGAACAACTCGGACGGTCGGAACAAGCAGGCAAGACCCGTCGGAAAGCTCCTGCCGAACGATTGGGGTCTCTACGATACGCTCGGCTACTTGTGGGAATACTGTTTGGATTGGTATGCGGCGGTGGGCTCGACGCCGGTTGTCGAGCCGATCGGACCGGAGACGGGATCCTATCGCGTGTTCCGCGGCGGAAACTACGTCTACTCCTATACCTATGCGCGTGCGGCCCGGCGCTATTCGACTTCCGATACGACGGCGACGCAAAAGGCGGGTGCCCGTCTGATTGCGCCGGTTGGACTCAAGTGGCCGACGGTGGCCGACAACCGGATGCTGACGGCGACGTATTCGCTCGACGAGGAGAAGATCGTCACGGTCGACATTCAGACGAACCGCACGGGAACGGCGACGTCCGTCGATGAGGATTGGGTGTCGATCGGCGAGCGGAACTTCGCCGACGTCTTCGGTGATGTCAACCGCAAGGTCGCCGCGGGTGAGAACAAGATGGTCCATTGGCGCGCGGACGAGACATGGCCTGGGCACTATTTCGAAAATGGTACAATCCGCATGGTGGTGAAGAAGTGGGACGTCTCGAACCCGCCCGACTACCTGGTCATCGACCTCCGGAACGACGAGACGCGCGGTTCGACGGGAACGCGCGAGCGTTATTTCACTTCGACGAACGCATTGCCCGAAGGCGGCCTCGCGAACCGGATCTACAAGAAGGATTACATGGTCATGCGGCGTATCCCGGCACAGGGCGTGACGTGGTGCATGGGGTCTCCGTCGGGAGAGACTGGTCGCGTTGCAGATGCCGAAACCCAGCATTACGTCCAGGGCCGACGCATTTCGATTTCCATTAACTTGAAGCGACTTGGAATGTGGGCGTCGTCCCTGAATGAATAGTGAATAGTGAATAACGTGAACGACCAGGAGTGACGCCGTCACACGACCCTGGTTGCGGGCGTTTTACGGACAGGCCGCTCCGGATGGCCCTGCCGGTCGTCTGTCTGGGACTGCGGCCGCCTATCTGCCGATGATGATGTGCTGGAGCATCTCGTCCTTCCACATCATGATCCGGCGCTTCTTCTTGAACGTGTGGCGCGTCGTGCGGTCTCTTCTCAGAAGGTCCACGGCGACTTTGCGTATGACGTTGAGGTTCTGCGCGGCGTCGGCGTTGCGCACGCGCGAGCCGTCCTCGCCGAACTGGACGTCGAGGATCCAGTGGAGCTTGTTCTCGATGCCCCAGTGCGAGCGGATGGCCCTCAGCGACTCCGCGGGATCGACGGGCAGCGACGAGATGTAGTAGCGGATCTCCTCCGACGTCACGCCTCCGGACGTGCGGACGGACCTGACGCGGCAGACCGACCTGAGGCCGTCCCACTGCGGCAGGTCCTCGAACCATCCGAGCGCGTCCGTCTGGTGGCATGTGCGCTCCTCCGTGCGACCGCCCTGCTTGTCGAGCGTCGTGTGGCTCCTGAAGGCGGACGGATTCGCCCGAAGGGCGTCCTCGAAGAGGAGCGAGACCTCGTCGAGCATGGTGGGCTGGTTGCCCTTGAGGCCGATCACGTAGTCCGCGCCCCGCGCCCGGATGGCGGAGACGATCCTCCTCTGGCATCCGGCCGCGTCGACCGTCACGATGCACCCCTCCAGCGCGAGCAGGGCGAGGAGCTGCGGGATGGCCGTGATCTCGTTCGACTTCTCGTCGGTTCTGACCTGTCCGATGACAAGCTCCTGCTCCGACGCCCAGGCGCTGACCATGTAGGGGACGTTCCCCGACTCCGTCGGGACGGACCGGAGCGCCTTCCCGTCGACGGCGACGACTTCCCGTCTCGGCGCCGGGGAGGCCTTCAGCACCTCGCGCTGCATTGTCGCGCGCACGTCGTCGATCCACGTGCGGAAACAGCATTCGAAGAGCCCCGGGTCGAGGGATCTGAACGTTCGGTTGAACGTGTCGTGGCTCGGGATGCCGTTTGGCAGCTCAAGCCCGAGAAACCTTCTGAGCCACTCCTCGCGGCACTGGCCGAACGTCTCGAAGTCGTAGTAGCTCTCCGCGCCGCAGATCGTCGCGCACAGGGCGATGACAAGCATGTCGTGTAGCTTGTGCAGCTTGTGGTTCCCCGTCCTGACGTCCGTCAGAACGGCGAAGCACTCGGATATGGACCGTGATCTTCTCCGCATCGTCTCCGCCTCCGGCATTTCATGTTGACAGAATGTGAACTATAGTATACAATATTGGGCATGAAACTGCAAGAGCTGCTTTTGTCGAGGATTTCCGGGGCGACGCGTCTGGCGCGCGGCACCCTCCATGCGAAGGGGCGTACGAAATCCGGACGTACGTACTACAACCTGATGTACCGCAGAAAGACGCGCCTGTACTCGCGACACGTCGGCGCGGCGGAGCTGGCCGCGTACGAGGAGGCCACGGCGGCCTACGCGGAGCTTCGCGAACTCTTCGAGTCGTTCGTCGACGAGATGACGGCCCGGACGATCAGGGAGATATCGCAGGACGCGAAGAAGGCGAAGGCAGGGGATTCAAGGGGCTGAAGGAGTTCTTCACTCTTCACTCTTCACTATTCGTTGGTTCGACGCGCCAAGGGTGTGAAATTGAGAGGTTGGGATTTCAAATGCGTCGAACCTGGCATTACGTCACGTTCACGCAGGAGGACTTCTACTGTGCAATCTATCCAGTGACTTGCGGGCAGCTGGCCTATCTGGGCGATTCCACGAATTGGAAGCAGTGGAGCCAGTTCTACGACATGGACCTCATCGGCTATACCCCGACGCCGATGCGCGGGTGGCAGCAGATCCGCGGTAGTGACGCCGATGGCTACAACTGGCCGGCCAATGGTCATGCTGTGGCGGCCAATAGCTATCTGGGAAAATTGAGCGCTTTGGACGGGAACCGTGATTTTGACCTCCCGACCGACGCGCAGTGGGAGTTCCTCTGCCGCGCCGGTAGGAGCGGTACGTTCGGCAATGGAACGGATGCGAACAGTTGCGGCTGGTGGGATGGCAATTCGGGAAAGAAGGGGCATGAGGTTGGTCTCAAGCTAGCGAACGACTGGGGCCTCTACGATCTTCACGGGAATCTTTGGGAGTTGGTGCTCGACTGGTATGGTGCGAAGACGGCAGATCCCGAGACCGATCCCTACGGGCCGCTGACGGGAACAAGCCGTGTCTGGCGGGGTGGTCAGGCGGCCTATGCGTGGACCTACGGACGTAGCGCGTCGCGTTATGGCGGAAGTCTCTCGTATTGCGGCGGCCTTTACGGCGCCTTCCGTCCGATCACGCCGATTTCCGGCAAGTGGCCGAATGGCGGACGCGTCCTGCCGGAAGAATAAGAGTGAGCTAGGTCGAGTATGTTCAACAGCAAATTGTTGTTGCGTCAAGCGGTGGCGGTGTCCGTCGCCGCTTGCGCGTTTTCGGTGTTCGCCGCGGACGTGTCCGGACGAAAGATGGTGTGGGCGCACTATGTACCATGGCTGACGCCCGACAACGCCTCGCAGATGGGCGGACGGTTCTACGACTTCCCGCAGTGCGAGGTCGGAAAGGATCCGTTCCGAGCTGAAGTCCTGCGGGCGCTCGACCAGGGCATCGACGGATTCTTCAACGACATGGTGGCGCACAAAGGCGGCGCCACCTCGTTCTGGGATCTTCGTCCATTCCTGAAGGCCGCAGAGGGAACGCCGTTCCAGTTCGGCATCTGCCTCGACGCGAAGATCCCCGTCGAGCAGCAGGTGAAGGAGCTCGTGAAGATGCTCTCCACGTATGGGGACCATCCGAACTATCCGAAGTGGAAGGACAGGTACGTCGTCGACACCTACACCTACTTCGCCTGGTCGGCGGACGAATGGCGGGCGATCCGGAAGGGTTGCGCCGACGCCGGCTATCCGATCTGGGTGATCGCCAACGTCGAGAGGGGCTACGAAGCCTATTCGGACGCCAAACTCCAACCCTACGTCGGTCTCTTCGACTGCGCCTACTACTTCTCCAACAACGGCGCGGCCTGGACTGGTCACAAGTCGCTGGAACGGGAGCTCCGCGAGACGGCCGACTTCTGCAGGCGCAACGGCGCCGCCTTCATGCCATGCCTCTGGCCGGGCTACTACGGCGGCTGGCTGAACGGCCGATGCTGCTACTATCAGCCGTTTCTCGGCTTCGACGCGCTGCTCAGGCGGTATGACTGCGCACGGACGCTGGAGGCCCCGTGGCTGCATGTGACGACGTGGAACGACCATGACGAGACGACGCTGCAGACGCGACGGCTGGCGACGGCCAATCCGGCGATGGTCCGCGCGATGTCGCGCGAATTCAAGGGACAGGCTCCAGCCAATGAGTCGGAGATTCAGTTCGCCTATCTGCGCGAGACCCTGGTCGGTTCGCTGCTGCGGTTCGAGGCCGTCCGGCTACCGTCCACCGAGAAGGGGGAGGCCAAGGTAAGCGGACGGCTTCTGGACGTCGACGGGCGGTCCGTCGCCGCGCTGGAATCCAAGGTGCTGACAGGGGACTGGCAGCGGGACGAGTGGATCGTTTCGACGACCGCGCTCGCCAGGTCCCCCGTGCTGGTGCCGGAATTCACGATCATGCGGAACGGTCAATCGCGCACGGTCCGTCTGCCGGCCGCGTTTCTGGTGACGACCTGCCTGAAGAATCCCGAGACGGTCAAGGTCTCGGAGAAGGACCGTCGTACGTTCGACGGCGTGTTCGACCTCTCTTGGAAGGACGGTATCCTCGGCGGCACCTGCACATTTGCGGGCGAGGTCCATCTGAGGCGGGCGGTGCTGTACCGCAACGAACTGCCGGTGACGTGCTTCACGCGCGAACAGAAGACGATCCTGCCGCTCTTCTTCAACGGACAGCACACGCTTGAGATGTCGGTTGCGAACGGACGCGTCGCGCAGGCGGTCAAGAGCTTCGAGACGAACGGCGCGCCGGACTTCGCCTGGAACGAGCGGGCGGTCATTTCGCGCCGGACGCCAGGCTGGATGCGTCTGACGGCCCGTATCGAGGCCGAAGCACAGACGGAGGTCTCCCTGTCCGTCGCCGGCGTCAAGCGCACCTTCAACCCCACCCACTTCGTCGACCATCCCGTTCTTCGTGTCGGGGCGGGCAGCATCAGGATTGCATCTGACGGCACCCTGTACGATCTGCCGCCGCTGGGCGCGTGCAGCGGTGCGCTGAACCTCTCCGTCTGGTCGGCGAAGCCGAATCCGACGGATGCCTACTGGGTCGAGTTCGAGTTCGCGGACGGGACGTTCGCCGAATCGCCGGTGTGCTATCCGTTCGTGGCGTCCCGTGCGCCCCTGGTCCGGGATGTCATTGAAACGGAGGTCACGCTCGAGCACACGAGCGGGGCGTCCGGGCTGCCGGATGCGCGGCCGTTCCTGACACCCGACGCCGATCTGCCCGTGCGCGGTACGCGGGTCGTGAAGGCGGAGGTTTCGCCGTTCTGCATCCGTGAGGAGCACTTCAGCTTCGAGAACGCGCCGATGGAGCGTCCGAAGCTGCCGCAGCGTCGCTGGCCGATGGGGCCGTTCCGCCTGGCCTGTACGTTGACGCCCCTCGCGTCGGATGGCGTCGATCATCCGCTGCTGGTGAAGAACGGCTGGAACGAGGGACCCGAGCTGACGCTGCGTGCGGACGGACGGCTCAAGGCGTCTCTCTGCGGGGGGAGCAGCCGCGGACAGGCGGCGTTCGCCTACGACGTCGTTTCGCGTCAACCGCTTGTGCGCGGACGGAAGGCAGTTGTGGCGCTCGTGCGGGAGGGGTCGCGGTTTGCGCTGTTCGTGGACGGTGTACTCCAGCAGCAGGTGGATGTGCCGCCGCTCAGGGTCTTCGGGAACGTGTCGCCGACGATCTGCGGCGGCGTGAACGGAACGGATCCGACGGTCGCCCTGTTGCATGACCTGGCGTTCTCGGGCGATCCTGCGACCCCTCTGCGGAACGAGCGGCTGACGCTCAATCCGCTGTTCACCGACCACATGGTGTTTGCGGCCGGGAAGCCCATGCGGATCTTCGGCACGGGCCTCGGGAAGGTGACCGCGACGTTCCGCGGCGAGTCGGCGTCGGCGGTGGGGATGGGCGAGGGCTGGGTCGTCGAACTGCCGGCGTGCGAGCCCGGAGGCCCGTATGAACTGACGGTGGTGCTCGGGGATCGGGAGGTCGTGCTGAGGGACGTGTGCGTCGGCGAGGTGTTCCTGATGGCGGGACAGTCGAACATGCAGTTCGTGCTGGCGCGATCGAGCGTCCGTGCGGCGGATTACGTCGACGAGCCGCTGCTTCGCTGTTTTGCCGTTTCTCGCGTGGAGCCGGGAGTGGATTTCCGTTCCGACGAGGGCTGGCATCCGTGCGCGAAGGGCGAGGCCGGCCGCTGGTCGGCGCTTGCGTATCTGCTGGGACTGGAGCGCGTGCGGGCGAAGCAGATCCCGGTTGGCATGGTCGTCTGCGCCCAGGGGGCGTCCGTCCTCAGGAGCTGGCTGCCGGAGGCGATGTGCGCCGAGCCGCGTTTCGCGATCGATCCGAAGGAGATGCACTACGATTTTCGTTCGCCGATCTATTCGCAGTGGAATGGTCCGGGGTTCCTCTACAAGCGGATGTTCGAGAACCTGATTCCGTATTCCTTTTCGCGCGCGGTGTGGTACCAGGGGGAGAGCGACACGGGACCAGGCGCGGCGCGGTACTACGGGGACATGCTGGTGGGGATGATCGGACGCTGGCGTTCCGACCTGAAGGATGCCGCCCTGCCATTCACAATCGTGCAGATCGCCGACCTCGATGCGCGACGCGACGACGCATGGCGCGGAATCCAGGCAGTACAGGCGACGCTCCCGGGGAAATGCGAGGGTGTGGACGTCGTGAGGACGGCGGATATCTCCTGCACGAACGAGATCCACCCGCCGGACAAACTGCCGCTCGCAAAGCGGATCTCGGCGCTCCAGGATTAAGAACTCCGTAGACTGCGGAAACTTCGCTTCGCCCAAGGACATGCGCCGCGTCTTCAGTGTGGTATACTACCCCTCGAACCTTTAACCCTTTAACCTATGAAGAAGTCCATCGTCCATTTCACCGATTTCCGCTGTTCCGACGCGGAGAACCTCCAGCAGAAGTTCACGCGCCTTCTGAAGACCGCCGGTTTGGGGAAGCTTGATCTGCAGGACAAGTTTGTCGCGATCAAGACGCATTTCGGCGAGGCCGGATGTCTTGCATACCTGCGTCCGAACTGGGCGAAGACCCTGGTCGATTTCGTGAAGGCTCAGGGAGGGCGTCCCTACCTCACGGACGCGAACACGCTCTACGTGGGGCGTCGGAAGGACGCGCTCGAGCATCTCGAGCTCGCGTGGGAGAACGGCTTCTCGCCTTTTTCGGTCGGCTGCCCGATCATCATCGCGGACGGTCTGCGTGGCACCGACGACGTGGCCGTGCCGCTGCCGGATGGCAAGTACGTGAAGGAGGCCTACATCGGCCGTGCGCTCGTGGACGCCGACGTGGTGATTTCGCTGAACCATTTCAAGTGCCATGAGATGACGGGCATCGGCGGCGCGCTGAAGAATCTCGGCATGGGCGGTGGGTCACGCGCGGGCAAGAAGGCGATGCACTCGACCGTCCATCCGCAGGTCGACACGTCCCTCTGCGTGGGCTGTGGACGCTGCACCCGCGAGTGTGCGCACGGGGCCTGCACGCTCGACGGGAAGCGGAAGGCGCGCATTGACCCGAAGACCTGCCTTGGCTGCGGACGCTGCATTGGCGCCTGCAACCGTGACGCAATCCAGAGCGACTTCGGCGAGCCCTGCACTGCCATGCACGGAAAGATCGCCGAGTACACGGCCGCCGTGGTGCGCGGCAAGACCGCCTTCCACGTTTCATTCATCTGCGACGTGTCGCCGCACTGCGACTGCCATCCGATGAATGACGTGCCGTTGATTCCGGACCTGGGCATGGCCGCCTCGCTGGACCCTGTGGCGCTCGACAAGGCGTGCGCGGATCTCTGCAATGAGGCACCGCTCATGCCGGGCTGCTGCCTGGCGGGACGCGAGACGAACGGCGATCTCTTCGCGACGATGCACCCCGTCACGCGCTGGCAGGATGCAATCTCCGAAGGCGAGCGCATGGGTCTTGGATCCGCCGACTACCAGCTGAAGCGAATTTGACCGCGATGACCAACGACCAGATCGCAATCGTCCTCGACCTGCTGCGGCGGAATGTCCGACCGGAGAGTTGTCATGACGCGAAGTTCCATGAGTTCCATGTCCTCAATGAAGACGTGGATGGGATCGTTCGGCGCCTGGCGATCAAGGAGCGGGAGCGCCTGGTCGTCCTCTATGGTTCTTCCTGTGGCAAGGTGCGGGCGCTGATTGCCGCGCGTCGCGCGGAACTGGAGAGCGCAAGCTGGACGATTTCCGTGCCGTCGCTGAATCCCGGGAAGGACGTTGCCGTCTGGTGTCAGCTCCGCGGTGAGGGCCGCGAGGACTGGTTCAATCAGCGGGAGCAGGTCGTTGTGGCCGTTCTGCGCCTCTGGCGGACGCTGAAACAGTGGGGGCTCGTCGGGAACGACGCAACGGCCTTCCGCACCTTCCTTGAGGATTTGTGATATACTATTCGCCCATTTTAAGAAGGGTAGATGAGAAAATGATGGATAAGCGCTATGACGCCAAGGCCGCCGAGGCCAAATGGTATCCAATCTGGGAAAAGAACGGCTACTTCCACGAGGAGCCGGGGCAGGGTTCGCCGTATTCCGTGGTCATCCCGCCGCCGAACGTGACGGGCATCCTGCACATGGGTCACGCGCTGAACCAGACGATCCAGGATGTGCTGGTGCGCTGGCGCCGTATGAGCGGTTTCAACACGCTGTGGCTGCCGGGCACGGACCATGCGGGCATCGCGACGCAGAACGTGGTGGAGAAGGCGCTCAAGAAGGAGGGCAAGCGCCGTCAGGA
>JAUNMP010000117.1 GCA_030537465.1 bacterium
TCGAGGACCTCGAGGACACGCAGGACGTCTACACGAACATGGAGACCTCCGACGAGGTCGACGCGGCTCTTGAGGCCGAGGGCTGAGCCGGCGTCAAGCTTTGAGCTTGGAGCAACCGCAGAGGGCTAAAGGTTCCGCCTTTAGCCCTTTCGTTTCCCTCTCACCCTTCTCAACCCTCTCCCCCTTCCCTCCTCTCATGAAACTCGAACACATTGGCTTCAACGTCGCGGAACCCCAGAAGGTCATGGACTGGTGGTGCGCGAATCTTGGCTTCACGCAGGTTCACCCGGCCTTCATCGTCGACGAGACGGGGATGATGGCAATCGAGTTCTACCGCAACGATTCGGCCCCGATTCCGGACTACGCGCAGATCAACCCGCTCACGATGCACGTCGCATTCCTCTCGGACGACGTGGACATCGACGCGGCCCATCTCGTGGCCGCGGGCGCGACCCTGCTCGACACCGTCCACAAGCCCGGCTTCGACATGGCCATGCTCCGTGACCCGTTTGGCATCGCCATCCAGTTCGTCACCCGCGGAAAACCCATTCTGCGCGGATGAAGAGCATCCACTTCATGGGCATCGGCGGGGTCGGCATGGCTGGTCTCGCCTTTCTGCTGAAGAAGGCCGGCCACAACGTGACTGGCTGCGACAAATACGCCACGGCCCGAACGCGCTGGCTCGAGGCGAATGGCATTCCCGTCGAGGTGGGCCATTCGCCTGATCATCTTGCCGACGCCGACGAACTGATCGTCACGCCGGCGGTTCCCCCCTCCGCTCCGGAACTAGCCGAGGCCGTCAATCTCGCAAGCGCCCAGACAGCACGGGCCTTCGAGGTCCGCTATCGCGGTGCGGTTCTCGCCGAGCTGGTCAACGCCGCTCAGGGAATCGCCGTATGCGGGACCCACGGAAAGACCACGACCTCGACCTTCACCACCAAGCTGTTGCAGGCCCTCGGCGCTTCGCCCTCCTGGTGCATCGGCGGCGAAACGGGAGACATGCCCGTCGCCGGGTCCGATGGCAGCACACTCGTCGTCGAGGCCGACGAATCGGACGGAACGCTCGCCCTCTACCATCCACACATCCTTGTGTTGAATGCGGTGGACTTCGACCATCTTGAGCACTTCGCCTCGCCCGAGGCGTACTTTGACTGCTACCGCACGGCCATCCGCAACACGCGCGACACGGTCATCGTCTGTGCCGATCACCACAAGGCGGCAGCCCTCGCGCGCGAGGCAATCGCCCCTGGTGTGCGCCTCATGACCTTTGGCTCAACCTCTTCTGCCGACGTCAATGCCGCGGACTGGTCCCATCTGGCCAGTCTGGTCCTGGGTCACCACAACGTCCTCAACGCACTGGCGGCCGTCTCCGTCGCGCTCGCACGCGGGCATTCCAGAGATGCCATCCTCGCCGCCCTTCCCACCGCGCTGGCCGAGCTTCCCGACCGCCGCTTCCAGAAGATCGCCGAACAAGGCGGCATCACCATTCTCACCGACTATGCGCATCATCCAGCGGAACTCAAGTGTGCCGTGGACATGGCGCGCCAGCTGAATCCGAAGCGTCTGCGCGTTCTCTTCCAGCCCCATCGATACTCCCGCACCCGGGCATTGCTGACGGAATTTCCACCTGCCTTCGCCCAAGCGGACGAAGTCGTCCTGATCCCTGTCTACGCAGCCTTCGAACAACCGCTTCCAGGAGGGGACATCGCCGATCTCTTCAGGGCTTTTCGCGAATATTTCCCACGCGAGGGGGCAACACGTCTGCCAGCCAACGCCCTGAAGCTCGCCCGGTCTGCGGACGAGGCCTGGCGACACGCCTTCCTCTCGGCAGAGCCCGGCGACCTGATTCTGCTGGCCGGAGCCGGCGACATCATCAATCTCCTGCCCCGCGTATTGGCCGACATGACGGACGCGCGGCTTTCCACCCGTGGAGCGGACGTCGTTCCGCTGGCACCTCTTTCCTTCTTCCGGACCGGAGGCGTCACCCTCGGCGGAGGGGAGCGCGTCATTGTCGGCATGGGCTCCAACACCTGGTTCAGCGACTGCACCACCGACGCGGAAGTCATCAAGCCCAACCTTCCCACGGGAGCCTCCCTGCTTCCCACACACCCCGAGCTCGCCTTTATGGCGGGCATCCCCGGCACGATCGGTGGATGGGTGAAAATGAACGCGGGAGCATTTGGGCACTCAATCTCTGAATGCATCCGCCGCGTCAAGGTCGATGGAGAATGGCTTGATCGCGACTCCTGCGGCTTCGCCTACAGGCACTCGGGCATCCGCGGGGTCATCGAGGATGTGGAATTCGTCGACGATCCCCCAGCCTGCGACGGCACCTGTGCGGACTTTCTGGCCCGCCGGAAGAAATTCCCGCCCCGAACCTGCGGCAGCGTCTTCAAGAATCCCACGGCTGACACGCCTGCGGGAAGACTGCTCGAGGAGGCCGGAGCCAAGAACCTCCGTGTCGGAGGCGCGTCAGTCTGGTCCGAACACGCCAACGTGATCGTGGCGGGAGAGGACTGTACATCATCGGACATTCTCGCCCTCGCACGGCTCATGGCAGCCGTCGTCCGCGAAAAATTCCACGTCAATCTGCAGCCCGAAATCCGCGGCCTTGTGGTATAATTTGCCTCATGGCTAATTTCAAGAAAGTCGCCGTCCTGATGGGCGGCACCTCCAACGAACGCGAAGTCTCCCTCGTCTCCGGCAAAAACGTCGCCGAAGCTCTTGTTTCGTTGGACAAATACGATGTTGTTCCGGTTGTCCTCGACGCGGACAACCTCGACGCCCTCCCCGCGGACGTGGACGCCTGCTACGTCACGCTCCACGGCGGCTGGGGCGAAAACGGTGGCGTGCAATCGGCCCTTGACGGCCGTGGCATCCCCTACACAGGTCCGGGCGCCAGCGCGAGCCGCGTGACGATGGACAAAATTGCCACGAAGAAGATTCTCGATCAGGCCGGCGTGCCCAATGCCCCCTGGTGCGTTGTCGGTGATGCCGATGCAGACCTCGCCGAGACAGACCTGCCGCTGCCCCTCCCGGTCGTCGTCAAGGCGCCACGCGACGGTTCCTCCGTCGGCGTCTATCTCGTCAAGACCTTCGCGCAGTGGGCGGATGCCGTCCACGAGGCCGTCCGGATCGATCGCGAGAAATTCGGTGGAGCTGGCGAGGCCCTCGTGGAGGCCTTCATCCCCGGCCGTGAGATGACCGTCGGCGTCCTGGGACATGAGGCCCTCCCCGTCGTCGAGATCTGCGCCCCCGGCGGATGGTATGGCTACGAGGAGAAGTACAATTCCAACGAGACGAGCTACCCGTTCCCGACGGATGACTTCATCCCCGAGATGCAGCGTCTGGCACTTGCCGCCTTCGACGCCACAGGCTGTCGCGGCGTGACGCGCGTCGACTTCCGCGTGACCCCCGAGGGAAGGATGTTCGTGCTCGAGCTCAATACGTCTCCGGGCATGACGGGCCACTCGCTCGTTCCCAAGGCCGCGGGCAAGATCGGCATCTCCTTCCCCGAACTCTGCGACCGCGTGCTGGGAACCGCCGTCCATGATTAGTCGAAAGAAAAACACCAAAGACAACGGCGGCAGACACATCGCGGTGGTCGCCGTCTGCCTGGGGCTTCTGCTCTTCGCCGGCATTGGCATCGGTGCAGCGCTTGGCATCGGGAAGCTCACGGAAATCTGGCAGGAGCAGTGCCGCGTGAACGACCCGGAGATCCAGGCCGTCATCGACAACCGAAGCACGCGCAAGATGG
Organism: bacterium; assembly: GCA_030537465.1. Taxonomy (GTDB): domain Bacteria; phylum Verrucomicrobiota; class Kiritimatiellia; order RFP12; family UBA1067; genus RUG572. The sequence goes on from JAUNMP010000117.1 coordinate 3,758, forward strand.
TACACGACGAAATCGTGATTACGCATTTCAGCCTGACCAACGGGGCCAACCTCGCGACAATCCCCTTCGCCGAGCTCCGGCGGGAACTTCTGGACCGGGTTCCCAACATTCGCGACATCCGAATTGAACGTACGCTTCCAAACCGCGTCACCGTCAAGGTGGATGAACGCAATCCCATCGCCCGCGTCGGCCTGCGCGGTCGGAACGGTGCCTCGGGAGGACGTGTCGCGGATCTCGAGGGCGTGGTATTCCGCTATTCCAACAACACAGAGACGCTCCCCCTCATTAGAGAGGCGGCCTCGCCGCCGACGGCTCCGGGCAAACGCCTTTCAGGGTTCGCAGCCGCGGCGCTGCGCCTTGTGGACATCGCTTCCCAGCCGGAGTTCGCCGACATCCGCATTCTTGAGATCGACACGGCCTCTCCCGACTACCTGCTCGTCGTCCTCAGCAATCAAGACCGGGTGAAGATTGCCTGGGACCGTATGCTCGACGACACGAGCCACGCGCGCGAATCGCTCAAAAAACAGCTCAAAAGAGTTGTCGGCGCCATCAACACCAAGATTACGCCGAACACTACCGTGTGGATCGCAACGGACTGGGGAACTCCCGGCCGTGTCTTTGCCAGCCCTCCCACCCGGAACGGAAACCAGTAAAGGACCCCGCCAACCGTGAACCTCTCCGATCCTATCGCCGCACTTGAAATCGGCACATCCCGTACTGTCATCGCCATTGGCGAACCGCTCGAGGGCGGACGCGTGCGAGTAGCCGCCATCGGAGCCATCCCCTCTTCAGGCGTCCGTAAAAGTCAGATCATCAACATCGCCCAGGCCCGCTATTCCGTAGAATCCGTGCTCAAGCGCCTTGCCGACCAATCCGACTACTCAATCGGGCAAGCCTACCTCGTCGTCTCCGGTCCCCAGATCCGCACCAAGCCCGTCATCGGACAATGCCAGGTTGATAGCGGCGTGGTCCGCGACGAGAACCTTGCGGAAGTCGACGCCCTTTCGTATGAGACCGGTCTTTCTTCTGACCGTGAACCGATTGAGCTCGCACAGGTCTGCTACCAACTCGACGACGTCAATGGCATCGTTTCGCCCAAGGGTATGAGCGGCCGTCTCCTCACTCTGCGCTCGATTTGCATCCACGGTTCAACGCAGCGCATCGCCGACGCCCGTTCTGCTGCACACGACGCTAAACTGGAGATTCTGCCCGAGACCTACTTCGCGGGAACCTGTGCGGCGGCGGCTGTCTTGAACCAACAGCACAAACGGGATGGCGCACTCGTGATCGACCTCGGTGGCGGTTCGACCGCCTATACAGCATGGTCCGAGGGACGCCTTGTGCAGGCAGGCGTCGTCGGAGTGGGCGGAGACCACGTCACCAACGACATCCGCATTGCCTTTTCCATCTCCATGGCACAGGCGGAACAGCTTAAGTTGACGGCGGCATCCGCGGTCATCCGACCCGAGGACGCCATGCAGCGCGTTCCCGTGCCAGATCCCATGCCGGGCTTCAAGGCCGCCATGGTCTCGAAGCGAGCGCTCAACACCGTAGTCAACGCGCGCCTGCAGGAACTTTTCGCCATCGTCCGTGCCAAGCTGGACGAGGGCAATCTGCTCCATCGCCTCAACGCCGGCGTATTTCTCACCGGCGGCGGTGCGGCGCTCCCCGGCGTCACGGAGCTCGCTGAGGCCGTTTTCGGTTGTGGGGTACGGGTTGGATCCATTGTTCCCGAAATCGAGGGGCTTGAGTCCGAACAGAATCCCGCCTCCTTCGCTGTCCAGTCAGGTCTTCTTCTCCTCGCGCAGCAGGAGGGATCTCAGTCCTCCTCCATCTTCGACTACGTCAAAAAAGCCTTCGGGGGGATCTTCCGGAAATGAACGCGCTTCCCTCACCTCTCATCCTCATCGGCATCGGTGGCGCGGGCGCTCTGATGACCCGTGGCATTCTCCGCGCCTACGGCCCCGGCATCAGGGCGCTCGTGTTGGACACCGATGCCCAGTCCGGGACATCCGGTGATCTTCCGTTCATGCTGTTGGGCGGAAACCGCCTCGCCGGTCGCGGGACCGGCGGACAGCCTTCTTCCGCACGTGCCGCGTTCCAAGACAATCCAAACCTGCTCGACCCCGCCCTCGAAGGCGTTCGAACAGCGGTTGTCGTCACAGCGCTCGGTGGGGGAACGGGCGGGGGCGCCACGGGAGAGCTGCTCAAGCACCTCCACACAATGGGCATCGTCACCCTGCTCTTTGCCACTACGCCCTTTCAGTTCGAAGGTGACGACCGCGTACGGGCAGCCAAAACCGCGGCGGGGCCCATCGGCCAGTATGCCGACGTCTCCGTCTTCCTGCCGCTTGACGGTCTCGTCGCCGATGCGGGAACGGACAATCTCAAGGACGCCCTCTCGCGAGGGGTCGACACTCTTGCCTCCGGCGTTACGCTTCTGTGGCGCATCCTCGAAAAGCCCGGCTACATCAATCTCGGCCCCGAACGTCTGCGGAACATTCTCGTTGGCTGCGGCAAAGGACAGTTCGCCACTGCCACCGCGAGCGGAGAGAATCGCGCGGAATCTGTGCTGGCGACCCTGGCCGCCCACCCTCTGCTCAATCGAGACGAGTCAATCCCGCCCATCCGCACCGTCCTTGTCGGCGTCCTTGCCGGTGACGATCTTCGACTCTCGGAGATTGCCGCCATCTCGAGTGGAATTGCCGCGGCATTCGGCCCTTCCGCGGCAATCGAACTCGGCACCGTCAACGACGAGGCCACCTTCTCCGGACGCCTCTCGGTTGTCGTGCTTCTCTTCGAGGAGAATGCCACCGGCGCCCCCGTCGGCATCGCACCGATGCGCCCCCAACAGGGATCGGACGCACATGGCGAGCAGTCTCTGGTCTCCAACAACCGGTTCGGCAAGACCGAGAAGACCATGTGGAACGACGAAGACCTCGACGTCCCGACGTACATTCGCCGCAACCTCACGCTGGACCGCTAAGTGCAGCGTGATGGACACATCCGCCTCCTGCCCCTCCATGTGGCGAATAAAATCGCCGCTGGCGAGGTTGTGGAACGCCCCGCGTCCGTCCTCAAGGAGCTGATGGAGAATTCCATCGACGCTGGCGCTACGCGCATCGACGTCACCGTTGTATCAGGAGGCCGAAAACTCGTCTCGGTGCGTGACGATGGCTGCGGAATGACTCGGGAGGATGCCCTGCTCTCCCTCGAAAGGCAGGCGACGTCGAAGATCCGCGACGTCGACGACATCGAGCGCATCGATACGCTGGGCTTCCGCGGCGAGGCGATTCCATCGATTGCATCTGTCTCGCGCTTCACTCTCACGACGCGACGCGCCGAGGACGAGGGAGGCACGCATCTGGCCGTGAATGCGGGGATTCTTGCAGAAGTCAAAGACTGCGGGGCCCCGCCCGGAACATGCGTGGAGGTTCGTGACCTCTTCTGCAATGTCCCCGCCCGCCGAAAGTTCCTCCGGGCCTTCGCTACTGAAGAGGCCCATATCCGTGCCACATTCACCATTCACGCCCTCGCCCATCCCGACGTCGGTTTCTCGCTTGTCCTTGATGGACGTGAAGCCTATCGCGTCCCCCCTGGTGCCACGCTCGAGGAACGCATTCGGGATCTTTTCGGCGGCCCGTTCTCCGAGTCCTTGATTGCCGTGTCACCGCAGGAGGGATGCATGGTCCGCGTTCATGGATATATTGAGCGGCCGTCTTCGGGAGCAACCGTCCGCAGAGACCAGTTCATCTTCGTCAATGGCCGCCCCGCAACGGCGCCAGCCATCAACTATGCGCTGCGCGAGGCGTACCCGCGTACACGCGAGGAAGCCCGTCCGGCGATGGTCCTCTTCATTGACCTTCCGCCTGACCAGGTCGACGTCAACGTCCACCCCGCCAAACGCGAGGTTCGATTCCGTCGTCCTGCAGATGTTCGCGAGGCGCTCATCGCCGCAATTGCGGCGGCCTTGGCCCCCGCCACGCCCAAGAGGCAGTTGGTTCACACGGAGACGCCGTCAAACTCGGTCCCCAAAGAGTGTGTCTCTGCGGCGATACCTGCATCATACGATTCCTTTAGTTCGACTTCTCCCGCACCGGCACCAGCTACCTTCGCCGTCCCTTTCACAACTCCACTGCAGACGCACCTCGTTCTTCCCGAGGCGCCGGCGTCAACCTTGACATCGTCCCCCTGCATCACGCCACCCGCCCCTTCTGATACCGAGATGCCGTCTTCCCCTCCTGCGGGCACTCAGAACTCGCTTTGGAGGTGGTACCATTTCCTCGCGCAGATGACGACGGGATACGTGCTTTTGGAGACGGATGCGGGACTCGTTGTCCTCGATCCCCGTGCCGCGCGCGAGCGCATCTCGTATGAGAGGCTTCTGGATGGACACGCCGTCGTCTCGCAACCCTTGCTCATCCCCGAGACGGTGCAGCTTCCTCCAGCAGATTCCGCACGCATCCGCAACTTCTGCCCAGACCTTCAGTCCATTGGATTCGTCCTTGAGGAATTCGGGCGCGACACCTGGAAAATCGACGCCGTACCCGATCTCGTCGGAGGTCTCGACACATCTACGCTGCTCGCCTCGATCGCCTCGGATATCGCCGAAGCCGGCGCACGGCGCGGATCGACCCGGTGGCGAGACGAGCTCATTGCGAAGAGTGTCGCGCGCAGCCATGCCGGCGCGTCTTCCAAGCTCACTCCGGAAAGCGCCAGGCAACTGGTCGACGAACTTGCCTCCACGCGTATGCCCTACATCTCCCCTGCGGGGAAGCCAGTCATGGTCTTCAATTCACATCGTGAACTTTCGCGAAAATTTGGCAGGTAGACCATTGACTTACACGAAGGGAAAGAGTATACTTTCACCCGTTTTCACCACGGAGCGTAGCGCAGTCTGGTAGCGCGTTTGGTTCGGGACCAAAAGGCCGAGGGTTCAAATCCCTCCGCTCCGACCAATAGAAAGACCGCAACCTGCAGGAATGCAAGTTGCGGTTCTTTTTGTCCTTTTCAGCTCCGCGGTCCATCGTCACACCACTGACCGCCCACACAAGGGACTGACTATACGTCGACGATGCCGACACGGCAACCACATCGGTGACAGAACTCGGCACCCTCCGCGAGTTCAGCGGAGCATCGGGGACATTTCCCGCTCAGATACCTCGAACTCCGGTGAGGCCGCCGAGAACAGCCCCTCCCCTTTTCCTTGGCACCGCGCCGATCCAAGTACATGCAGACAAGCTTGGCGAACAACGGCCAGAAGAAGAACAGAACAAGCCCGACCACTATCAGCAGCTTCCAGAAGCTCAATCTCATGAAGAGGACGGGCATGAACAAACCTTTTCCGAACCTGTCAGAGGTTGGCCTTCACGAAATCGGCGAAGCCCGGAATCGTGGTCAGGTCCATTCCCCAGAACTCAATCTTCCGCATAACGTCGTCCGCGGAGGGATTCGTCTTGAAGTAGGCCATCACATCGGGATTGTCGTTCACCTTATCCGTACGGTAGAACTTCAACAGCCACGCGAAGGAACGGGCAAGATTTTCCGGCAACGTGCCGTTCATCTTGACATAATCGAGCAACGTGGGCAGCACGCGAACCTTCCACTTCGAGACACTGTTGAGCGCGATGGACATGAGCTTGTGGTGCGCAAAGGGATTCGCGAACCGCTCCAGCACGCTGGCCGCATACTCTCGCTTCTGCTCCTCTGGAAGATCCACCGTGGGGAAGATCTCCTCGAAGAGGATCTTGCGGAAATGCGCATTGAAATGAGAATCGGCGACAAGCTGGTCGACTTCGACGAAACCAGCGAGAATTCCCTCGGGGATCGTTGCCGTATGTGCCCCGTTGAGGAAGCGCACCTTACGCGTACGATAGGGCTGCATATCAGGGGTGTAGACGACGTTGACACCGGCCTTCTGGAGCGGGAATTCGGCCTCGAGATCAAAGCCGACCGGCGTCTCGACCACAAAGAAATGAAATGGTTCGCCGCAGACGAGCACGTCATCGCGCTCTCCCAGCTGCTCGGCATAGCGCGCCGCACTCTCGGGATCCGGACGGCCCGCCACGATGCGGTCGACGAGTGTCGAACAGAATACGCACTCCTTCTCGATCCACGCCTTCAGCGCATCGTCCCCCCAATCCTGGACATACTGGAGCACGCACTTCTTCAGATTGTCGCCGTTATGCTCGATCAGTTCGCAGGGGATGAAGACGAGACCAGGCAATCCCGCTCCGAAACGGGCTTTCAGAAGCAGGGCGACCTTCCGCGGGAACGTGTCCTGGTCCTTCTTGTATTCGATGCCGGCCTCGGTCGTGTTGGAAACGACAAAACGTACCGACGGCAGCTTCGCGCTCGCTTCGACCTCGTTCCACTGGCTCGCCGCGCAGAGAACCTTCTCGACGGCATGGTTCTCCTCGATGATCTCCACAGGCTTCCCGTCGGCGACGCCGCGCAGACACGTGTGGTAGAAGCCTCCGCGCTCATTCAGGATTCGGGACGGTGGTGTGAAGTCGTCGCCAATCGGCTGGACAATGCGGACAAGACCGTTGAAATCGGCCTTGTCGTTCATCTTCTGCACCATCCAGTCAATGAAGCAACGCAGGAAATTTCCTTCTCCGAACTGCAGAATCTTGACAGTCTTCTCCATCTGATCCTCCTTGGGTGAAATTGAGATTCCTTATTATATACTAACCAACGGGAGAATGGAATATGGTAAAATATACGCGTGCCGACAAGCGCAAACACATACCTGATCGTGGGCGAGGACGACTACCTCGTCGAAGCGGCCGCCCGGAAGGTTCTTGAGGCGGCCGTCGAGCCCTCTTTGCGTGCCACCGCGGTGGAGACGGTGGACGGCAATGCGACCAATATGGAGGACCAGCTCTCCTCCCTCAAGAACTGCCAGGCCTCAGTGCTGACGCCCCCTTTTCTGGATCCCGTCAAACTCACCTGGTGGCGCAACGTGACCTTCCTGCCCGGCGGTGCACGCAATGGGTCCCCCTCCGAAGCCGTGAAGGCGGCTCTTGAGAAGTTCGCCGCAGACCTGGCCGCGAATCCACTTCCTTCCAACCAGCATCTCATCATCACGGCTCCGAAGCTCCTGAAGACCAGCATCTTCGCGAAGACGTTCAAGACCTTCGCCCAGGTAATCGAATATGCGTCTGGAGGAAAGAGCAAGGATCGCCTGGAAGCGGCCCTTTCGCGGCTGCCCGATCTTGCAGCCGAGGAGAAGCTCGCCTTCGCGCCTGGGGCGGACCAGGCCTTCGTGTCAAAGGTCGGAACCGACACGCGCATCATCGTCTCCGAGCTCGCAAAGCTTCGGACCTATCTGGGGAAGGAACGCGACGAAATCACATCCGCGGACGTCGCCGAGGTCTGCTCCGTCGGCGGAGACGAACCGGAACTCTGGGATGTCACGGATGCCCTCGCCCAGCGGAACCCGGCCCGTCTGCTCAAGACACTCGCGCGTTTCGACGGGGAAAGCGGCTTCGGGATCGTCCTCTCCACAATCACGGAGAGGTTCTTCCGCGAGCTTGTCCTCTATCGCGACGCCCTCGACAACGGGTGGCTCACACCCTATGGTGGATGGGCGAAGAATATTCCGCCGGAAATCATCGAGGACCTTGATGCCGCGGGAATCGGGCCTGGGGCCTCAAAGAGTCCCTGGGCCGTCAAGAACGGCGCGAGAAACGCGAAGGCCTTCTCCCTCAACGAGCTCCGCGCCGCCCGGTTCCGCATGCTCAAGGTCCGTGAACGCCTGGTCTCCTCGTCGGCGGACGACTCCCTCGTTGGACAGGAGCTCCTCCGCATCATCGCGCGTCCCCGTCGTTGAGTTCGCTCCTCACACTTTTTTTCGTTTACAGACCCCACAACCTTTAACAGAGATCCAGAGAGAGAAAAGACATGTTCAGCAAGCTGTTCTCCATTGAGACGAAGCCCGGCGCCTTCTTCCGCCGAATTGACTGGGTGGCGTTCTGGGGGGCGACCATCATCGCCTTCCTCGTTTATTTCTTCACGCTTGGCCCCAGTGTCGGGCTGGAGGACTCTGGCGAGCTCGCCACCGCGGCGGACCATCTTGGAGTCCCCCATCCTCCGGGGTACCCCTTCTGGTCCCTCTGCTGCTGGATCTTCTGTCGCCTCTTCTCCTGGGTGACCTATATGGGGCAGCCTACGCCCGCCTGGGCGGTGTCGCTCTTCTCCGCCGTTGCAGGAGCCTTCGCCGCCGGTTGCACGGCGATGCTGATCTGCCGTTCGGGAAGCGACATGCTGGACTCCATCCCGACCGAGGACAAGGACGAAGACCGGGCAAGGAAAAACGCCTTGATGTCCCTGGCCGGAGGTCTTGGAGGATCCCTCGTCTTCGCGTTCTCGCCTGTCGAGTGGTCGCAGTCCACGATTGTCGAAATCTACTCCCTCAACGCCCTCTTCCTCATGGCGGTGTTCCTGTTGTCGTATCGCTGGATGCGCAAGCCGTCGGACAGGATTCTCTGGCTCATGGCCTTCATCTTCGGCCTTGGCCTCACGAACTACCAGGTGCTGTTGCTGGCGGCCGTCCCGCTCGCCATCATCATCGCGTTGCGCGACATCCGCCTGTTCCGCGATTTCGTCCTGATCCTCATTCCCCTCGGCCTGACCTCGCAGATCCTCAAGATCGGCAGCATGATGCGCGCAAGCAGCGCCATGTCGGCGGACGTCATCAACAAGTTTGAACCGCTCGTCAAAACCAGTTCCTGCCCCAATCAGGTGATTCTCGCACTTGGCTGCCTGCTGCTCGTCGCGGCACCAATCGTGGGCGCATTTCTTTCCCGCAGGCAGAGCGAAGGCGAAACGGAAGACACCTCCCCGCAGAAGACCGCGCTTGGCATCGGCGCCACTGGTGTTGTCCTCATGGTCCTCGCCGCAAAGATCTTCTCCGGTCCCGCAAAGTGGACAACGATGAACGAGGTCACCGTTGCCCCCCTCATCGAGCCCGAGACCTACGCCTGGATCGGAGCCTTCCTCGCCGGCTCGTGCGTTTGTGCTCTCGGGGCGGTCTTCGCGCCGCGGAAATACCGACTCACCGACATGGATGTCTGGAAGTGGCTGGCTGGCGCAGGTGCCTGCGCGCTCGTCGCCCTGATGATCGCCGGCAGCATCAAGGCCGCAGGTCCGGCCGGCTACACGGGCCCGGTCTTCTCCTTCGCCAAGCCGACACTGATGCTCATTTCCGGCCTCATCCTGCTCTTCGTGCTGACACTCACGACACCGCGCGGACTCGCCTTTGCGATTCCCGTGGCCGCAGTCCAGCTCACGGCCTTCGTGCTCCTGAACAAGGGCGCGATGAACGGCCTCACCAATCCGCATTCCTGGTGGTTCATCTGGCCTCTGGTCTGGAATTTCGTCATGCTGGCGCTCGCGCTCGTGGCGTTGCCGAATGGACGATCCATCGCCACCGCGACGTTCCTCGCCGAGCTGGGCGTTTCATTCTACGCCTACATGCCGATCGTCTCCGATCTCCGCAATCCTCCGATGAACTGGGGCTATCCCCGGACCTGGGAGGGTTTCAAGCATGCCATCATGCGCGGCCAGTACGAGGCCATCAAGATGCCGGACTTCTTCTCGAAGGAGGGTTTTGACCTCTTCCTCAAGCAACTTGGCTTCTACTTCCAGGATCTCCGCATGCAGTTCACGCTCGTGGCGGCAGCCCTTGCGCTGATCCCGTTCGCCCTCTGGAAAATCGTGGTCGGGAAACGCGACGAGAACAATGGGAAGCCGTTCGCCATCAGCGCGGTCTGGATTGCCGGTGGACTCTATGTCGCGGTCGCCGGGCTGGTCGTTGTCTTCTCCGAACTCTATGAAGACCTGACGGGCGGCGAAGTTCCGCTCCGCCTCGACAAGTACCTGCTCGTGCTCCTGGCACTCCTCGCCCTCGTTGGGCTCATCGCCATGCTTGTCCGCCAGACCATCGTCGTATTCAACATGATCTGCGGACGCACGAACGAGAATCGTTCCCTCTCCGCCGCCGGGGTCTCTTTCGGATTCATCGCCGACGACGTCTCCCAACAGTGGCTCATCGCCGTCGGTTCCTGCTTCGGACTGATGTCCCTCTTCCTCGTTGCCCTCGCGGGCGTCAAGGGCGACATCCAGGACGGCTTCATCCAGAAGGTGAAATTCATTTCCTCCCACGGTATGTTCTCGCTCTGGATTGGCTATGGCCTCGCCGTCGGCCTCATGATCGCGAACAAGATCGTCAAGCGCGTCTTCTCGAACGCACCCGGACTCCAGAAGTCGGTCCTCGCCGTTCTCTGCGTCGCCGCCGGCTGTACCGCGCTTATTCCAATCTACGAGAACTACACCAATGACAAGCTCGTCTTCGCAATGGGGTCCGCGGAACAGAACGGCCACACGTTCGGCTGGCAGTTCGGCAACTACCAGCTGCGGGGAGCCAACGCGATCCGCGAAGAGCTGCTTGACGATGAGGAACCCCTTCCCAATCCGATGTGGCCCGAGGAGATGGAGCCGAGCTCGATCTTCTTCGGCGGCACCGATCCGGGGCGGTTCGTTCCCACCTATATGATCTACTCCGCAAACGTCCGCCCCGACGTCTACCTCATCACCCAGAACGCCCTCGCCGACGACACCTATATGTCCGTCGAGCGCGACCTCTACGGCGATGAGATCTGGATTCCCTCGAAGGAGGACTCCGCCGAGTCGTTCAACATCTACGTCTCGGAAGTCCAAAGCGGCAAACGCGCCGCCAATGCCGATCTCCGCATCGAAAACGGACGCGTCCAGGTCACGGGCGCCCTCGGCGTGATGGAGATCAACGGCGTACTCACAAAAATGATGTTCGATCACGAGCGCCTACGCCATGCCTTCTATGTGGAGGAGTCGTACGTCATCCAGTGGATGTACCCCTACCTCACGCCGCACGGACTGATCATGAAGATCAA
>JAUNMP010000384.1 GCA_030537465.1 bacterium
ACCTTCAGATATTTGAAGTGGACGGCCTTGCCGCCATGCACGCCCTGAAGGGCGATGCGTCCATGCATCGGAATCGTGCCCAGGGCGGGAAAGCCCTTGTGCCATTTCGGAACCGTCGTGCCGTCGGGATTGACGTTAGGATCCGTCCACTGCGAAAGGTCTGTATCGACGACCTTCTCGCCGTTGACAAAGATCTTCACCTTCGTTCCGCGGCAATCGGCGACGATGCGATTGAGTTCTCCCGCCGGTTTCGAGTTCACCTTCGCCGGAGGAAGGCGGCCGTAGATCGCGCCCGTCAGCTGATAAGGGACCTCGTTCGAATACTGAGGATGATGGTCGTCGAGAATCTGGATCTCGAATTTATGCGTAGGGTGCTTTGTGTCGTAAAGGAAGAGTCCGCTGTTCGCCGTCGGGTCCATCACGTAGCCAACATCGAGAATGAAGTTCGCATAATCCTTCTTCGAAAAGAGCGTATCGCCGGTGATGGGCGTCAGAGAACCATCCTTGTCCCAGGCCCAGCTGCCAGGCTTCATCTCAGCATTCGAGAGATCGGCATTGAAAACGTCTTCCCAGGCGGATGAATCAGGACACCCAGGGGGACAGTCCCCCCAAAAACGAGGACAGTCTCCTATGCAACAGCCAGACACCAAAACGGCGAACATGGCGACAAGGGACAAAACGCGCGCTGTGACGAAGTGTTTTTCAGTTTTCATTTCAATAAGTATATCTTAAATAGGGCACAAGGGTAAAGGGAAAGGGGGACAGTCCCCCAAAATACAGGGGACAGTCCCCGAATGTAGGTGGCTCCAGAACGAAGACCGCCTCTTGAATACAGACTTTGCGAGAAGCCTTACTTACGGCGGCGAATCAGCACAACAGCCACAATCAACCAGAAGAGCAGAACGGCCGTGCAGATGATCCAGACGGGCATCCAGCCAATCGTGAACACAAGCGCAAGGGCAACCGCCACCCAGACGCCCATGACCGGTTCGTTGATCAGCTGCTTGCCGGCGAAAGAGGCCGCAGCCACCGTCTTGTTCTCCGGATCGACGGTCCGCAGCAGTAGAAGTCCCGTGGCTGTCACTCCCGTCGCCTGGCCGAACTCGGCGATGCCACGCTCGAACCACGCCTCCTCAAAGAGCTTCGGAGAGAGGAACAGCACGCTCATCACCGTCCAGATCATGCCCGCGACCATCATGATCGTGAGCGGAAGCCAGTTCGCAGCCACCACCGACAGCTGAATCGTCGCCACGGCGGACAAGGCCAGATAGTCGAGCGCCGCGCCGGAGATGCGCTGCATCTGTCCTCGCGAAATCAACAGGTCCACACGCAGCAGCTTCGCCACACCCTGGAGCGCGACACCGCCCAGCATACACAGCGGGAACAGCGGGAAACCATTGAAGAGGCGCGTCTTCGCCTCCGGGAAGAGCCAGAGCTCCCCTTGCTGCAGACCAACCAGCACTCCGTATCCAATCAGAACGGCCAGACCGACAATGGCCAGATGCCAGGCCAGCGAATCAACCGAATCGGCGAACACCGTCTGGTGTCCAGCCGAGGGACGCGCGTCGTGCGGCTGGATGCCCTGCCGCTCCTCAATCGAGCGCTCCTCGAACGGACGCACCGTCTTCACGTACCCCTTCCTGTAGGCCCAATGGACCAGCGCCATGCCGATCACGATGCCGGAGATCATCCCCACCGTCGCCACCGTGTAGCCGAGAGGAATCGCGTCCTCCCATTTGTGCGCGATGAATGCGGGCGTCATTCCGCCCACCGTGCCGTGGCCACCCTCGAAACCAAGTTCCAGCAGATTGCCGAACGCGGGATTGACATCGAACATGGGAACGAGCAGGAAGCCCGCGATACCAATGCCAATCGCGTACTGTCCCCATACGACAATCTGCGCAAGCGTCAGCTGCGGCAGGATGAGCCCTGCAAAGCTCTTCAGCTTCGGGACGGCAACCCCCAGGAAGAGCGTCGCGAAGATGACGTTGATCAGGAACCCGGGGAACTGGCGCAGAGTATCCGTCAACTCGATCGGCACCCAGGCCCCACAGACATTGACAATCAACAACCCCAGTAGACCGCCCACGACTGCCGACGGAAGGTAGAGGCGCTGCAGCAGGGGAATCTTAACGCGGAGAATCTTGCCGACGACCAGTAAAACGGAAAGAACCGAGAAAATGACAACAGCGTTCATGACAATCTATGATGTTTCTACAAGCAGAGGTGGGCAAGATGCCCTTTCACGGGCGTATCTTCGCATATTCCGCGTCCAAGCTCAAGGACAAACACAAAAAAAACAGGAGCGGCACCTTCGCACCGCCCCCGTTTCCGCATACGGTCTTCACCGTACACCATTGGATGGATCTCACAGGCAGGACGCCGCGAGCTCCTCCATCGTCACAACCTTGAGTTTGCCGTACTTGACGAGAACCTTCTTCGTGTAGGCCGAGAGAACAACGATCTTGTCCTTCTTCGGATCGTCCGCACGCGCGGCGACGTATTCCGCGAGGGACTTGACGAGCTCGGGGTAGAGCTTGTCGAGCACGATCGCGCCCTCGCCGCAGCAGTAGGACTCTTCGTCGTTCGTGCCGAACGGCTTGTTGACGGCCTTGAGCGTCTTGAGGAGCTTCTCGGGGCACTCGCAGCCAT
>JAUNMP010000385.1 GCA_030537465.1 bacterium
CTCTTCTGTTATTGGATGTTCGGGTGTTCTGCTGACCATGTTGAGTCTGCCGGTGGCGGCGGATGTCTGGGTCGATCGCCATGCCGTGGGGTCGACGCAGGACGGCACGCAGGCGAATCCCTATCTGACAATCCAGGCGGGTGTTGACGCCGCGTCCGCGGGCGAGACCGTCTGGGTCGCCCCGGGACTCTATACGGAGGCGGCACCGGCTCCGGATGGACATGACTCGGTCGTCGCGATTTCGAAGGACATCACGGTCGCCTCGACGGAAGGGCGCTACCGTACGGTCATCCAGGGCCACAAGGGCGCGGCGAGCAATGGACTCGGGGCGGATGCGGCGCGCTGCGTCTACATCGGCTCCAACGCGAAGGCCGTCGTGAGGGGGTTCACGCTCCGCAACGGCTATACGAGGACCGGGGCTCAGGAAGGTTTTACGAACGACGACCTCGACTCGAACCGCGGTGGCGGTGTGCTGATGACGTCCAGGTCTGCGAACGCCCAGAGCGCGGCAGCCGCGGACAACGCCTATGTTGTCGATTGCATCATCGTCGACTGCAAGGCGCAGCGTGGCGGTGGCGCCCATGGCGGAAACTTGGTCCGCTGTCTTGTCACGGGGTGCAGCGCCACGAGCTCGGGCTCCGGCGAGCGCAATGTGAACACGTACAACTGCATCTTCTACAACAACTACAGCGCCTCACTCTTCCACGGTACGCATGTGAATACGACCGTGCATGTCGCGGGGCGCACTCAGCAGGCGCTCCTGGGCTCGCCTGCCTGCTACAACTGTCTGTTTCTGGGTGACGCGGACGGCGTGACCCATAGCGGGGTGAGCAGCTCGTACAAGCCGAAGTTCTACGACTGCGTGTTCTTCAAGAACACCGATGCGAACGGCGTGGATCTCTCGACGAGCGAGTTCGTGACCTGGTCCAACTGCCGTGTCGCGACCGATGTCGTCCCGGCGCAGATCACGACGCTCGACTTCCGTCCCGTCTCGGCCACGCTCGCGGGCGCGGCCGTGGGGTCTGCCACGCATTTCTCACGGATTCCCGAAGCCTATCGCGACCTCGATTTCGCGGGGGACGCGCTGCCGTCGACGGGTGCCTGTTTTGTCGGTGCCCGTCAGGGCGCCTTCGCGGCCGAGCCGGAGGGGACGCCGATTCCCTTCACGCGCACGGCGGCGGACACGGGTACGCTCTTCGTGGACGGGGCGCCCGTCTGGTTCTCGGGGACGGTGCGGGTCGCGGGACCCTACGCGACGATCACGGGACAGGGCGTGGGCACGCGCGTCTTCACGGCGCTGCGCTACAACACGAGCGGGTCCGTCTTCCTGCCGGACATGACGGAGAACAAGATCCAGATTGTGCCGGCGGCGGGCGCAACCGCGCAGGACGACAAGCTCGTGGCCGAATTCTATGATCCGATCTGGGCGGATGCCGTCACGGGTGACGATACGACGGCGGATGGCACGTCCGCAAAGCCATTCAAGACGCTTCAGGCAGCGCATGACAAGGCGAAGACGAGCTCCACGACCCGGCTTGTCCTCGCGCGTTCGGGCGACTACAACGAAGGCGGGAAGTCCGGTTGCGACCTCGCGACACGCCTCGTGTTGACGGAGAAGGTCTACGTGCGGTCCACCGATGGTGCGGCCTCGACGTTCATCACGGGCGCGAGCGATCCCGATTCGGCGACGGGGCTCGGCCCCAAAGCCGTCCGGTGCATCGCCGTCCCGGTTGCGTACGGCGGTTCCGTGCAGGGGTTCACGCTGCGCGGCGGACGCACGGACACGGATGCCGGCTCCGGCAAGGCGGACCGCGGTGGCGCGCTCTGCAGTGGGTTCGGTTCCATCTATCTCAGCACGGCGAATGGTGGTGGCCTTTGCCCGAGCGTGGCGGATTGCATCATTACGGACTGCGACGGCCAGCGGGGCCTGATCTACTATGGCTACCTCAAGCGCTGCCGCGTGACGGGCAACGTCTACCATGGGAACACGCAGGGACTCAGCATTGGCGCGTGGCAGTTCGCCAGCATCTTCGATGGCAACACCGGCAAGAACTGTCCGCTCTTCGGTGCGGATAGCCGCATCGTCAACTGCACGGCGGTCGGCAACTCGGGACTCTCCTCGGTCGTCTACTACAACGGGACGACTTTTCTGCACAACTCCATCGCCTTCGACAACGGCGTGTCGTCGATGATTTCGGGGGCCCTGGCCGAGAACGTTCTCTACGGGGATGGCGTGGCCGGTGCGAACTGCGTGAACTGCCTGCTGGGGCTGCCATTCTTCGCGTCCGTCGAACAGGGAGACTTCCGTCTGACGGAGAATTCCCCGGCCTTTGGACTTGGACGAACGAACTACGTCTTCTCCGGGTCGCTCAATGCGGACAAGAATCCGAAGGACACCTGGGCATTCTGCGACTTCGTCGGCCAGGACGGCGCACCGTTCCTTGCCGCGGATGGCGCGGTGACGGTGGGCGCCTGTGGTTCGAAGCTTCCTGCGCCTGCGATGCGGGAGATCCACGTGACCGTTGACGGCGACGACGAAACTGGTGACGGCAGCGTGGAGAAGCCATTCGGGACGATTCAGGCGGCCGTGACGGCCGCACAGGGGGCGGATGTCTCCTCTGGCTTGTATGAGCGGGTTGTCGTCGG
>JAUNMP010000118.1 GCA_030537465.1 bacterium
AAGGCCAAGGCGGCTCAATTCTCAATGCGACTTATTCCCGATTTGGAATCTCTGAACGATCTGGAGCGTGGAACCTACTTGACGCGGTTGCCGCCGAAAAGGAGATTGGCGCAGTTCTCAGGGTCGAAGACGACGCCAGGAGCCTTGACGTTCGGCGAGACTCGCCACTCATTGTCGACAATCCGCACGTCATGCGCGTTCACGAGGCGGAACTGCGACCGGTAGTCCATCTCCTTACGGCGCGGCGTCGGGTCTTCGAAGACGTTCTTCCGCACGGTCACGTTGTGGGCGCTCGAGAACCACCCCACGACGCCGCAGGTGTCGCGGAAGGTGTTGCCCTCGAGCAGCAGGTCGCGGATGATGGGGTAGCCCGTCGTGTCGGAGGAGGGATCCGTCCGCAGGTAGATGCCGGAGTAGATCGAGCGGCGGCCATGCCCGGCGTTCGAGCCGGACGGATTGACATTGTCGAAGAGGTTGCCGCGGATGACCACGTTCGACACGCCGTACCCTTCGCTCCAGACGTTGAAGGTGTAGCCGGTCTCGATCTTGATGGCACCCATCTCCTGGTGGCGGAAGACGTTGTTCTCGACCGTCACGTTCCGCGCGAGAATCAGAAGGCCGCGCGCCCGGTTGTCGTGGAAATAGCCGTTGCGGACAATGACGTTCTGCGTGTCGTAGGTCTTGTCGAACATCACGAAGCCGTCCGTCGTCTGCTCGGGAACTTCCTCCTCGAAGGTGATGTCGTAGACGGCGCCCTTCGCGTCGACGGTCTTGATCTCCCGGACCGTGCCCGTGAATCCTGTCGGCGAATAGTCGCCGTGGCGAAGTTCGACCTTCGTCCCCTTCGGCAGACGGCCGTAGGCGCGGGCATTCTGCGTGCGGATCGTGTGCGCATCCTTCCGACGGGCGAATCCCGAGCAGTCGTGCATGTTGAGGATGTCGTCCGCGCCGAGCGAGAACTCGCAATGGTCGAGTTTCAGATAGCCTCGGCTCTGGGCCATGTGCAGATGATCGGCCGTGCAGGTGATGATACGGCGCGGATCGTCCTTCGGCGCCACGATGTCCACATGGTCGAAGAGCGTGTGATGCTGCGTGCCGCAGATGAGGAAGGCGTGCCCCGGCGTCGAGAGGATCGTGACGTTCTCCAGGCGGAGATGGGCGTTGCTCCGCATGTTGACACCGTTCATCTGGTAGTAGTAGTGCTGGAGGCGATAGAGCTGGCCGGGGGCGATGCCGGCGGGAGCTTGCTTCACGCGGACCCGATTGGGCGCCAGCCATGTCCGATAGGCGTCGGGCTTGTTCGTGCGGCGGAAGTCGATCGCCCGCGTGATGCCGTCCTCGAGGCCAACGGACCGCGTCTTGGGATCGAACGCCGAGAGGATGACCAGGTGGGACTCCTTGCAGGGGAATTCCGGATAGTCGACAAATTCAAGATCGTAGGAATCCTTCTGGACCGCCGCCACGCGCACAAGGCTCGCCAGAGGTTCGCGCGCCCAGTCCCAGTCAACCTTGAAGTTCGCCACGCGGACCCGTGTGCACTCGTTCACGTACATGAACGCCGCGGAACGGCGATGGGAGATGAACGTCGAATCGCCACCATCGAAGGTGAAGTCGGAGAGCCCCTCCAGGGTCAGCGCCTCGTTCGTCGTCAGACGATAGACGCCCTTCTTGAGGACGAGCTTCGCGGCCTTCCGCTCCTTCGCCGCCGCGAGGGCGGCCTTCAGGGCCGGGAGGTTGTCTGGGTTCGCCTCGCTTACGCCGAAGTCCGCGGCGTCCAGGACGGGTCCACCCGTGGACCGCGGCGCCTCGACGTCGAACTCCTCCGCCCCGGTCGGCGTGAACGACGGCGTCGCCGCGACGGCTCCGTTCGTGCAGGTCGCCGTGGCGGGCACGAACGCAAGCGGCGGACGCTCGATGATGCGGAGATCGGCGACTTCGGCGCGGAGACGGTTGTAGCCGTGGATCTGAAGACGAAGGTCCGTCCGTTCGACATCCTCGACCAGCAGACAGACCTCCTTCCATTCCCCGTTTGTGGGATGGACGGCCAGACGCCCTGCGTCCAGACGGTCAGAGGATTCGGACGCGGGACGGATCAGCGTATACAGGAACGCGTTCTTCGCACCCGCCTCGACCTTTGTGCGGAAGCGCACCTCATAGCGGCGTCCCGGCACGAAGGACCCGTCCCTGGGCTCCAGGGCATAGCGGTGCCAGGAGAAGTCATGATCCACACCGGTGGAATCGACCACCAGGACCTGGTTCGAAACCGTCGCCCAGCGTCCACATTGATAATCCGACACGCCCGAGCACGCGAGCGCGGCCGCAAAGAAGGTCAAACCAAACATATACATGCTCCAGATTAGAGAGGTTCCACGGCGAACCCGTCGGCGCAGGCCATCTCGGCACCTGCGGGATCGACCGTCAACGTCGCGCCCGGCTCGAGGTCGAAGACTCCGATTTCGACCCATTCACCAGGATCCGTCCAAAGATCATAGGCTGTCCGCGAGGTCCGCCCACCGCTCTCGATAACCGCCTGGTGGGTAATGTTCAGGTTGAGAAGATGCCAGGGATCGAACGGCACGTTGCGATAGACGCGGTAGCGCCCCGCCTTCTCGACCGGCAGCGGGTAGCGGACGACGTCCCCACGCTTCGGTGCGCGGCGGCTATGCGAGATGTTGCCGATCTGTCCGCCGTTCGGATTGTGGCGTTCGTTCCACGCACCCACGAAGACGACGCCCTCGGACTCGTCGTCGACGATGCGCCAGTTGGCGAATCTAGGGTCGGGACGCCCCGGCCACTCGCCGCCCAGCAGATCCTGGAGTTCACGGGTGTGGCCCTTCGTCCAGATTTCGCGCGGCACGGCGCCGTACTTCCTGCAGAGGGCGGCCGCCTCGCCCACGGCGACGCCCGTCTGGGCGAGCGTGTTGACCACACGGGGGGAGCCAAGGCCCACATGCGAATAGCTCGCGCAACGGCCCGTCAGGAAGAGGTTCGGCACATTGCGGGAGTAGAGCGAGCGGTAAGGAATCCAGTAGCGTCCGTAGTGGGGCTGCTCGCACCGCGTGAGGAAGGTCGCGTTCGTGATGGTGTAGTGGAGGTCGATGGACCAGGATCCCGTCGCCACGGCGTCCTCGAAGGGACGGCGCGACGTCACGTCCTGCTCGACGAGCACATGGTCGCCCAGCAGGCGACGCGATTCTCGTTTGCCGATCAGGAACGGCATCGTCACGAGGATGCGGCGGTTGTTCTCCGGCTTCTTCTTCGCCAGGCTGAAGGCGCCGTAGATGGCGAGAAAGAGACGGTCGCGGATCGCCTCGCCCTCGCTGATCATGTCGCGGTTGAGTCCGTACTCCCAGTTCCACCGTCCCTGGATGGCGGCGATGCCCTCGGCAAAGGGCTCCGCCCACGGGGCCGAGAACGGGATTGGGACGCTGGAGAGGCCATGCCGGTCTTCGCAGCTCTCCCACATGATCGACGCGCCGAGGGTCGTCCGGTCGCCGACCTTCGGGGCGGACGGCTCATTGTAGACGTTCCTTCCTTCCCGTCCGTAGGAATAGTCGGCGCCGGCGAAGAACCCGATCCAGCCATCACCCGTCGCGTCGACGAAGTTGTCGGCCGCGAAGGCGACGTTCCGTCCGTTCACGAAATCGAGGGCGAAGACCTTCGCGATGCGGTCCCCCTTCTTCTCGACGGCGAAGGCCCGGTGCGAGAGGAAGATGGAGAGATTGGGCTCGCGCTGCAGGCGGGCGAGGCGGTCCTCGTCGGAGATCCACATGTCCTTGCTGCGGTTCATGAAGAGGGAGCGCATCTCCTTCACGATCGGGTAGCGCATCTCGCCGGCGCTCCACACGCGGATTTCGCTGGAGGAGTTGCCGCCGAGCACGGGACGGTCCTGCACCAGGGCGACGCGCAGTCCACGCCGGGCCGCGGCAAGGGCCGCACAGCATCCCGGCACGCCGCCGCCCACGACGACGAGGTCGTAGGTCATGGCCGGCGTCTGCGCGAGCTTCGGATCCTTCGTCACGGAAATCGCGCCAAGATCCTCCTCGGGGTCTCCGCCCCGCTCGAAGACGACACCTGCGCAGCGGCCGTCGAAGCCGGTCAGATCGCGGAGCGTGACGCGCACCTGTCGGTCCGCCACCGTCACTTCGCCGCCATTCTCCCAGCTCCAGACCTCACGCCCTTCGCCAAAAGTCTTCGCGAGCGGCTTTCCGTCGACGAGAATCTGGAACTTGCCGGGGGCTCTGGGTGCCCAGTTGCGCGTCCGGACACGCACGCGCCACGTGCCGGCCTCCGGCAGGTCGACGGTCGCGGTCGCGTCGGGGACGGGACGTCCCATGCCGTGCGCCAGCAGATAGGGCGACCCCATCACGTCCATGAACTGCGAATCGAGCTTCCACCCGCCCGCCGCGAACGCATGCGCATAGACCTCAACCCGCTGCGTGGCGGCAAAGCCCGAACAGGCACTAAAGAGGAGACTCCAGACAAGAACTTTGATTTTCATTCTTCCACCTAACTATCGACAGGATGGCTCAGGACGACGGCCAATATGCCGCACCAGTTCCTCGCGCCAGATCGCATAGCCGCATTCGCAGGGGTGAAGCAGATCCGACATCATCTCGCGCGAAAGGACGCCATCCGGTCCCGTCAGCCGCGCGTTGAAGTCGCACCAGACGACATGGTCGTCCTGGGACAGGTCGCGGATAAGCGCATTGACCGACTCGTTCTTCCGGCGCCGCGGATCGTCCGGGCGTTCCCCGCGCGGAAAGATGGGATGCAGCAGAATCTTTGACTCGGGATGTCTCTCCCGGATGAGGGCCACGATCTTTCCGATCGCCTTCGCCACGTCATCCGGCGCATCCGATGTATTGTTGGTTCCAATCATCACCGCGAAGAACCGCGCCTTGTAGCCGTCGAGCTGGCGACCTTCCGTGAGACGCCAAAGCACGTGGCGCGTGTTGTCACCGCTGATACCGAGATTCAGCACCGAGAACTCGTTCGTGAGGAGCGTCCAGTTCTTCATCGGCTCCACATGCGCCTCGGCATGCGAAATGCGACCACTGGCGATATGGCGGAGAAGATTCTCCCTGGACGCCTCGTCGACCCACCCTTCCCAGTTGTGGGTGATCGAGTCGCCGACCAGCACCAGGTCGAACGGTCGCTTCGCCTTCTGGATGTCGTTCAACTTCAGATCGATCCGCCGCTGCCAATAGCCCGGCGCCGCCCACCAGCACGAATAGCCGAACCGGTCCTCGGGTGTCGACGCGTCCGCCACTGCCGGCAAGGAGTCCGCCACCATCAACCCGCACAGGATCGTTCCCGCGACCAGCGATTTCACGTTCATCTCCAACATCCATCAGCGGGTGAAGACCGCATAGGCGCCGCCACCCGACTTCATCGAAAGGGCCAGCTTGTCCGTCGCGGCGACGGTGCGCCGGGACTGCGGACCGTTGTCGTCCGTCACCTCGGCGGAAAAGGCCCCCGCGCCGAGGAACGAGAGATCGACCGTGATCTCGCGCGGCGTCTCGCCGCAGAGTCCCGCCAGATACCAGGTCGAGCCCTTCCGGCGGGCGATCACAAGGTGGTCGGAGATCTCGCCCGCCAGGACGCGCGTTTCGTCGTATGTCCACGGAAGCGCCTTCACGAACGGTGCAACGAGATCGGCGGCGGCGACTGCGACCTTGCCGCGCATAATGGCGGTCGGTCCCGGATAGGCGAGCAGCATCGCCGCCGCATGGGCGTGCGTGCGCTTCTCGTCGAAGAACGCGGGCGTGTAGTCGAAGGGACCGACCAGGCAGCGCGTGAACGGCAGCGCGACGTCCTGATGGACGGGGTGGTGTCCTTCCTGTCCGCCGCCGCCTTCCGTGATCATCACGTGCGGCCAGGTCCGCTCGAAACCATCCGGGATGTGCGCATCGTGGATGTCGATCCAGAGATGGTGGCGGGCGGAGACCTCGGCCAGCTTCCGCAGCCACTCCGTGGCGGACTGGGAGCCGTAGCTCACGAAACCGGGCTTCAGACCCGCGACACCCCAGCTCTCGTAGAGCGCGAAGAGGTCGTCCATGTCGGTGTTCTCGAGCACGTAGCCATGCACGTAGAGACAGAGCCCCATGCCCAGGGCCTTCAGCTCCTTCACGAGCGCGGGGACATCGAAATCCACGCCCACGCGACCGCCATAGGGCCAGATGGGATGATACGGCACAAGCCCCTTGGCAATGGTCCGCGGATCGGCCTTGGTATTCTCCTCCCAGCCCGGATGCGCGGCGGCCAGATCCTTGTACTTGCCGTTCCGGAAGGCGTCGCGGTCGTCCTCGCTCCAGGGAACTTCCGTGCCGTACCAGCCCCAGTCGATCTGCAGGTAGCGCGCCCCCAGGGCTTTCGCGGCCTTGGCGGTGGCGATGAGCTTCTCCTGGACAAGTTCGCAGTTCAACTGGTCGGAGATGCAGAGACCGGGCTTGATCCACGACGTGTCGGAAATGGCGCAGGGATCGTTCAGCAGTTCCGCCAGATAGGCCCGTTCGACGAGGCCGCCCGCGTTCGGCGCGAGGAGAAGCGCGCGCCACGGCGTCTTGACGAGTCCGCGGCGGTCGTGTCCGCCCTGGGCGAACACCGGCTTCAGCGTCCATCCCTCGCTTCTCAGATTCGAGCGCGGATAGTCCCGCACGTTCGCCTCGAACAGGCTCGCATAGGCGCCGCCCGGAAGCCTCATCGTGAGCGGCATGCGCCAGGCGGACTTGCGGTCCATCTCGGCGAGGGGCTTCGGCTCGCGTCCGAACGTCGCCTCCGTACTGGGGATGCCCCAGGCGACCGTGCCTTCGGGCAGGGTGAACGAAGACGCCTCGCGGCTGCGGTACGACGACCCGTAGAGTTCCGTCCGATGCGAGGCCTGCACGGCGACGCCTTCATTGTAGGCGCGGATCGTCACGCCATCGCGCACCCGCCCGTCGCCGTCCTTCAGCGCGACCTCCAGCTCGCAGTAGTTCTCGGGATACACGGCGGCCGCGCCCCAGACGGGCTTCACGGACGCCGAAACGGTCCGCACGGGTTTCGCCGAGGCAATGGTGAAGGACGCCGATCGTACGGCGACCGCCATCCGGCCGGCGTCGGCGTTCGCATAGCGCACCGTCACCGTGGGGACGCCGGCGGGCGTGTCGAAGTCGCAGACGACCTTGCCATCCGGGGAGGACACGGGAACCGCCGAAACGATGCCCGTGGTCAAGGCCGCGAGTCCCAGAAACAGATACTTCATAACCAATGCTCCTTTATTCGGCGCGGTATTCGACAATCAGATAGGAGAGTGGCGGCAGCGTGGACTGCGCCCGGAACGCCGCCGTGACGTCCTTCGGCGACACGCGATCGGGGTCGTCGGGCGGATTGTGGTCGTCCAGACTGGCGGAGGTCAGGACGGTGGCCTTGACCAGCTTGAGTCCCGGACGATCGGCGAAGGAAATCTCGAGCGGCTTGGCCTCGGTCGTTGGATTGACGAAATGGACGACGAGCGACGTGTTCGCGCGGTCGCGCGTGGCCGAGAGTAGGACGTCTTTGTCCGAACTGCCGCTCTTGACGAGCAGGTCGCGGTGGTTGGCGCTCGCCATCTGCTGCGCCCAGCCATAGGGCTGGAGCCAGACCTTGTCCGTCGTGAAGAAGATCTGGCCCTGGTCCCAGCCGTTGTCGTTGTGTCCATACGGCTGCAGCGCGTTCGCGGGGCAGCTCGTCAGCACGAAGTCGCCGAACTGCCGCAGGGCCATCAGCCCGCTCGCGTGGCCCAGGGCGCGCTTCAGGCCGTGGCTCCGGCCGTTCTCCTCGAAGACGGCGGCCTTCATCGTCGACTGCGGATTCTTGCGGCGAAGGAGTTCGCGGAACTGGTGAACGGGTCCATACACGGCGCCGACGGCGTTCGCCTTGTCGTTGCTGACGTGGACGTCCCAGTACTCGCAGATGCCGTCCGTCAACGTGAACGCCTCCTCCATGAGTGGCATCTGGTCGCCGAACCACATGACGGCGTTCACGAACTTCAGCCGCGGATTGACCTTCCGCATCGCCGGGACGAGACGGCGGACGCTCTCGCAGTAGCGGCGAATGCTCGCCAGATCCTTCTTGCCGCAGGCGGGCGTGAAGCCGGAGCACTCCTCGTTGCCGATCTCCACGTAGACGTCCCCGTCGAACTTCTTCGTCCACGCGGCGATCTTCTCCGCCTCCTCGGTCGTCTCGTAGGCGAAGATGGAGAACGCGAACGGCAGCTTCATCGCCTGCGCCATTTCCGCGAACTCCTTGTAGAGGAAACCCGTCGAGCTCGTCTTGAACCAGTACCCGTCGTAGGGCGCACGGTCGCCCTTCTGATTGCGGAAGAGCAGATTCTCGGAGTTCGACATGGAGCCGCCCCAGCGGAGGAACGTCAGGCCCTCACGGCGGAAGGCATCGACAATGTCCTCGCGACAGCCGATCTTTCCGAAGACGTTCGTCGGCTCGTCGGCGAGATAGGCGTCGTCGATCCAGATCTTGCCCTCGCCTGTCGCGGAAATGACGAACCGAGCCTGGGGATCGGTAATGCGCGGCACCAGCGCGAAGTCAGCACGCGCCCAGTCCTTCTCGGCGTCGTATTTGAGCTCGACCGTCGCATACGTCCGCCGACCGTCCGCCCGCTGCAGCGAGACCTCAAGGCGCGTCACGCGCCCCTTCACCCACACGTGTCCGAGCAGCTTCCGCCCTTCGCGGCAGGGCACCCCCCAGCCATTGAGCCCCGCGTTCCAGACACCGGCGATGCCGCCATTGGGCATCAACACCTGCGAACGACGCCCCAGGTGCTTGACCTTCTCGTCCTGGGCCTCGTAGCCACCGCCACCCAGAATCGGCGTCCACTGGCGACCGCAGACCTTCCCGCTCGATCCGTTCACCGTGCGGTCGATCGCGATCAACTGGGCGGGCTCCGTCTCCTCGAAGCTCTCGTCGTACAGCCGCTGTGCGTCGAGCCCACCGTAGATCTCGTGGTTGACGTCCTCCATGCCCGTGCCGTAGAGCGTACGCGGCACCTCGGCGATCACCTTGTCGGCCGTCACGGAAATCTGGACGGCCGAAACCATCCCTGTCATCGCCACCAGGCAACCAAACATCAACGATTTCATCCTCAATCCTTCCCTAATTAAATCCACAGTTCCATGCCTCTGTCTACCGAGCCAACCAAAGACCAAAGAAACGGTCATAGACCAATAGTCCGTTCTCCGCGCGATAGAGATGCTGCGCCTCGCAGAGATTCTTGACGGCGAGCGTGATGCTGGAGGGCGAGAGTCCCGTTTCCTGCACGAACTCCGCACTCGTCGGCGCGGACACAAGACGGCGACTCGCCACCGCCCGCAGGATCTTCGCCTCGTTCACCGTCAGATTCGCCACCAGAACCGCATATTCATCCGCATTCTCGGAAATGATTTCGTCGACAACCGCACGCACGACCTCCTCGTCAATCGTCGAGGCTCTCCGCGTCCAGAGCCGATTGAGAATCGACTGCACCTCCCAGGTCACACCATCGCTCAATCGATAGGCGAGATCAAAAGCCGAACGCGCGAGCTCCCGATTCGCCCGAGCGAAGAACCCGGCCGCAAAGTCAAAGTAGACATCCGGGGCGATGACGCGGAGGGACAGATTCTGCGTGCTCTTGTAGAACGGGCGCGTCGCCGTGAGGAACATCTCCGACATCATATGCGCCTTCGAGCCCGCAAAGATGAACCGCACGTTCGGGAGAAACTGGATGTAGCTGCGCAGAAGCGCCTCCGTTCCCTTTTCAGGGAATTCCGCCACCTGCTGGAACTCGTCGATTCCGATCACCAGCTTTCGATCCTGTCGGGCCAGATACTCGAAGATCTCTTTCAGCGTCCGCTCCGCCGCCGTGTGATCCACCGAGAACGACAAGGTCGGCGATCCCGTCACGCTGTCGATGGAGACATTCGGACGGCAGGCGCCGAGAAAACGTCCCGCCGCCTTCGTGGCCCTCTCCAAGCGCGTTTCAAGGGACGAGAAAACCGCCGTTGCGAAGACCTGCACAAATTCCGGCAGCGTCTTGACGGCGAAGATATCCAAATAAATGCATTTGGCCGCACCACGCGCCGTCAGATCATTCATCACATGATGAATCAACCCGGTCTTCCCCAGACGTCGCGGCGCAATCAACGTGACATTGCGTCCATTCTCCAGCGCCTCCCGCAGTTTCTGCGACTCCACAACCCGGTCGCAGAAGTATTCCGGGCCAAAATAGCCAAAAACAGGAAATGGATTGTCCAATTTCATGTTCGCCATTATATCACGATTTCACAATCACCGCACCATTCTTTTCATAAACACTGAAACGGCAATTGTGAAATATCATGTCCTGACAGCCATGGACATGACCGGATCCCATGTAAAATCATCTGATGACAATGATCAACGCGGGCGTCCCGACCTGGATCTTCCCGTTGCCCGTGAAACTCGAAACCGTGCAGGTGGCGCCGGAGGGAACCGACGACTTTGAAACAAATGAACTCGGGAGGTTGACTCGATACGAGAAGCCCGCACTGTAGCTGCAGTTTTTTCAAGACTCAATCGAATGAAACACCACCGTTCACCAACTCGTCATCTGAAAAACAGCCAGGTGCCAAGCTGCGGAATCCAGCATTCGTAGCAGCCGATGTCGACCACGGGACGACCATACTTCGTGCAGATGCGCGGATTGCCGGCAAGATCCGTCGCCCCTTCCGGCCAGTCGATCGGAAAACCCGCGTCCTTCGCCGGAGAGCCATAACGGAGACGATACGGGTTGACCGGGTCGTAGTCCGCCTCGCCCGGCTGGAGGAAGAGTTTCGACAGGTCGTTCGTCATCACGCAGTCGGTCGGATGGAGCGTATACGAGGACCAGCCCGGATCCGTACGGTAGACGCAATTCGTCAAGTAGATCTGGCCATAGCCGGCGATGTCGTGGGCCCTGGAGTTGCGGTAGTTGTCGATGAGAATCGAATTCCAGACACGTGCACCATTGGCGAAGAGCTGCCCGGTACAGCCATAATTGTTGGAAATGACCGTGCAGTTGACGAGCTGGGGATTGCTGAAGAGATACTGTCCGCAGATTCCCGTGAAGAAGCAGTTCGTAAAGGCGCCCCCCATCAGGTCGCCCGTCCGGTAGATGCCGTTCCCGTAGACGCGGCAGCGACGCGCCTCAAGGATCTTGCCGGGGGTACAGCGCAGGAACGTGCACTCGTCCAGCTGGGAGCCCGAGACGGCCGTGCAGAACGTCTCATTCGTCGTGCACTGGCAGTCGACAAAGGTCACACCCGTCAGAACGCTGGCGTCGCCGCTCACGCCAGCACCGGCCGTTGCCGACGTCGTGGTGCAGTTCGAAACGACGCAGTCCACGAGAGTCGAGCCATAGGCCGCACCGCCGCCCTTGTCCGCGTGACAGGCCGTGAATGTGCAGTTCGAGGCATAGGCATACGCGACCGCGCCGCCCACGTTCGTCGCCACCAGGCCCGTAAACGTGCAGTCCAGCACATTCGGTGCACATTCAAGGTTCTTCCCATAGACCGCACCGCCGTTGAGCGCCGCCCGGTCGGGATCGTCATTCCGGAATGTACACCCCGAAACGATCGTCCGGTTCGTCTCCGTGTAGATGGATCCGCCAGAACGGGCCGTCGAACTGCCGATGAAGACGCAGTTCGACACCGTGTAGGGATTGTAGAGAACGCCGCCATCCGTGTTGACGAGCGAGTTTCCATTGAAGGCGAAGACACTGTTCTTGATGTTGAGATTGTGCGTCACCTTCTCCGCGCGAAAGCATCCGCCTTGCTTCGCGACGTTGTTGCTGCAGACGCAGCGTTCGACAGTGACATTGCTGCCGTAGTTGCAGCTGGACGTATAACCGACATTGCGAAGGAACACGCAGTCCTTGAAGGACGTGCCGTTTCGGAACGCGCCGCCATTGCTGCGCGAAACATTGTCCTCCATCAGGCAGTTCCATATGTACTGGCTGGACAGAAGCGCCCCGCCTTCCTGCGCGACGTTGTTCGTGAAATAGCAGTCGTAGACGTTCACCGTGTGGCCGCCGCCGCCCTGGCCCACCGCCATGTTGCCACGGAACACGCAGTTCGTGCAGGTCACGTAGTTTCCGGTGTAGAAGCCATTGCAGATACCCGCGCCGTGCGAGGTGTTCGTGCCGTTCTGGATCGTGACGTGCTTGATGCGGAAATTGCTCACCGTCTTGCCTGGCGCCAGAGTGATCACGGGCATCGCGTACTTGGCGTCGAGGACGACCTTCGCGTTGCGATCCGACGTGGTGCGCCACGAAGTCGTGTCGGTTCCCTCGAGGGTGATGCCCTTCGCGACATAGAGACAGCCGTTCGAGTTCATGGCACATCCCGACACGTCGTACGTGCCAGGCGCCAGACGTACCGTGAGATCCGTGCTCGCGCCCGAATTGATCGATGTCAGCGCATCGACCAATCCCTGCACCGTGGAGACTTCGTGCGCTCCGAATGCAGACCCAAGGGCCAAT
This sequence comes from bacterium, assembly GCA_030537465.1. Lineage (GTDB taxonomy): Bacteria > Verrucomicrobiota > Kiritimatiellia > RFP12 > UBA1067 > RUG572. Next base: position 12,512 of record JAUNMP010000118.1, read on the forward strand.
GCACTTGCCAGCCCAAGAGCGACGATTCCAGTCGAATTCCTCATTGCCGTCTCCTTCATTGCCCGCACTCAGCGGAGCAGAACCATTGTGCCCTTCGAAACCTTCAACCAAATGCCTGTCTCGCCGCGCAGGACCTCAAGATTGGCCTGCCGCCATCCCGTCAGCGTCACAGGCCAGGCGGATGCCGAGAGCGCGGCGCCGCCGGTCGTGCAGGTCAGGATCGGATAGAGTCCGCCCGGCAGGCTGTCGCCCGTCGTGTTCACGATCTCGATCGTACCGCTCGCGGGTACGGTCAGCGCGCCCGAGCCTTCGCAGCCGTTGATCACGGGATCGGCGTCCGTCGGATCGATCAGCACGGTCCACGCGGGAGTCGTCGTTCCGGCTCCGACCGCCACCGTACCGGCATGGTTGACGATGCGACGCGGCAGCACGGACGGCGAGGCGCCCACGATCTCCGTCCCCGCGTTCGAGCCATTGATGAACTCGAGTTTCGTGCGGTTGATGCCCGTTGCGGCGCTGTAGTAGTTGAACTTCGGCGAGATGCCGCTCGCGAGATTCGTCACGGTGATGCAGGTGTTCGTCGAGAGCAGCAGTTCGAGCGCCGTTGAGAACGTGCCGACATTGATCTGGGTCTGTCCCTTCGTGGAGTCCACGATGCGAAGTCCGCCGCCGTCTTTCCGCGCGTAACTTCCTTTCAGCGTCCCGATGTCGAGTGTCTGCTGGCCATAGACGTAGATCGTGCCGCCAAGGTTGTTCGCGATCTTCTGTGCGGCAACGGTCTTGATCGGCACATAGGTCGGCTGCGTGTCGTACCCTTGCAGCTGAAAATAATAGCCGTGGCCGCCGCCATAGGAGGACGCATTACCGATGTTGTCATTGTGGGAGATCGAGATTTGCGTGATCGGCTCCGTGATTGCCGAGTTCTGGAAATAGATCCACGTGCCGCGCTGCCCGAGCGTGCAGGAGACGTTCGTCGCGGCAAGTTCGCCCTTCAGGTACATGATCTGTCCGTAACCCATCGTCGCGATCGTGCCCTGTCCCGTGACACGACCCGTGTAGGTGATGCCTCCGCCACGGGCCCAGAGAACGCCCCCCGCGAGTTCAATGTCGTTCCGAATGGTCGCACCCGACATCGAGACGGACTTGATGCCGGTCTGCGTGATGTTCTGGCCCTTGAGGTAGTGTCCACCGCCGTAGGAAGTACCCTTGGCGGCCTTCGTCACCCGAATTGACTGGCTCGCATTGACGGAACCATCCTTCACGACCAACTGAAAGTTCGTCACCACGACAACACCGGGATCCGTGCCGAAGATGTTCGTACCGAGCGACAGAATGGACGGTTGATAGCCTTCGGCCGACGTGGCCAGAGACGTGTTGCATTCGTAGGAGATGTTCTCGATTTCGCTCGGGAAATGGTAAAGCGCCGTACACCCCGTGAAGTGGAGGTCTACATCCGTCGGCAGAACAAGCGCCCCCTTGGAAATCATGCAGGTCGGGATTTGCGTATTTGTATAACTTGAGTAGGCAGCCCCGCCACCTCCACACCAGAACCGCTTGTCCGCTCCCTGAACCACGGTCAGCTTGAACGTATCCGGGCTGGCTGTATAGACACTGCGATAGAGGCGGAACGGCATCTCGGCATCGTAGTCCGTCAGGTCGAGCGTCGCATCGCCCAGCAGCTTCACGTGCTGCTGGAACGTGCCGGCGTTTGCAACACCAGCCGCGATTTTGATCGTGCACCCCGCGTTCAGTGTGATCACGTCTCCATCCTCACAATCCACGCCCCCATACGAAACGGCGGCGAAGTCCGTAATCGTGAGCGTCTCGCCAGCCGGCACGGTGACGTCGGCGGCCCAGACAGCAGGCACGATGATGCCGGCGAGCGCCAACACCAACGTCTTCGCGGGAAAACATCTTCCCAAGACAAAACAACTCTTCAATTTAGCAAATGCCATAATCTGCCATCCTTATCCACAGAGGCTTCAGCAAACATCGCTTCAATCGTCCAATATCAAACATTGGAGATTGTATAATCTACCCCCTCTCCC
>JAUNMP010000386.1 GCA_030537465.1 bacterium
ACCTTGAACTTTGAACTTTGAACATCATACCCCCATTCGATAGCAGATCACGGCCAGGAGGCCATCGGTCACGGCGATGGCGATGATGCCCCCCACCACCGCACTGGTCGTGGAGACGCCGACGCCGTCGGCCGTGTTGCGCGTACGCATACCGCAGGCACAGCCAATGAGGCCTACCAGAAAACCGAAGAGCAGCGACTTGCCGAGCCCCAGGGAGATGCAGAAACACGAAGTAGAGGACATAACGTGGTTCCAGAACACCACCGGGGGAACGTTCATGAGCTGGAGCACGATCAGTCCGCCGATGAGACCGGCCATTTCGGCGAAGATTGTCAGCACGGGCATCGCCAGCGTGGCGGCCACCACGCGGGGCAGCACGAGGAAACGCACGGGGGGGAGTCCGAACGTCGTCAGGGCATCCAGCTCCTCGTCCACCTTCATCGTACCGATTTCGGCGGCGAAGGCACTGCCCGAGCGTCCGGCCAGGATGATCGCCGTGATGAGCGGACCCAATTCGCGGAAAAGTCCAATGGCGATGAGATCCGCCACATACACCTCCACGCCAAAGGTGCGGAGAGACGCCGCGGACTCGAACGCGAGAATCAATCCCAGCAGGAATCCAATCAGGATGGTGATCGGCAAGCCATCGAAGCCCGCCCGCTGGAATGTCAGCAGCATGTCGCGGAAACGAAAGCGCCCCGGATGAAGCAGCATCCCCAATGCCGTGACGGCAGTCTCGCCGAGAAAGGCCAGATAGGAACGAAGCGTGGCGCAGGCCTCGCAGACCGCGCGCCCGACGGACGCGAAGAACCCCTGTCGGGGCTGCCGAACCGGCGCCCCGGAATCATAGGACTGAAAATCGTAGCGCGCGCGAATGGGCTCAAGCACATTGTTTGGATCGATCGCCTTGAGCACCACGCCCCGCTGCGTCGCAGATCGATCCAGGGCCAGGAAGAACGCCTCAAAAGCTGCGGTCGCGCCCGTCAGTCTGGAGACGTCGAGCACGACCTCTGTCCCGCGTCTCTGGCGGGCCACACGCCGAATGTCGCCCCAGGAGCGGGCGATTTCATCTGCATCAGCACCTCTGACGACAATCGGCTTCATCAAGATTCATATCACTCCGACTTCGGAGCGGAGGCGGCCTCGTTGCCCGGTTCGGCGACTGGAGTCGCCTCCTCGGGCTTGCGCTTCTCGCGGATGGAGTCGATGATCTCGCGCAGATCCTTCTGCTCGCCCTCGAACCGCTCCTGCTCTTCGAGAATCTCCTTCTGGTGCTTCTCGGCCCACTCCCTGCGCTCCTCCTCGTCCATCTCGGCAAGCTTCTTCGCGCGCTTGGCCTTCGCCTCCTCGAGCGCCTTCTGGTTCTTGCGCTCCTCGTCCTGGCGCGCCCACTCGTCGTTCAAACGGCGAAGCAGCTCCTTCTTCGCGACGGGATCGGCCACGTGGCTGAGAGACCAGCCGTTGTCCTCCCACGGACGCGGGTCGCTCATCGACTTCTTGCGGCGGATGGCCTCGGCCTGCGCGGCGTCCGCGTCGTCGAGCACATACGGCGTCATGAACACCAGCAGCTCCTTGCGCGTCTCGGACTGGGTGACAGAACCGAAGAGCCACTTGCCGATCCAGGGTATATCCTTGAGAATCGGAATGCCCGTCTCACTTTCCGAGGTCGACTTTTCCGTCAAACCACCGAACACGACCGTCTGCATATTCTCCAGCAGGACGTCAGCGGACATCTTCCGTTCAACGGCAAGATCCACTGTACCTTGAGTATATTTGCTTTCCTGCGGAATCAACATGCTCTGCGCATCCTTCATATATTGGGAATACTCTTCCTCGACTGTCAGCATGACCGTGCCATTCGGATTGATCTTAGGAGTGACCTTCACCTTGATGCCAATGTCCTTCGCACTGTAGTTCGGCGTCGGCTGTCCACTATTGCCATAGGTTCCTGACTGCGCGGTCCACCCTGTCAGGAACTGACGGTTCTCCGTCGCCTCGACGATTGCCTCCTTGTTGTCAACCGTCATCACGACGGGCGAGGCGATGTACTTGGCACGACTGTCAGTCTTCGACGCCTGAATGACGGCGGCCAGATTGAGCTTGTCGCTCTTGAGCAGATAGTTAACCCCCCCGCCGATTGGATTCGCCGCAGTGACCGCAGTGTCGTTTGAGACGACCTGTCCGGCGGCATTGACCAGCGTTCCAAGCATTCCCGATCCGGTTCCGGCGCCACCACCCAGCATATAGCTGCCGTTGTTGTAGAACCCATCGCGGCGAAGCGATTTGACGGTCTTGGTCGTCATCATGGGAATACCGGTATCCGTCGTCGTCGGCTTCATGACCGTGTTGCCATAGTCATCCAACACCTCCTCCCAGAAGAGTTTTCGCCCATACCGGTCAACATCCTGTTCCTGCACGCGGTTGAAGACATGCTGCCGACCGCGCTGGACCCAGTCGATGCCGGTCTTGAGGTCGTCGCCGAGCGTGACTTCCACGATCACCGTCTCGATGAGCACCTGGGAGAGCTTCACGTCCATGTCCTCGATGACCTCCTTGACGGCGCGCATGTCGGCCTTGCGAGCCATCACGACGATGCCGTTGATGCGCTTGTCGGCGAGGATCTTGATGTTGTCCTTGTT
>JAUNMP010000387.1 GCA_030537465.1 bacterium
ACATCCTCGACTGCAACGGCGGCGACCACGGCTATCCGTTTGCGACGAACTTCAATCCGGAGATCAACATCCGTGAAGTCGCCGCGAAGGGCAGCTACTGGGTGAATGAAGAACGTAAAATGGGGAATGAAGAATGCTCGGTGGACGAGCATGGGGTGCCGGTCGAATACAAGAAGGCCTTCGACAAGGGCTATTGGGTCGAGACCGCCCCGATGGCGATCAAGCGCGAGTACGTGTTCGACCAGGTCGGACCGAAGGACATGTACCTCCTGCACCACGAGGAGCTCGAGTCCCTCGGCTGCAATCTGAAGGGCATCAAGCGCATCCGCTTCTTCATGACCTTCGGTCAGAGCTATCTCACGCACCTCAAGTGTCTGGAGAACGTGGGCCTCACGCGCATCGACCCGATCGACTTCAAGGGACAGAAGATCATCCCGATCGAGTTCCTCAAGGCGCTTCTGCCGGATCCCGCCACGCTCGGTCCGCGCACGAAGGGCAAGACGAACATCGGCTGCATCTTCCACGGCCTGAAGGACGGCAAGCCGGTCGACTACTACGTCTACAATGTCTGCGACCACCAGGAGTGCTACGCCGAGGTCGGTTCCCAGGCCATCAGCTATACGACGGGCGTGCCGGCGATGATCGGCGCGAAGATGTTCCTCGAGGGCAAGTGGGTGAAGCCGGGCGTGCACACCTGCGAGGAGTTCGACCCCGATCCGTTCATGGCCGAGCTCAACGTCCAGGGGCTTCCCTGGCAGGAGAACTTCGATCCCGTCAAGGTCCCCTGATGCCAAGGTACGTCATCGACGAACAGGCGCTTGTCCGCAACCTCGAGATCCTCAAGGGGGTCTCGGAGCGGACGGGCGTGAAGATCATCCTCGCCCAGAAGGCGTTTTCGTGCACGGCGACCTATCCGCTGTGCGCGAACTACCTTGCGGGCACGACGGCGAGCTCCCTTTTCGAGGCGATCCACGCGAAGCGCCATTTCCCGGGCGAGGTCCATGTCTTCAATCCGGCCTTCGCCGCGGAGGAGATCGACGAGGTTCTCGCCACGGTCGACCACATCGTCCTCAATTCGTCCCGCCAGCTGGCGCTCTACGGCGAGAAGGCGGTGGCGAAGGGCGTTTCCGTGGGGCTCCGCGTCAATCCCGAGGTCTCCGTCACGACGACGCCCGCCTATGACGCGTGCCGCCCGGGATCCCGCTTCGGCGTGACGCGCGCCGCGCTGGATGCGGCGGGAGGACTCCCGAAATTCGTCGAAGGGCTCCATTTCCACGCGCTCTGCGAGCAGGGCGTGGAGGAGTTCCGCAAGGTCCTCGTTGGATTCGAAGAGCATTTCGGCGATCTCATTCCCTCGCTCAAATGGGTGAACTTCGGCGGCGGGCACCACATCACCCGTGCGGACTACGACGTCGGCGGACTCGTTGAGACCCTGCTGGCTTTCCAGGCGCGTTATCCCGGCGTTCAGATCTACTTGGAGCCCGGTGAGGCGATCGCCCTCAACGCGGGCACGCTCGAGTCGCGTGTCCTCGAGATGCAGCCCAAGGGCGCGGACGGCATCACGAACGTGATTCTCGACGTCAGCGCCGCCTGCCACATGCCGGATGTGCTTGAGATGCCCTACACCCCGCCGATTCTGGGGGCGAAGAAGGGAACCGAGGGACCGTATGTCTACCGTTTCGGTGGTCCGACCTGCCTCGCCGGCGATGAGATCGGCACCTATTCGTTCGACGAGCCGCTGACCGAGGGTGCCCCCGTCGTCTTCGGCGACATGGCGATCTACACGATGGTGAAGAACAATACCTTCAACGGCATCAATCTGCCGGACATCGCCCTGCGGCATGCCGATGGACGCGAGGAGCTGCTGCGGCACTTCACTTATGACGATTTTGCGTGTCGGCTATGAGTTTTTTTTGAAATCAGGAGAGGAAATGCAGGATTTCGGTTTTTATCTGGTCATTACAAACCCCGTGTTGGGCTATGAGCGCTGCTGCGAGGAGGCGGTCAAGGCCAAAGTGAAGATCGTCCAGTTGCGGATGAAGGACGCACCGCGGGAGGAAATCGTCGCCGTGGCGAAGGCGATGCGGAGGATCACCAGGGGGACGGACACGCTGTTCATCGTGAACGACGACCCGTCCATCGCCGCGGAAGTCGAGGCGGATGGCGTTCATGTGGGGCAGTCCGACATGCGCCCGACCGAGATTCGCCGCCTCTACCCCATGATCAAGATCATCGGCCTCTCGACGCACAATCTGGATCAGGTTCACGCGGCCGTGGCCGAGCATCCCGACTATATCGGCGTGGGGCCGGTCTTCGCGACGCCCACGAAGAAGATCCCCGACCCCGTGCTGGGACCGGAGATGGCGGGACGCATGATTGCGGCGGCGCCGTGTCCCGCCGTGGCGATCGGTGGCATCAACGCCGAGACCTTGCCGGCCGTTCTGGCCGCCGGTGCCCGCAACTATGCGGTGGTTCGTGCCGTCTGCGGCTCCGAGGACCCGATTTCCGCCATTCAGCGGCTTCGGGACCTCGAGAACGCCTGACTGGACTATCCCCAAATCTGAGTCGGTCGGCAGTTCTGGAACCTGCAAACTG
>JAUNMP010000119.1:0-2127 GCA_030537465.1 bacterium
TGGAACTCCACGCAGATGCGTTCCCATTCCTGATCGGGATTCATGCCGATCTGGAAGTAGAAGGGCCGTACGGGGAATCCGAAGTTCGCACGGTAGTAGTCACGGGTGATGGTGGGGAGGTTTCGTGCGACGAGCATTTTGTTGAGCGCGTTCACGCCGGCGTCGACGTCGTCCAGCAGCGTTCCGTTCCAATCCCAGATGATATAGGTTTCAGTGTCCATGTTTCAGCTCCTCAGGACTGAACGTGCCACGGTCGCACACCAGACACGTGAGGCGCCTGCCTTGAGCAATGGTCGTGCACAATGGGAAAGGGTGGATCCGGTCGTCATGACGTCATCGACGAGAAGGATGGTCCGGCCGCGGATCCACTGCGGTTCAGCGACGGCGAAGGCGTCTCTGAGATTGTTCTTCCGGTCATCGCCGGAGAGGCGCGCCTGATGTTCGGTGTCGCGGGGCCGAATTAGCGCGCGGTGGTCGAAACGGCGCTTGAGACGCTTGGCAAGTGCCACCGCAAGCAGGGCACTTTGGTTGTAGCCGCGCTCCCGTTCGCGTTTAGGGTGAAGGGGGACTGGCACGACGACGTCGATCGACGGGAAGTCCAGCTTCGCACGGACAGCACCTTCCAGGAGGTCGACGAGGTCCTCGCAGAGCCAGGTTGCCTTCCGGAACTTGAAGTCCTGGATGAGCCGATCGACAGGTTCCCCGTAAAGTACCGCGCTACGGGCGAACTCGTAGGCGGGGGGCTCGGTTTGACAGGTCTCGCAGGTGAAGTCGTGACGGACATCGGCTGTGACGAGCCCTCCGCAGACACGACAGGATCCTCCTCCCTCATGGAAGGGGAACGTGGCGAGACAGCGCGAGCAGACATGGCGTCCGTCGCGATCGGATGTGCGATTGCACGATTCAATAGCGCAGACCCGTGGCCAGAGCAAGTCGGCCAATCTGCCGAATATCGTGCTCAACCGTCCCTCAGCTCCGCAACTTTTCCGGATATTCGCCAGCGTCCACGAGCTTGCGGATTTCGGAGGTCACGAACGGTTTGTCCTCGCGGTAGGTGACGCCGAACCAGGAGGAATCCGTCGGAAGGACGTCCACGGTGGCCTTGCCTTCGTGGATCATCTCGTCGACGACGAAGGGAATGTACCATTCGGACTTCTCGCGGGCGATGTTGGCGGCGAGCCATTCGGGAAAGCGCGTTTCAAGGGCGTCGAAGAGTTCTGGCGTGAATCCCCAGAGATTCATGGAGACACGCTCGTCCCCCGTGAAGTCCTTGACTTCGGCAGCGGAATCGTCATCGTGGGCTCCAGTGGCCGTTTTGACGAGCTTGACGTGCTCCACGACCTTGGTGAGGCGTCCGGCGTCATCGAGCGAGCAGATGCCGCGCGCGACGCTGCCGTGATCGGAGAGCGTCAGCGAGAGCTTGTAGCCGACCATGGCGAACCGGTACGGAGTCGCCTCTTCAGGCCGCCCGCCGCCTTGAACTTGGAACTTTGAACCTGGAACTTTGAACTTTGAACCTTGAACGAGAAACTCCGCGAGTTTCGCGAAGGCGTCGCGTCCGTAGAAGTCATCGGCGTTGATGGCGGCGAAGGGTTCGTGGACGATATGGCGTGCGGCGCGGATGGCATGGGCGGTTCCCCAGGGCTTCGTGCGCCCCTCGGGAACGGTGAAGGGTGCGGGAAGGTCATTGATGTCCTGGAAGGCGTATTCGACGGGAAGAAGTCCTTCGTACTTTGAACCGACCTGCTCGCGGAAGACCTGCTCGATGTCCTTGCGGATGATGAAGACTACTTTGCCGAATCCGGCGCGGTGGGCGTCAAAGACGGAGTAGTCGAGGATGGCCTCGCCGGAGGGGCCGACGGGGTCGACTTGCTTCAACCCGCCGTAGCGGGATCCCATACCGGCTGCGAGAACGACGAGAGTGGGTTTCATGCTCATTGCTTGTCTATCCGATTGTCTTTGGGTTCGATCTAGAATCTTCAAGTCCGCGTAATTATAGCAAAACGTACTGATTCGGCGAAGGGGGCTACAGTCTCTGGAAAACAGAAAAACCATCGCCTTGGCGATGGTTTTGAATGGTTGACCCGCAGGGACTCGAACCCCAACAGGCAGAATCAGAATCTGCAG
>JAUNMP010000119.1:2227-14273 GCA_030537465.1 bacterium
TGAATGGTTGACCCGCAGGGACTCGAACCCCAACAGGCAGAATCAGAATCTGCAGTGCTACCATTACACCACGGGTCAATATGTGGTGAAAACAGGCAGTAGTATACTATACTTCGATGTGGCACGCAAGGGGGAAAATGAGTATAATGTGCCGCCTATGGGAAAATTCCAGATAGAGGGACGGAAGGCGATCTCGGGAACGCACCGCGTGCCAGGCAACAAGAACGCGGCGTTGCCGATGATTGCGGCTGCTTTGCTGACTGCCGAGCCAGTGGTGTTGCGGAATGTGCCGGCGATTTCCGATGTCGAGCGTATGTTCGACTGTGCCCGAAAATTCGGGGCCAAGGTTACGTTTGATCTTGTGGCGCGCACGGCGACAATTGAGGCGAAGAAACTGAAGACGGCCCGTCTGGATCCTGAACTCGCGAAGAAGATCCGTACGAGCGTGTTGTTCGCAGGACCCCTGTTGGCGCGCACTGGGGGGGTGGCTCTTCCGCCTCCTGGGGGCGATGGCATTGGGCATCGTCGTCTGGATACGCATTTCGAGGGTTTCGCCGCATTGGGTGCCAAAGTCAAGGCAGGGCGCCGCATCCTCTCCGTGAAGGCTCCGCGCGGGCTCACGGGCAGACGCATCCTGCTGGACGAGGCGAGCGTCACCGCCACCGAGAACATTTTGATGGCCGCCGTGCTTGCGAAGGGTGTGACCGAGCTCTACAACGCCGCCTGCGAGCCGCATGTACAGGATCTCTGTGCGATGTTGAACGCGATGGGTGCGAAGATCTCTGGGGCGGGCACGAATCGCATTCTTGTCGAGGGAGTGGAGACGCTGCATGGCACGGAAGCGCGTGTCGGTTGTGACTACATCGAGGGGGCGAGCTATCTCACCGCCGCCGCGATCACGGGGGGCGAACTGACCTTGACGGAGATTGACCCCGAGGTGTTCAATATCCTCGAGAAAATGTTCATGCGCTTTGGCGTGAAGTGGACGATTGACGCCGAGAAGCGGACCCTCCATATGTCGGTGCGGCGACGGAAGCGGATGCAGTACGATCTCGGCGACACGATCCCCTCGGTGGCGGATGGTCCCTGGCCGATGTTCCCGTCCGATCTCGTCTCGATTCTGATCGTGCTCGCCACGCAGACGCGCGGCACCTGTCTCTTCTTCGAGAAGATGTTCGAGAGCCGTCTCTACTTCGTGGACCACCTCATCGGCATGGGCGCGAAGATCGTCCAATGCGATCCTCATCGCGTGGTGGTGACGGGACCTACCCAGCTTGCTGGATCCACCGTGACGTCCCCCGACATCCGTGCCGGCATCGCGCTCATCCTCGCCGCGCTCTGTGCGAAGGGGAAGACCACGATTCTCAATGCCGAATCCGTCGACCGCGGCTATGAGTCCGTCGAGAAGGAGCTCGGCGCGCTCGGTGGTGACGTCCGCCGTCTGTAATGGTCTGCTCTTGATTTGAGAGGGGTTTTGGTGTGGGGAAAATAATGTTTGCCTTTCTGTTGACCGCCGCTGCTTCGACTCTCCTGTTGGCCGAACCCCTTGCGGGTGCTCCGCGGTTGAGTTGGAAGGGAGTCTGCGTTGAAGGCGACACCGACGAGAAGAAGAGCTTCTACGAAGTCGGGGAGCCGATGACCTTCCGTCTGAAGCTCGCCGGTGGCAAGGTCCCGGACGGCACGTGGACGTTCCATTGGAAGCGGACGGGGGACGATGGTAAGGTCGAGGAGGGATATGCGCCAGTACCGGTAGCTGAACCGTTCGTCTACCGGACGTCAATCGACCGTCCGGGCTTCGTGCGGCTCTTCGCCGAAGTCGTCGGGGCCGGTCCGGATGTCAAGTTCGACGGCGGGGCCGGCGCAGGCTTCGACCGCATTGTGCAGACCAAGGGTGAACCGGCGGACTTCGATGCCTTCTGGCAGCGCGAACTCGCGGCACTCGCCGCTGTGCCGTTCGATCCGCGGCTGGAGGAAGTCGCTTCCCCCCGCGCGGATGTGAAAATCTCCCGATTCCGCCTCGGCTGCTCCCACGGCAGGCCTTCGACCGGCTTCATCTCGATTCCGCGCCAGCCGGGCAAATATCCCGTGAGGCTGCGGTTCTTCGGCTACAACGAAAGCTGGGAGCCGCGGGCGACGGCCGTGCCGAGCGCGAAGGACGTACCGAACAACGAGATTGTCCTGCGCGTCAACGCGCACGGTCTCGAGAACGGACGCGACGAGGCGTACTACGCGGCGGCACGCAAGACGGCGGGTTCGGACGGCTATGGCCACGCATTCAATCCAGCCGAAAACGCAAAACCCGAGGACTGTTATTTCCTCGGCATGATCCTGCGTGACGTGCGGGCGGCCCAATGGGCGAAGACGCTGCCTGAATGGGACGGAAAGAAGATGCTTGTGTACGGCGGTAGCCAGGGCGGGGCGCAGGGCCTCTGGGTGACGGCCCTTGAGCCGGCGGTGACGGATGCCGAAGTGTTCATTCCGTGGCTGTGCGACTTGCGCGGCAAGAGTCTGGGCGGACGATTGGGGACGGACTGGGGACCAGTCTATGCGCCGGGTCTCGATTATTTCGACACCGTCAACTTCGCAAAACGAATTCGTTCCGGCGCGTATGTGAACATCTTCCATGCGGGGCTTGGTGACTACATCTGTCCGCCGTCAGGCGTCGCCTCGCTCTACCACGCGCTTCCCTGCCGCAAGCGCATCCGCTGGGTGCAGAATGGCGAGCATGGCTGGACGTCCCCCGCGAAGAACAAGCGGACGACCGTGTTCGAGTCCGTTCCTGCTCCTGCTCGAACGCAGGCGTTCGCGATTCCGTCCGCATTTGAGACGCTTCGTCCGGGTGAGGTGCGTCCCGCGGGCTGGTTGCGGGACCGGTGTCTCGCGGCGAAGAACGGCTACATCTCGCGGATGGACGAGATCGACCAGGCTTTCCCGCGCGCCTGGAACCGCGACTTCCACCCGCGGGGACGGTTCCTCGACTGGACCGATCCGAACAAGGGAGCCTGGTGCACGGAGGGCGGGGCGTATTGGTTCGAGGGTCTTGTGCGCCTTGCGTGGGAGTTGGACGATCCTGAGCTCAAGGCCTACGCGACGAAGCGCCTGACACCGCTTCTGGAGCGGATGAATCCAAACGCGCTCGGATTTGTCTATTGGATGGACCGGCGTGATCCCGCCCAGCTGGATGAACTCGAGAAGGCGAACCATGGCTTCATCATCGGTGCGAGCGGACGGACGACGCGTGCGTTCCTCGCCTACTACGAGGCGACGGGCGATCCGCGGGCTCTCCAGGCGCTCAAGTGGTGTCTGGATGATCCGCGCTGCTATTTCTTTGGCAATCCCGTCACGTTGCCGGCTGCGGGGTGCGACACCTGGCGGTACTGCGGCGATGCCAGGCTCGCGGCGGCGCTCGAGAACTTTCACCTGAAGTATCCCACGATGTCCGCCGACAAATGGCCGGCCCTGCGTTACGGTCATCCTGTCATGCCGGAGACGATCCACCTTCAGGTCCGTAACGACAAGGACAAGAATGCGAACTGGGAATGGCGGCTGCAGCATGGCGTCTTGAGTCACGAAAGCGCATATTCGTTCCTGAAGCTGGCGCAGTGGTCCGGGGACGCGAAGCTCCTCGCGGACGTCAAGTCCTGGGCGGACTATTGGGAACGGCACACGCGCCAGGTTCATGGCGTCTCGGTTGCGGACGAGCAGTACGGCGCACCTGGCGTGGACCGGGGGACGGAAACATGCACAGTCGCAGGCGACATTCTTCTTTATTCGACCCTGGCGGGCGTGACCGGGGACGGCCGTTTCGGCGATCATGTGGAGCGCGCGCTTTTCAATGCGGGTGCGGCGTGTGTTTCGCGTGACTGGATGCACCATGTCTACTTCCAGGCGCCGAACCGCACAGAGGCGAAGGGCAAGTTCTTCGCGGGTCCGGCGGCGAAGGGCGGAATCTACCAGCGGAAGCACTGGCCGCTCTGCTGCACGGCGGCTTTGGCACGCATTCTACCGGGGTATGTGCAGTGGATGTGGATGAAGCCTGCAACGGGCGGACTCGCGGCTGTCCTCTATGGCCCGAACACCTTGGCGACCGAAGTCTCTGGGACGCCCGTTCGAATCGAGACGGAGACGGCATACCCGTTTGACGAGACGGTTGCGATGACGGTTCGGACGACGAAAAGGACGACATTCCCGCTTCAGCTGCGGATTCCCGCGTGGTGTGGGCAGCCTGAAATCGCGGTCAATGGTGAACGACTTTGGAAGGCAGGTGTCCTGCCCGTCCGGAACGGCTTCGTGACGCTTGACCGGACCTGGTCGGATTCCGACCGGATTACTTTGAAGCTTCCAATGGCGCCGCAGGTCGAGAAGGTTGCCGACACCAATCAGGGCGGCAAGCAGTACTGTGCGCTGACGATGGGTCCGCTTCTTTTTGCCCAGGCGATTCCCGCGAAGGACGAGAACACGCCTCTTGATGGCGCACGAACCGACTGGATGCTTGATTCTGAGAAGGTCCTGGACGGCGCACGGGTTTTCCGCAAGGAGATGCCGAAGGTCTGGGATTGGCCGGAAGACGCGCCGGTTAGACTCTCCGTCAAGGCGACGGACGGCGGCGAGCTTTCCCTTGTTCCCTACGGCTGCGCACGCTTGCGTGTCTCCCTGTTCCCAGACGTGTCCACACGGTGAGGTCTTCGTTGCCATCCATGGCGTGATGCACCGCCAAAGACTCCAAAGAACCAATTTGCTTCTGTGTACATAGTTCTCATTGGTCACTTTCGGGTGTACCATTGAGAATTATGTGTTGGATTTTGGCTTTCGTTGTAATCGCATGATTTTCAATCAATCTGTCACGTCTCTGCGTTTATGCTTGGAATGAGGGCGTGGAGGGTCGTTGTGGGGGACGTGGGACTTCGCTGCGGAGCGGTCCGTGGCGAAATCTGGCGGCGTGGAGAAAGTTGACTGCCAACTTGAGTTTCGTCGCGTTGATTTTGATATAGTACTCGCCAGGTGCGCCTGGATGATTGAGACTGAGACACGGCGAAAGGCGATTTTCGAGACGCTGCGGAGTGAAATCCGCAGCGGGAAATTCGTTTTGTCGGAGAAGTTTCCCAGCGAAACGGCTCTGGCACGGCGGTTCGGCTGCAGTCGGCAGACCGTCGTCCACGCGATGATGTCTCTCGAGGATCTGGGTCTGGTCCGCCGCCAGCGCGGTTCCGGGACGTTCCTCACGAAGAAGGCCCGTCGCTTCGGGTCGTCGATCGGTCTGATCATCCCCGGCATCGGGTGCGGCGAAATCTTTCCGCCCATCTTCCGTGAAATCTCGCGTCTGGCCCAGAAGGAGGGGATTTCTCTCCTTTTCGGCGGCGATCCGTCGCGTTCCGCGGCCGTTCGTGCGGAACGGACGATGGAGCTCGCCCGACAGTTCATCGAGAAGGGCGTCTCCGGCGTGATTTTCCAGCCGATGGAGTTTTTTGAAGAGTCTGAACGCTACAATCAGGATATCGTCTCCATTTTCCAGACGGCGGGCATCCCCGTTGTCCTCATCGACTGCGATGTCGTGGCATCGCCGAACCGCAGTACCTGCGACGTGGTGGGCATCAACAATTTCGACGTTGGTCGCATGCTGGCCCGCCATCTGCTTGAACAGGGTGCCCGTCATATCAAAGTTTTGCGTAAGCCGCTCTGCGCGACGACGGTGATGGATCGTATTCTCGGCGTGCAGACGGTGCTCGGCGCGCCGCGCATCGAAGATTTCACGGTGACGGCCGAACCCACGGATGAACAGGCGATAGCCCGCGCGCTCAAAGGGCGGAATGGCGCGGACGCTTTCATCTGCGGAAATGACGCCGTGGCGTCGCGTCTTCTGGTGACGCTGCGCATGCTGGGGAAGCGTGTGCCGGAGGACCTTCTGATCGCGGGGGTGGATGATGTCGAGCATGCGACGCTGGTGTCGCCACCCCTGACGACAATCCACCAGCCGTGCGAGGCCATCGCCGCCACGGCGTTCGACCGTCTGCTGGCGCGGATCGACGCGCCGGATCTGCCGCCGCGTGAATGTCTGCTGCCGGCGCCGCTGGTAGTCCGAGCGTCCACGCAATCAATTTTGAAGAAGCGAATCCAATGAGATTCCGAGGAGGATGACGATGAAACTGCAAGAGATGAAATTGGTGACTACGGTCGCGCTGGCGACCTTCGCCTCGTTGTCGACTTGGAGCGCGAACAGAACCTATACGGATTCGCCCACGGGGGCCGACTCGGTCACCATCGTCAATGACGATGCATCTTCCGTGACGACCTGGCGACCGACTTCCGTGGACGGCTGGACGGGTGACCTTGTTCTCACGCTGGGCATTCTCAAGTTCGACGCGCAATCGCTGCTGGGATCCGGTACAATCTACAACAACAACGAGTCTGGATCTGCCTACCGGCGGCTTGAATTCACTGCTGCGTCCGGTACGACGCGGACGGTTTCCAATGCAATCGTGCTGGGAACCGAAAACATGGCTGGGTGGCAGGACCGCATCCGCATCACGGGCGGCGGCACGGTCAAGTTCACGGGGCCGATGACGGTCAATGCGTCCAAGATGTTCGTCTACGCTTCTTCCACGTGCTACGTCCAGGGCGGTGTGACAGGAAAGAAGGCCATTTTCGCGCCTGCGGCCGGGAATGCCGTCTACATCGATACGAAGCCAGTGGCGGTGACGGATTCTTTCTGGACGCGCGATGCCTCCGTTTACCTCAACGTGGCGGGCTCTTCCTTCCCCGCCTACTATGGTGGCGGTGCGGGCCGACTTGTTCTCGGCGGCACGGACTTCTTCCCCGCCGTGGCGAACTTCGCGTCGCAGAACGACTCGGGTTCCAGCGCGTCGCTCGACCTGAACGGATTCGATCAGCATCTCGGCGGGCATGTCGGCGAGGGGGCGGCCACCCGCCCGTTCACGATTGCCAACACCAAGGCGAATACGCGACCGACGGTGACGATCAACCAGAATGCAAGCGACAACACGGGCAGGACATTGTGTTTCTCAGGGCCGATGAATGTCGTCAAGGAGGGCGCGAAGACGCTTTCCTTGAAGACGGGTGTACGGGGGGACCTGACGGTGAAGGCGGGTCGGCTTCTGCTGGGGCCGAACGTCGTTGACCTCGCCAACGCGGTGACGGTCGAAGATGGTGTGCTGGATCTGGGTGGCACGTCCGTGTTCTGTGACACGCTCGTCGTAAAGACGGGGGCGACCGTGCGGAACGGAACGATCACGGCGCGCCAGACCACGGTCGAACCAGGAGCCTTTCTGGAAGTGGTGGTGGCGGGGCCCGTTTCGACGGCCGGCGAGGGACGCTTCGTCGTGACATCGGATTTCGCGCTGCAGCCGTCCGAATCCCGAACCTACCAGCTTCCGACGGACACGGCCGTCTACTTCCCGTTCGACGGATCCTTGACCGAGGCCCTGCGGGATTGCTCGGGCGGCCATGCCGATCTCGTCGTCTACGAGGGAAACCCGAGTTTTGTGGCGGAGGGACGTTCGGGCGGGTGTCTCTATTTCAACGGGGCGACACAGTTGCGTACGGCGACGTTCCCGGATCAGGTCCCGACCGGTGCGCACGATGTGACCTGTGCGGCGTGGATCAAGGTTGACAGTGGATGCAGCAATCGCGGTGGGTGGCTGAGCTATGGCGATACGGCGAAGACCATGGGATCGTCCTTCTGCTTCAATGGAAAGTACACTGGCATCAAGTGGTATGCCAATGACGTTGACGGCTACGGAAATCTCTCCGCAGGACTGGACGATGGCGCCTGGCACTCTGTCGTCGGGACGCAGAGCGGCTCGACACGCCGCATCTACGTGGATGGCGTACTGGTCGGCATGGACAGTTCAAAGCCGTTGAACGTAACGGGCACGCTGTTCATGATCGGCAAGACGATGTGGGATGACGCCTTCAAGGGGTGGATCGACGACGTGCTGATTGTGAAACGGGCGCTCTCGGCAGATGAGATCAAGGCTCTTTATGACGCCGGTGGCGTGCCGCGAACCGTTGACATCTGCAAGAAGACGCTCGATATCGCGGCAGGCACGGTTCTCGTGCCGGGACCTGGCATTGGAACGAAACCGGTGATGCGCTACGCGTTCGACAGTGCGGCCACGCTCTTCCAGGATTCCAGTGGGAACGGCTACACGCTGAAGACGCTGAACGGAACACCGACCTATGCGGAGGGCGTCGCCCCCGTGCCGACCAGTTCGGGCTCGCTCCGCGTCCAGAGCGTCCGGATGACCGTCGACGGGGCTTTCCCCGCGAAGCTGCCGGTCGGGAACGCCTCGCACACGGTGTGCACATACATCAAGGCTCAGACCGTGGCACAGGCGACGGGGTGGTTTGGGTACGGCGCGAATGCCACACGCCAGGGAAATAACCTCGGCTACAACTGGGGAAATCCGCCAGGTATCTGTAGCAGTTGGTATGGCTCGGACTGGTCGGGGGCCGCCGTGGACGCGACGACCTGGCATTCCGTCGTGTCGACTTATGACAAGACCTCCGGCATCCGCACATTCTACATCGATGGGAAAACGATCAGATCTGGGGCCGATACGCCCAATTTCGCGGCGGCGAATTTCTACCTCGGATGCAATGTGCCCGATTACAGCAGGATGTTCAACGGCTGGCTGGATCAGGTGGCCGTCTACGATGTGGCGCTCTCCGCCGAACAGGTGGCCACGTACCACGCCCAGGGGCTCTCCTCCGGGACGCTGGCTTCTGACACGGTCGTGCGCGTCGCGGCCGGGGCGGTACTGGACTTCAACGGCACGAAGACCTCCCAGACGCTCGCGGGTCTCTCCGGTGCGGGGACCGTCCGGGGGGACGTGACGTTGGCGGACGGTGCCGAGACGGATGCCGCGGATGGCGCCGCGGTGACGATTGCCGGCACGCTGACCTTTGCGGGCGGCGGTACGGTGGTGCTGCCCGAGACAATCGCGGCCACGCCGGCCATCTATCCGCTCTTCACGGCAAGGGATTACAGCGGATTGGACAATCTCGCCTCATGGCAGTTCGTGAATGTCCCGAAGGGGAAGAAGGCGAACCTGCGGATTCGCAATGGCACGGTCGAGGCCCTGGTCTGCGCCAGTGGCATGACGGTAATCTTCCGCTAATGGACTTTGGTATAATTGCCCCATGAACATCAGATATTTTTCTTTCCTGGTGGCGGCCAGTCTCGCGCTGGCGGCTGTCGCAGTTTCCGGGGAACTGTCACCGGAGGGCTTTTCGGTTCGAATGCAGGTCGATCTCGCCGCCGTGAAGACGAATGAGGACCTGCTGTCCGTAGGACCCGCTCGAATCGGTCTCCGTCTGGCGGGAGGGGACAAGGCGCTTCTGCGGTATGACCGCGCGGCGGGGAACTATCTCAACTTTCCGCTGAAGGATGGCTCCTGCCCCGTAATCGAGGCGACCTTGCCGGCCAAGGCCGGACGCGTCGGCATCCCGCTCGCCGTGCTGGACGCCGCCCGGAAGACGCACGACGTCGTCGTCCGCTGGGCGTCGCCGCGTTGGGAGATTTCGGTGGACGGACATGTCGACGAGGACTTCCCGATGCCCGCCCCGACGCCGTTCGCCTGGAAGGGTGATCGGGTGGCGCGCGTCCATTCGCCCCGCGTCTCCGCCGAAACGGTGGATGTCGGTGCGGCCGGATCGTTGGCGACCGCCGACACGGAGACGAAGCCGATTTCCAGTTCAATCCAATATTGGACGCCGGCCGGACACAACCGCTGGGTCGGCGACGTCGCGCCGGCCTACTTGGACGGAAAGCTGCATGTCTTCTATCTGATCGACCGCCGCCACCATGGTTCAGGAGCGGGGACGGGCCGCCATCAGTTCGCGCACCTTGTGACCACGGATCTGGTTCACTGGACGGAGCTGCCGCTCGCGGTTCCCGTGCGTGAGTGGTGGCAGACGGTCGGGACGGGTACGCCGTTCCTGAAGGACGGGAAGGTTGCGATTGCGTTCGGCTGGCATACGGATCGTTTCGGGAAACAGACGAAAGGCCTGCCCATTGGCGGCACCTATGCGGTCAGTGCGGACGGTGTCCATTTCGAGAACGCGCCGCAGATGATCTCCGACGCGCAGAATCCCAGCATCTACAATCTGCCTGACGGACGCTATGAACTCGTGACGAGCTATGGCGGATCGATTGGCATCTTCCGTTCGAAGGATCTGCTGACGTGGGACCTCTTCGATGCGAAGCTACCGTTCCGCGGGGACTGTCCCTCGCTCTTCGACTGGCATGGCCACCGCTATCTGCTTCAGGGCTTTGTGAATATGGCGTACAGTCCGGACGGGACGCCGGGGTCGTTCGTGAACTGGTCGAAGGAGCCGGACAAGCTCTACGAGGGACTGGGCGTGCCGATGGTGACGTCCTGGAAAAACGACCGTCGTCTGTATATCGGCTGGCTGAACCACGTGCATGGCTGGGGCGGCTGGCTCGTCTTCCGCGAAGTCGTGTCCTATCCCGACGGCCATCTCGGCCTCAAATGGGTGCCGGAAATCACGCCGCCTGTCCCGCCGTGCACCTACAAGGTGGCGAAGGGTACACGGTTTGAGAGGCGGTTCCGTCCGCAGGGGACAGGCCCCGCGCTGCTGCTAACCGTCGATCCCGTAACGTGTACGGCATCCTTCGGCGACGATGTGGCCACTGTGAAGTTCGGCGAGGCGCGGTCGGGACACAACGTTCGGATTGGCGGCGTGCGCGGTTTGGACGCCGACTATGCGGTGAAGGTGATCGTCTACTACGATCCCAAATCCGACGCGACCCTCTTCGATGCCGAGATCGCCGGACAGCGCACGCTCATCTGCCGTCGTGCAGGCCGTTATCTTCAAGATTGAGGCCCACGACGATGGTTTTGGGAGTCGATATTGGAACGACCAGCGTCGCGGGGGTCGCGGTAGGATCCGATGGACAGGTTCTCGCCTCGACGACCCTCGCCCACTACGCCGATCTTCCAACCAATGGGAATGGTGTGGATGAACAGGAACCGGCCAAACTCCTTGCGGCGGTCGAGTCCGTCAAAGCCGATCTGCTGACAAAGCTCTCCTTGGGGGACTGTCCCCATTCGCCGAGAGCCTCCATCCCCCAAATTCCTCATTCTTCATTCTCCTTTCTCCATTCGAATTCGATTGGCTGGACGGGACAGATGCACGGTGTCGTGGCGGTCGACGAACAGATGGACCCCATCTCGCCGTTCGTCACCTGGCGCGACGCCCGGCGCTCTGGCGGCGTGGTGATGGCGCAGTGGGGACAGTCCCTCGCGCGGGGACAGTCCCCGTTCAAAAGGGGACGGTCCCCATTCAAGTGTCTGCCGGTCTGTGGACTTCCGCAGATTGGAAAATGCCAAAAAATTGAGATAGACCCGTCATTTCTCGAATCCTGGCATCTCGAAAGGGGGACAGTCCCCGCGAAATGGCTGCCGGATGTCGTGGAAGGTTCGATGCTGGGCGACAATCAGGCGGGCGTCTACGCGGCGCAGCAGCTGGTGCCGGGGTGTGCTGTCGTCAATCTCGGGACGAGCGGTCAGTTGAGTCTTGTCGTTGAGGGGGACTGTCCCCAACAATCCGATCCGCGGATCGAGCGGCGGTGGTTTCCGGGTGGGCGGACGCTCCTCTGCCGGGCGTCGCTCGTCGGGGGACAGGCCTGGGCGGCGCTGCAGCGGGAGACAAAGCTCGCGTGGGCGGATTTGAACGAAGTCGCTCTTTCAAAGGGGGACAGTCCCCTCGAACGCCGTGCCCACGCCTGCGTCCGCGAGATTGTCGATGACCTGGTCGCGGGATTCGATTTGAGGGGCGTGAAGGGGATTGTCGGCGTTGGCAACGCGCTCGTCCGCAATCCCGCGCTTCGGGACGCCGTCGAGGAACGTTTCGACCTTCCCTGCATTCTGCCGCAGATTTCCGAAATGGCCGCCTACGGCGCGGCTCTGTACAAGATGAATGCCAAGAGGTGACATCCCATTCAAACACTCGAGGTAATTGCAAAACCCCTCTGACACCGTGCCGATGACCATGCCGTCCGACA
>JAUNMP010000120.1 GCA_030537465.1 bacterium
TCTCGTCGGTCATGTCGGCGTAGAAGTGGTACTCGTTGAGATCTGTCATGAACTGTCCGGTGGAATCGAGGTCGGGTTGCTGCGCCCCCATTGCGTACACCTTGCCCTTGAACGTCATCCGGTCCAGATCGTAGTCGACGACGTAGCGGTACCAATTACTGTTGATCAACCTGGAGGCTCTATAGTTGCCCTCGTAGACGCCTGCGCCCTGTCCGTTGCCGCCATAGGAGTAACTGTAGACGGCTTCGACCTGCTTGTCGGCCTGGAGCAGATTGATGCCGGCGAAGCCCGCGTACTTCGGCAGCGTCTCCTCCCACCAGAAGTCGAGGTACTTCCTGTAGAGCGGTCCGACGAAGATGTTGTTGTTCTTGACCGTCGTGTACCTGGGCGCTCGGAGGTCGAAGGACATCTGAAGGACGCCGCTGCGGAATTCGTTCTGAAATGACTGGAACACGAACGTACGGTGGTCATGCGCGGGATCGTTCACCGCCGCCGAGGGATTGCCGAACATCGCGCACTTGTTGTCCGACCCGGCGTTCTCCATCCGGTAGAACTGCGACTCGCCCGCCGCGTCGCCGTCATAGGCCTTGTACCAGCCGTCCTGCTGGTTGTTGTTGGCGGAAATGGTGTACTGGCATCCATCGCGACCCGCCGACGCGTTGAACACCGACGCGATGTTGCCCTTCACGTACGGCGCACACATCCACTGCGCCGACGGCACGGGACCTTCGCTTGTACGCGTCGAGAAGTCGTTCTGGTAGACGACGACGGACGCCGATGCCGAGAGCGACACAATCAATGCCAGTGAGAGCACCAATCTGAAATTCTTCATTGCCAACAATCCTTCCAAACTTGATTGCTCTGATTATCGCATAATCTGTAAAGACAATCTTGTAAACAGTGCTCAATTTAGTGTAAAATCTGCAAACCTTTCCTACACCACCTGGAATCATTGTCGATGCTTTCATCTGCCGTCCATAAACACCAGCGTGCCTTCTTCCGCAAGGCGGGCTCAAACGTGTCGTTGCTGAAGGCCGTCGTCGACACGATGCACGACGTCGGCTTCTACATCACCGATGACAAGGACCGCATCATGGCCTTCACGCGACGCAACTGCGAAGAATGCAATGTGCCGGACGAGTCGGCGGTCATCGGGAAGACCTGTGCGGAGCTTTTCCCGGACTATCTCGCGGAGGTCTACATGGAACGCGACCGCCGCGTCCGGAGAACAGGAATTCCCATCATCAACGAGGTCTTCTCCCACAGCGTCGACCGTTCGACGGACATGCGCATCGTCAGCGTCTTCCCCATCCACGGCCGCGGAGGACGAATCATCGGCACCGTCTGCACCTACCGCACGGCGACGGCCGGCGAGACGGTCCCCGAATGGTACGGACGCGTCCGCACGGTGATCGCCCACATTGACGCCCACTATGCCGAGCGTCTGACGCTCCAGGATCTCGCGGATGTAGCCGGTATGAGCGTCGCCGCCTTCCGCAGGGTCTTCGCCGAGACGATGCAGATGACGCCGATCCGCTACCTGAACACGATCCGCATCAACGCCGCGCGCCGTCTGCTCACCCGTACGGACAAGCTTGTCTCGGAAATCGCAGTGGCAACGGGGTTCTGGGACCAGAGCCACTTCATCAAGGCCTTCCGCGCGGAACGCGGCAAGACCCCGACAGAATACCGCCGCGAGCACTGGAACCGTGACTAGACCGAGCGGACATTGACCCCGAAGCCATTTTCACCTTTTGTCTCTCCAATGCACGAACAAACTTGAGTGCTCTGATTATATGGTCCCGCGTGGGGGACAGTCCCTCCAATGGAAACGGCCATGAAATAGATTGATTAGCCGTTGTGCGGTCGGGCGAACACTCCGGGTTCGCCGCCCTCCACAGGAAAAGGCGTTGCGACTTGGAGAGGACGGATCGCCCGGAGTGCGATCCCTACCCACGAATCAGTCTATTTCACTGTACCGCGGGATCTCTTCGGGGACGTCCATCGGAAATGGACAAGAAGTCCCACCGCGATGGACAGCGGGAAGATGCCGCCATGATAGACTATGCGGCGTTCACACGAACTGGATAGGTGGGTGAGATTGGTCTAAACCACCACACTGCTAACGTGGCGACGGGAAACCGTCCGCAGGTTCGAATCCTGCCCTATCCGCCAAAGGGGCATACCGCCCGTATCAATACACGTTTTACGAGACAAGCCAATCCGCTACTGGCACAAGGTGAACCGTCACTCCTGACGGATCGACGATGTCGTCAAGTTCCGAGTAAGTTATGATCGTCGCCTCCTTGAGCCCTGTCACCCTCGCTGCGGCTACCGCACCGCCGATCTCACGCTTTCTCGTCTTGGGATTGGACATATCATATGTCACCTGAATGAGAGACTCCACCTTGCGCCGATCGCACACGACGAAATCGCATTCATGTCCGCAATCGACGTAATAATACACATCCTTGAACAGCGGACGCGTACGCCGCAAGAGTTCCAGCGCGACGATTGTTTCCATTCGCCAACCGAGGTTCTCGCCCTGCAGCGCATTGTCACGTTCCGACATAAAAGATACATCCACCGCATAAAGCTTCTCACCTACCATGCGGATGCGCGGCTTGGAGGAATACTTGCTGACACGGTTAACCAGAAAAGAGCGCTCCATGTATTCGACATAGTTCTCGGAAGTATGGCGACTCGAGAATCCGCAGAGTCGGGCCAGCTCATCAAAATCAGGCGTTGTCGGCACAATATTCAGTACATAATCCATCAATTTCTTCAAAGCCGAACGATAACGTATCTTATAGCGCCGCTCGATGTCTTTCGTGCGAATATTCTCAATCAGCGTTCGCACATATGAACGCGGTGATTCGCCCTGCGCCACTTCGGGGAACGCGCCATCCCTCAGATAATCATCGAATGCCGCCGACCTTAGCGCACGCACCTTCAACGTCATCGAAGTCGAGTCAACCTTTTTCAATGCACAATATTCGCGGAAGGAAAACGGCAACAGTTTAATCTCCGTGTATCGTCCGGTCATATGAGTGCCGAGTTCCCCGGCAAGGAGATTCGAATTCGACCCGGTAACCAGGACATGCATCCCTCCGCGCAAAAGACGATTGACGAAAAGGCTCCATTCGGGAATGTTCTGGGGCTCATCCAAAAACAGATGCGTGAATTGTCCATAGACCTTATACGCCGCCGTCAACACATCGTCAAGATCCGCTCCCGTAAGATTCGCCAGCCGTTCATCATCGAAATTGACGTATCCAAAACGTTTACCCGAATCTCGCAAGACATTCAGACAGAGCGTGGACTTTCCAGATCGACGCACGCCCGTAACGACTTGCGCAAGCTTGCTGTCGAGATTAACCAGTCCCTCTTCAGCACGATGACAAGTCTCAGATGCAAGCAATCCGTCAAGAATTTCCTTCTGATCTGCCAAAACAATCTGTATTTTGCTCAAATTCATGCATGTATTATACGCCTTCCCTCTTCTACGTGTCAACGCAAAACGCCTTATTCAGGAAATTCCCCATTTCTAAAACGCCTTATTTCCGTAATTTCGGAATGTCAAAACGCCTTATTCGAACGCCCACGACAGTGCCTCTGCGACTCTGTCCGCTCTGTGTTTTCGCCGCCGGCAGGCAAGGCCGCGCAATCATCCACGATGCACGCCGGGGCGAGACGCCCCGGCTACGGATCCAAATGGCGAAGCGGTCGGGAGACCGCTTCCCCTCTTATGCCTTTAGTCGGTTATCGAACCAGCAGGAGGAACGGCTGGGCGTCGTTGAACGCCCCGAGGTAGGCCGTACCGGGATCCGAGGAGCCCGCCGTGTAGGTGAACGCGAGGTGCATCGCCGATTCCGTCGATTTGAGACGGAGGGTCGCCCAGCCGTCCCCTTCCGTCGCCGTCAACGTCTCGACGAGCGCGCCATCCTGATAGACCTTGAGCGAACCATTTCCCGTCACCCGATACGCGATGTCGCCGCCCGCACGGCCGGACGCGGACTGCGCGGTCCACACGCCGGCCAGCGTACCACCGGAACCGAGCTTGATGCCGAGCGGCAGATTCGCCGTGTCGAGCGTCACCGTCTTCGTCGCGTTCGTGACGTCGAAGCGGCCGCTCTTCAGCAGATACGCCGCATAGTCGGGCCGCCAGTCGTACTCGAAGGCGCCAATGTCGGGCAGACCGTTGTAGATCCGATTCCCGCCGTTCGCATCGACCGCCAGGGTCGAGTGCTTCGCGAGCGCCGCATCGATGAGCGGCGACCCCTTCTTCGGCGTCCCGTCCGCGTTCAGCTTGAGGTCGGCGATGACACGGCTGCCGATGTTGGTGAGGGCCTTGCCGAGCGCGGTGCTGGAGCTGAACAGGCAGTTGCTGACCGTTCCAGCAATGTAGCAGCCACCCGAAAACGCACAGTTGTAGAACGGCCTGAGAGCGGAATCGGTCGCCTTGCCCGTGCCAACGAACGTGCAGTTGTAGAACTCGAGTGCCTGGCGGCCCTTGCCGTTCTTCGCCAGATCGAAGTAGCAGTTGTGATGGACGCTGGCGTTGCTGAGATAGTCGCAGGCCACCGCCGCGCAGCGGCGGAGCGACGCGGCCTGGACCGCCGCGCTGTAGCTGGAGCAGTTCGTGAAGAAGCAGTCCTCCACGAAGCAGTGGTCGGTGGAGTTCGCGTAGATGGCCCCGCCGCGGTACTTGTCTGTCGAGTTGTTCGGAATGACGCAGTCCGCAAAGGTGAAGCCGCGGATCGTGGCGGGCAGGCGCAAGTCGCCGATCTTACGATAGGTCATGTAGGCGCCGCGGATCGCGACGTCGTCGCCGTTCTCGTTCCTGTCGACGGAGGCGCCCACGATGGTCGTCACGTCCTTTCCGTCGCGCGAAACCAGCGAAACGTTGTTGCTGACGAAGCATCGCGCGCGGAGGGTTGCGGATGCGCCAGTATAGTCCGACCCCTCCGCATAGGTGCCGGGACCGGCAAGAACCGTCCAGCCGTTCGTGCCCATCGCCACGGCCGTGCGGCAGGCGTCCAGCAGCGTCCGCTTCGGACGGTCCGGTCCGAACCCGCTCTGCGCGTCGTTCCCGTTCGGATCGACATGGATCGTCTTGTAGGGTCCCGGAACCGTCGTCTCCACCGCGCCGACGTTCATCTTGCCGTCCGTCTTGCGCGGATTGCCATAGAAGTCGAGGTCCGCGTAGGCGGACGTTCCCACCCTGTTGTCATACAGCGCAACATTCGCCGCGCCGACAACCGCGGTCTCGGAGGCAATGGGGACGATTCCGTCCAGATGCGTTCCCCCGAAGGCCGGATTGACGCACATCACGTTTGCTGCGCCGTTCGCGAACGCATAATTGCTGTCCACGGTCACATCCGTCACACAGTTCGTGGGATAGCCGTTGGCGAAGAGCGTAGCACGCGCACTGACATTGTCGAAGATCAGGCAGTTGATCAGGGGCGACATTGGCGAGCTGCTACCGCCCACATAATTTCCGTGACCGATGATCGTGCAGTTGACCAGCGCCCCCGCGTAGTCGGTGATGTAGCCGGTTCCATCGCGGAACACGCAGTTGAACGCCTTCGAATTGCGCAGCGCCCGATAGTTGCCGACGAACAGCGTACGGTAGGCAACAGCATCATAAAGCGTACCGACGCTTGCAGCACAGTTCGAGACGACGCAATCCACCAGAGTCGCGTAGTAGCAGACCGCAGCGCCGTAAGACGCGTGATTGCTGTTCGTTTGCGTCGAATGCGTGGCCCCGTTGCAGAGGATGAGGTTCTAGAGGACAATGCCATTCTCGGTGGAGCCGTTGCCGTAGACGCACCGAATGGCGTTGGGGCCGATTCCGTTCGACTTATCTGGATCGTGGCGGCCGATGATGCGCGGCTTGGCCGTGGGATCCGCCGCCTGCAAGGTGATGTACTTCTTCCCCTTGAACGAGACGCGGCTGAGGACGTTGTCGGCGTCGACCTTGACTCCTCCCTCCTCATAGTCGCCCGGCAGCACGGTGATGAGATTGCGCGAAGCGGACGTGCCGTTTGAAGTCGCATCCACCGCCGCCTGGATTGTCCGCTTCGCGGTTTCGCGCGTCAAGCCGTCGCCCGAGTCGTCCGGCCGCGTGCAGTCCACGAAAATCTCGGTCGCCGCCCCGCAATAGAAGACGCAACCGAACGCCACAGTACAGAAAAACCTGCTCGCAATTCCCATCTTGTACCCCGTTCTACGATGATTTGACCTGAAGTCTGAGTTCACGACACCCACATGAACATGGTGAACCAACATCAACGCGGACATCATACCATACGCAACATACGCGCGTCAATGGCACCCAACAGGATAACTTCAAAAGGATCAATGTTCGCCACACGATTTGTGGCATTACGATTACTCTAACGACGAAATATAGTAAGGCGGTAGGGCCGCGAGACCCTTCGCGGCCGCGGCGGGCAGGGGTCTGCCCGCCCTACCACGCGAAAAGAGGAGCAAGCACTACTTTACCGGCAGCTGATTCCGACCGGCGTAGTCGAAAGGCCGATGGACTGGTTCGCCTTCGCGCACAATCTGATTTTCGCGAAAGACCACGTCATGGCCATTCGGGGAAACGAGCACGTAGCCAGGAACATTCACGAAGCGGTTGCTTTCGACGAGGAAGCCGGAGATCGCCGCGCGATCGAAATGGGGACGGAGCCCCTTCGCCAGCTCTTTCTCCCACACGGCGCGAAAGCGTTCGTTGGCGATGGGAACCTGCTTCATGACCGGGTCGCCCTTCCAGGGAATCCGTCCGCCGATGAAGATCTGCTGACTCTGACGGGCCCCGCTGGCCTGCGCGAAACAGTCGCGGAACGTACAGCCGCGCACAACGACATTGCGCAGGAGCGCCCCTTCGCACCACACGTTCGGCGTATACGACACCGACATCCGCAACGGCTCACGCATCATCCGTTCGAACCGGCAGTTCTCGATCGTGACATTCTCGCCCGTGACGATGCAGCGGCTCGTACCGGAATCACGAAAGACGCAGTCGCGAAAGAGGTAGTCGTTGGTCGAAAAGGAGCGGTTGATCACCACGAAACACGTTCCCCTGGGCTGCGGAACGGGACGGTCGAACGTCAGACGCTCCCCC
Organism: bacterium; assembly: GCA_030537465.1. Classification (GTDB taxonomy): domain Bacteria; phylum Verrucomicrobiota; class Kiritimatiellia; order RFP12; family UBA1067; genus RUG572. Next base: position 7,133 of record JAUNMP010000120.1, read on the forward strand.
GTGATCGCCGTGATCCTGCCGCGCCAGCCCGTCGCGGCATAGTCGGACTCCCGGAGCTCGACTTCATCCCCGACAACCGCCCCGAAATAGGCCACGCCGCGCGTGTTCACGACCTCCAGCGCGTCCGTGCCGTCCGGCCAGGCGATCGTCGTGCGGTCGTGCAGGTTGACGAAGTCGTCCTGACAGGCGGCCCATTCGCAGCCGATGAAGCGGAAGCGTCCACGCGATTGAACGACGTGAAAACCGTCCGCCGAACAGCTGAACGGATGTCGCGTTCCCTCGGACGGCGCGAAGCGCACGTTGACGAAGTCGGTCAGACACTGCGTGCCGGAAACCTCCACGCCGAAGCCGCGGCACGAGTCGACGACAATGTCCTTCAGGGTCAGGTCGCGGCTGGAAATGAGATTGAAGGCGTTCTTCCCGTAGTAATAGTGCGTCAGGACATACGTCCCGCCCACGTCAAACCGTCCGACGGCCTGACGGTTGGCGGCGGGAGAATAGCGCTTGAGGTCGGCCGCGCACTGGTGTTCGCCCGGCTGGGCCACGCACGGCCAGACGCGCAGCCGATTCGGCGCGAGCCATTCGCTTTTCGCCCCGAAATGGCCTTGTGCCGCGCCATGCCAGACGCTTTTGCCGGGAATCGCCACACAGGCCCCGGACGGCGTACGGTCGGACGCATAGATCTGAAGCACGGGCACGCGCGCCGGATATTTCGGATGGCGGGCGAGGTCCATCAGCTCGAAATCGACGTACGAGGCATTGTCCGCCTCGTCAAGATGCTTCTCCAGCAGCCGAACCCAGACGCCGATCGGATCGGACGCCCAGTCCCAATCCATCGAGAAGTTCCCGATCCAGACCCGCCGGCAGTCGCGGACGATCACGTTGGCCCCCAGGGGATCGAGCGACGACTGCTCTTCGGCAATCTTGCTCGGGCGCGCAAACAGAAGCCGCGCACCGCGGCCGTCAAGCGTGAAGTCCTCCAGACCGTCCAGCAGGATGCCCTGCGCATCGTGGCAGAAATACGTCCCCGCGGCAAGTTCGACCCGTTTCGCCCCCAGTCGCTTCGCCGCCGTGAGCGCCCGGCAGACGGCCGCGGCATTGTTGCTCGTCCCCGTCGAAAATCCGTAATCCGCAGCCCTCACGACCGGCGCATCCTTCCGGTCGCGCGGCAGTTCAACGGTAAAGTCGGGGCATCCCGTCGGATCGGCGGCGCCGACCGACAACGCCAGGGCCAGGGCAGAGAGAACGATCAGGAATCGAATGCAGAGCAGAGCCCCACGCCTCAGACCGCCCGCTTCCGGCGTTCCACTCAGAGTTGTATTTTTCATAGTACGGAGAGAACCCAAATGGGGAAGCGGTCTCCCGACCGCTTCATACAGGGTCAATGATTACCGAATCAGAATCGTCAGACCGCCTGGACGGGCGAGTTTGAGCTTTCCACCCTCGATCTTCAGCTGCACGCCTTCGCATGCGGGCGCGAGGTTGAGCGTCCATCCCGTCGGCACGCCCTTCACGAGTTCGCCCATCTCGACCGTCCCCGCGTCGATCAGCGTGGAGCCCTTGACCTTCCCCGTCCCGACGACGTTGATCGTTCCCGTGGCGGGCAGCGCCATCGTCACGCCAGCCGGCAGGCTGATCGCGTTCGTCACCACGCCCGTGTCGTCCAGCGCAAAGGACAGAACCGCGTTCGTCAGCGAAACGGTTCCCGTGAAGTCCGCATCGAACTTCGGCAGATAGGCCGGAGATGGCGCCGCCACCGTACCCGAACCCGTCACCGTCGCCGCACGCCAGTCCACGTAGCCGGGCGGAGCCTTCCCGAGCCATTTCTTCATCAGGTAGGACTCCACGCCGGTCCGGGTCGCATCGTCGAGCTCCGTCTTGAAGAAGAGCATCTCGCCGACGATTTCGTAGCTATGCTCGAGCGTCTTGTCCGCGGCCTTCCCGTTATAGTAGCCCACGGCGGAGAGAAGCACGTCCGCCGTTGCCGCGACCGTCAGAAGTTCGGGACGCCCCGTGTACCCCTGCGTCGTTCCATTGACTTCGACGCCGTCGAGATAGGTCTTGCCGTCCGTGATCGCGGGACGCGAGCCGGAGGCCCAGATCGGCGCATTGACGTTGTAGCCGCTGCGCTCCTTCGTCGGCGTCATATTGCCGCCACTCGCTTCACAGAGTACGTTGCCGCCACCCTTCGACGTGTCCGTCACGACGAACGCCGTGCGGAAGTTCTGGTTCGCACGTGTCGCGTTGCCCAATTCAGTCGTCTGGCTCCAGACGTTCTTGAAGCGCAGGCAGTTGCCGCTCCGGTCGTTGTCAGGGTAGACCGTGAAGTCGAGCCAGGTGCGGGACGGACCGCTTCCGCGGGCGCCCGTCGCGCGCCAGGGACGGCGGTCGGCCTTGTTGTTCGCATCTGCCGTCGCGTAATCCGCCTGGCCCAGGAAGCCGTGCAGAAAGGCCGTCGTGTTCTGATAGGTGTCGCGCGTCGTGCCGCTGAACTTCGAGAAGAGCGTGTCGACCGCCAGAGGACGGGTGTCGCCGGCAATCGTCCGGTCGAGGTAGCGCGTCGCATCGTCGGGATCGTACCAGCCCATTTGGGCGTCCTTCGTCGCGGCGACGTCCGATTCATCCCATGGCAGCTTCAACGCGGGTATCTCCAGCCAGCCATCCGCCAGCGCCACCTCGCCCAGATGGACGCCCGTTGCGACATGGCGCCCCGCCACCGACAGCGTCGCCGACCCCGCAAAGGCGATTTCGCCCGCGCCGCCATCTTCAAGCTCGACCGAGGTTCCGGGCACGACGTCGATCGTCACGGGGGACGCCACGGCGGCCGAACCGCCGACAAGGGGGATGCCCCATTTCTTCGAAAGGTAGCGTTCGACACGCTGCCGCTGCACGTCCGTCAGCACGTTCGTGAAGACGAGCACTTCGCCGTAGATCTGCCCCGCGGAATCCTTGATGTCCTTGCCGCAGGCGCCCAGACACTGGACCGGCACGGCGGAACCGTCCTCCGCCAGCTGGAACGAGAGGATCTGATACCGGCCGTTGAAGCCCGTCGTCGTGGGATCGACCGACGCGCCGTCCACCCAGGTCGGCCGCGACTCGGCGAAAATCGGCTGGCGCCAGTCGGTGGCGACCTTGCGGGTCTTGCCTTTCTGCCAATCCAGAGCGTCCGTGGTGTAGTAGTCGTCCGAGAATCGCGGCAACGCGCCCGGCGTCTTGTACTGAACCGTTCCGTCCGTCACATTCCAGCCGCCGAGCACGGACGTGCCGCCGCCATTTTCGGACCCGAACACCAGTATGGCGTATTTGGCCGAAATCGGTGCATTCAGCGGCATCCGGCGTCCAGCCCGCGAAGTCTGCCCGGCCGCGTCCCAGGGATACCCCCACTCTCCGGAAACCATGTTCGCATAACGGTCGAACTGCATCGTCGTCCGGCCATTGCAGGAATTCGTCAGCAGATACGGATAGACCTGCTGATGCAGTTCGTCCGTCCCGTCGCAGCGGCGATTGAACCCGTAGAGCGTCCGCTGGCCCGGCCGCACGTCGAACCACTGGTCGACGACAACCGAATCATTCGTGTAGACAACGTTCGGATGTCCCTTGAAGGAGAGCTGACGGAAGCAGTCGGCCGACGCATCGGCGTCAAGCCAGAGCGCCGGATTGATGTCGTCGCCCAGATCGTAGGCCCCCGGCACCGCCTCGACGGCATAGACGACGCGCCCGCCGTCCACCAGTTTCACGTTCACGGTCGGCGCGATGTTCGCGAGACGCACCGTCCCGTTCGAGACGATCAGCGTGCCCGCGCCGGCCAGCGTCTGGATGGCGCCCTCCGTCACGACGACCGTGGCCGCGGACTCGAACGTCAGTCGCCCGAGGCGGTTGACCGTCAGGGGAATCGTCTCCGTCGTGCGGAGAACCAGCTCGCCGCGCGAAGCTTCTCCAATCGTCGTCGCCGTCTGCCCCTGGACGATGACCTGCGCACCGCCTTCCATTCGGTCCACGTCGACGCGGACGCAATCGGGAATGAGACGTGCCGTCGATCCCGCGCACATCGTCCCCACGGCGAACTTCTTGCGGAGCAGCACGCGTACAAGCGCATTCGTGTCCACCACGTCGATCTCCGCCTCGCTGCACGGCCCCGTGGCATTCGTTTCGTCGCTCTTGACGCGCCCTACACCACTCCAGGTACCAATCCGCATCAACTGATTGGTCGCCACATAGACCGTTGCGTCCTCGTTGACCTTCTCGACCTTCTCGCCATTCACGGTTTCGGTATAGGATTTGGATGAAGCCTCGACACGGGCGATCGTCGCCTCGGGAGACGTCAATCGAACCGAACCAAAATGCTGGTGATGCGTGTCGTCCCAGTTCTTATCCACGGACGTACCCAGCACAACCGCATTCCCCGCCGCGCCGGGCGTCGCCTGGCAGAACACCACGCACCCCTTCTTCGCGATTATCGTCCCCTCGAACGTACTCGCGCCGTGGAAGGTCGTGACCGCATCGCTGCGCGAACTGACGGATTCGTATTCGGCGATGATCTCGCCCTGTCCGGACACATCGCCCCAGACATCCAGCGGCAACACGTTCGGCAGGCTCAACTGGGAGCCGACGCCGCCGAGGACAATGTTGTTCGTGAGGGACGATCTCACGCCATACCACTGCCACGGATCGGAGGGGTCGATGGTGCAGGGCTTCAGGCTCAACGTCCGCCCCGCGCCAACCGTCAGCGTGCGGCCCTCGGCCACGGCCTCCGCGGACTGGAGCTGGACGTCGTAGTTGGACAACACCACGTCCCCGTCGCCCAGCACGTGGGTTCCCATCAGCGCGAGCTGCGTGTTCTCTGCAATCGTGAACCGCGGGGGAACCGTCAGCACCGTGGCATACGTCTCGAACGCCACCGTACCAGTCGTATTGTCGGATCCATCGGCATGGCGGAAAACGACGGGAGCGCCAAAGAACGTCCAGTGCTTGCCTTTACTATCCGCATAGCCGCCGCACCGGATCGAGTTCCCGCCTTTGACGACGAGCGTCGCGCCGTTCGTCGCCTGCAGACCGCCATGGATGCGGAAGTCGTTGGCCACCGCCGCCATACCCGTCAGATCAAGCGTCACCTCTCCTCCGGTCGCCTCGCCGCCGTCGATCAGCAGGCGCGGCATCAGCACGAACGGCACCTGGGGTGCGTTTTCCGGCTTCAGGGCTTCCGGAACATAGACGGAGAACGGCGCCTCCCCTCGACGTTCTCAAAAAACTTCGTCCCCGCGACACCCGCAACGCCCGTCTTCATATTGTCCAACCTCAAATCGGCATTGGAGACATTGTAAACGAGGCCTGGCACCTGCTGGGCATTCGCATGGCCATACCGTCCCTCATCGTTGCGGTTGGTGTTCCCCTTCTTCGGCGTGCAGTTGTCCTTCCCCTGCGTGGCGACGACGATGACCAGCGTATGCTCGCCGACGGCGAGCGGAATGTCCTTCTTCGCCGTCTCGCAGTTCCACTGGACATCCGAGAAGACGACCGTGCCGTCGAGAATCACGAGAACATCCGAGGCGATGTGCTCGAACAGGCTGACGGTCAGATCCGAGGCGACGGCCCACTTGGCGGCATAGAGGTCGAACTGACGCTCCGTCACGCCCGTCTGATACAGTTTCACGCGTCCCGGCGTCTGCTCGACCTCCCTGATTTCGGAATATTTGAACAGCGCCAGCGCATCGGTCTCCGACGTCCCCACCGCGGGCCAGTTGGCATCAAACGGGAAACTGTAGCCATGCACGACGGTGAAGCCGGCCGTGCCCGCTGCGGGAAACGACTGTCCATTCGCCCCCACCTTCAGCGTCGCCCCCGCCGTCACGCGGATGACGTTCGTGACCGTCGCCAGAAACTCGTCCGGCAGCGCATTGAGCACCACCGTCTCATCTGGTCCGACGACACGATCCTCGGCACAGGCAACAGCACTTGCCACCAAGGCAACTGGAAGACAAAGCCAACGTCCAATTCTTCCCAAGTTCCGCATCCCGCTCATCGCCATTCAACCTTTCTCTCTTCTCAAACTCCGACACCCTCGCACCACGAGGAAATCTTGTGCCCCCATTATTTCATTTATCCGACCAGAAGGCAAGTGGCAAGTTGAACATTCGGGGCGGAGAGATGGTGTTTTAGCAAATATCAACCAACAATTCTTCAGTTCTGCGGTTGTCAAACCCTCGGTCACGCGGGACGCGCGTCCCGCGCGTCCGCCACAGGCAGGCAGGGGGCAATTCATTCGCGACCCATGCTGGGGCGAGACGTCCCGATTACGATGTCTGAATATTCCTCCGCGAGGGTCTGTCCCCGCCGAATCTTAAAGGCAAGGTGTCATGTAGAGCGGAAGATAGACGATTCCATTTTGAGTTTTCAGGTCCTTCGTGTGCAAGACAATCGGTGTCGCAAGGCAGGTTTGATATCTGGCTATGAACTTGTCAAGTGAGACATGATCATACTTACGAGAGGACTTCACCTCCAGTGGCACGATGTTCTTGCGACGCGTCAGGACGGGCTTATCAATCAGGAAGTCGATTTCCATCGTATTTTTTCGCGTCTTCGAATCGCTTCTCGCAAAAAACAGAAGCGCGTGCCCGGATGCCGTCAGCATCTGCGCGACGACATTCTCAATCAGCATGCCGGAGTTGAATTCCAGCGACTTCGAAAGAATGCGCGAATGAATCTGCTCAGCGACAAGAATCCGTTCGGAAAAGGCCAAGCTGACAAGAAGCCCGGTATCGAGCAAATAACACTTCAGCGTCGTATGATCCGTGCTCATGGCAAGTCCGACATTCGGTTCCGTCGAATTGAAACAGACATTGGCGACCATTGCCTCCCTCAACCAGAGGAACGAATCCTCATAAGTCCGCATCCTCGCATCCGATTCAAGCGCGGCAAGGCGGAATTTTTTGTCATGGTCGTTCAACTGCGACGGAATGCCGTCAAAGACAAGCTTCACTTTTCGTGCATGTCTCCCGGCGTGCTTGTCGATATCCTCACGATAGAGTTTGATGATTCGGCGTTTGACGCGGTCGACAAGCGACAAGTCC
>JAUNMP010000121.1 GCA_030537465.1 bacterium
TCAACTATCTGAAAGGACTCATCTGATGAAGAAGTTGCTGTCTGCGATTGCCGTGTTGTGCACGGCGTGCGGCGTGTGGGCCGAACGTACGGGGCCCTGGACGAAGGAACAGGCTTGGAAATGGTACGACAAACAGCCCTGGATCCGCGGCTGCAACTATATGCCCGCCAGCTGCGCGAACCGCGCAGACCAGTGGCAGGCGCTCGGCGCCAAGGAGCATTTCGAGGAGATGGACCGCGAGCTCGCTGTGGGCGAGAAGATTGGTTTCAACACGATGCGCATTCTCGTGGAGCTTCAGGGGTTCGGCATCTGGCTTGCCGACCACGATGGCTTCATGGAGCGCTTTGAGCTGGCGCTCCAGATCCTCGACACGCACAAGATGCGTGCGATTGTCGTTCTTGGCAATGACTGCATGCGCCCCAGGCAAATCTGGCAGCTCCCGAAACCGGGCCCGCAGCCGTGCGATATCGGCTACCATGGCGGACGCAAGCAGAGCCAGCATGGAAGTTTCCCGGGCCAGATGGGGTACTCCCAGGTGGACGATCCCGAGCTGAAGCCGAAGTTCTACAAGATGTGCGAGGAACTGCTTGTGAAGTACCGCACGGATTCGCGCATTCTCTTCTGGAACGTCTGGAACGAGCCCGGCAACTCCCGCCGTGGTACGGCAAGCGTGGAGCCGTTGCGCGAGATGTTCCAGCTCGCCTGGAGGATCGACCCCATTCATCCGCTCGCCGCAGATCTCTGGGCGGGAGATTACGGCATCAGCGAGAAGGGCTCCAATAAGGCGCAGATCCTCGCCGGCCAGCTCTCGGACATTGTTTCCTACCATTGCTACTCGAAGTTTGAGGACCACGTGCGCCTCATCGGCAAACTGAAGCGCCACTATGGGCGTCCCCTCGTCAATACCGAGTGGCTCGCACGCATCAAGCACAATGACGTCTTCGACAACTACCCGCTGATGTATCTCGAGAAAATCGGGGCGATCAACTGGGGCTTTGTCGCGGGCAAGTACCAGACCTACGAGCCGTGGGAGAGCATGTGGGCACAGGTCGACAAGGGCGATCCCCGCGCGAACGAGTATGACTTGACGAAATGGTTCCACGACCTGCTGCGTCCGTCCCTACGCCCGTACGATCCAAAGGAGATCAATCTGATGATGCGTTTCAACAAGCAGGCGGACGAAGACTTCTCTGCGGAACATGCACCGTCTGCCGAATGAGGGGATATGGGCACTTATTGACTGATTTTGGCAGAATTTGGTATAGTACAAGTCGAAATTCTGAAAAGATGGCGCCACAAGAAAGGGACTTGCTATGTTTTCCCGTCTAGAAAAATTTCCTTTGGTTATCGCCGTGGCCATGACAGTGGTCGGGGCCGTGGCCCAGACAAGGACTGTTTCACCCTATTCGTCGAATATCGAGGCTCGGATTCGGCGGGCGGATATTTGTCTGGTGGATTTCGAGAAGGAAGTCGCGCGCCAACGTGGCGGCGAGAAGGCGGTGTGGCACTACAAGACCGATGCGCTCGACCGCGTGAAGTCGCTAGTCGAAGAGGCTCCGGACGATCCTCGTGTGCAGGCGCTCTTCGCGCGGGCGAAAAAGGCGCTCATGCTCAGCCTCGGCAAGGTTGAAGATCAGGTTGATCCGGCGTGGACGCAGTACAAGCGAAACGAGCAGGAATTGCGGAAGACCGTCTGGGAGGAATCCGAGAAATACTGGAATTCCCTCATTGCCTCTGGCGGAACCAACTATCTGGAGCAAGCCTGGCCGTCACCTGACGTCACGGAGGTCCCTCTGGACGCCGTCAAGGGCAAGCTGGTGGTGCTGGATTCGGTCGCATACCCCGCGAACCAGTTCTACGGCGGGTCCGGCGAGTACATCGCCTGCGGCAAGCCGTCGGAGGGGTATTATTTCGTGAAGCTCAACGGACGGCAGTGGCTGGGCCCCTACGAGGCCGCGAAACGCTACCGCAACGAGGTCGACAGCTCCATGCTCGAGGTCCAGCAGTGGACCGTGCTCGGACGGATTACCGGAGTGACGGCCGAGAACCCGAATGGCATGAAATCCACGGTTGGCAACTTCGAGTTCGGGTGGGTCGTCGAGCCGATTGCGCTCAAGGTTCCTGGGTGTCTGGTCTCGTACTACGACGCCGAGGCGCCGAGCTCCGGTCGCTATGTGGCGGAGGAGACGGTGACGAAGATCAAGGAAGGCTGGTACACGATCAAGGAAATCCCCGAGAACGCCTCGCCCGAGGAGGTCATGAACTGCTTCGTGACCGCGATCAAGGAGAAGAACTTCTGGCTTTATTTCGATTGTATCGACAAGCGGCGGCGCGAAGGGTTCAACGACCCGTTTGTACCCGGCACGCGGCAGCTTCGTCCGCAGGTTCCGACGGCGTTCTCGCAGATCCACTACCACTGGGAGCTCCACCAGGAGCGCTTCCATCGGGAATACGTGCACGTGAAGATCGGGAAGGCGAAGATCGTCACGGCCAAGGGATTCGATCGTGCCGACCGTCACAACGATTTCTTCCTGGACGATGAGGAGAAGGCGAAGCTCGAGAAGGCGAACGGCGTACGTCAGGAGTGGGCGATCGTCGAGACCACGGCGATCGACGAGAATGGCAAGCAGGTCGGCTCCCCGCATCCGCACAAGCTCGTGCGCTGGGGCAATGGCCGCTGGTATGTCGAGGACTATGCGCCGCGGTTCTGATCCGCAGGGAACGCCAAAACGAAAGGTGATGTCATGAACGGAAAACTTTTCTCTCTGGGCGTGGTCGCGCTGACGACCCTCGGCACTGTTGCGGCTGGACACCATTCCAAGGCAAAGACGGAGATCACGTCGCCGATTTCCGTCGACGCCTCAGAGGCGCGTATGACCTCCAAGGAGGTGGACGCCCTCTTCCAGAACGAGATCACCCTGCGGGACCGCATGCTGGCGGAGCGTTTCTTCGCAAAGCCGCTTTCGGACCAGAAATCCGCCCTTGGGGCCATGGTCGCCTATCTTGGGCTCGATCCCCTGCACGGGCTGCAGCCGCGCTTCGTCCTGGACGGCGCGAAGAACGAGGCGGCGATGAAGGACTACAACGACTGGGCGCGCTATCTGGTCGAAGGCCACATGCGGTTGAAGCTGCATACGCTCCTGCGCAAGGCGCAGATCGTCCTGTTCGACCGTCCCGCGCAGATGGTCAGCCAGCTGGAGTTCTACCGCAAGGTCGGGGCGGAGGCCTCCGCGGGGCTTCGGATCTTCGACGACATCATGTACAAGCTCGCCAGCGGAACGCCGGCCTTCAGGAAGGAGCACCCCGAAGGGGGGAAGTGGTCCGATGTCCTCGACTACTGCAAGGTCGACCGGCAGACATTCTACTATTACTATCAGATTGATGAAAACACGCGGCAGCTGCGCCTCGACTCCTACTTCCTCAACCAGCTCGGCGCGGTGAAGACGCATGGCGACGCCCTGCCGCCGGCGACGGCCGAGGAATGGTCGAAGGCGGCGGAGAAGTTCAAGAACGAGGACGTTGCCCAGTACCGGCAGGCGGCGCAGGCGGCCGTCGAGCGGGCCAACCGGAACCCCCGGGTCGTGGCGATCATGGAGAAGGACCTCGCCGTCGTCGCGGCGATGGAGAAGATCCTCGACGGCATGCACAAGATCAACGAAGCCTTCAACGACGGGGAGAATTCGGCCGGCAGGCTTCGGACGGGCAAGGGGCTCTACAAGTACACGAAGGGGAAGTATTCGCTTCCCGACATGCCCAAGGACAAGGTGCCGGACCATGTCTTCCTCCTCAACCTGATGCTGACGAGGTACCAGAGCTACATGCAGGGACTCAAGGTCCGGATGCAGGGCGTGACCGAGGAACAGCGCCGGAAGGCGGCCGCGTGGCGGAAATCGCATCTGAGGTCCAACTGAGGCTAATTCCACTTCAAAGGGATCGTCCATGCGGAAATGGATTACATTGGCCTTTCTGTGCGCGGCCTTCTTCTTCTACATGTCGGATCGGCAGCTGTTCGGTTTGCTGGTGCCGTTGATCCAGAAGGAGACGGGACTCAATCGTGTGCTGATTGGCTCGATCGACACGGCGATGTACTGGGTTCTGGCGCTGATGATGCCGTTCGCCGGAATCCTCGGCGATCGGCTGTCTCGGACGCGCATCATCGCCATTGCGATCCTCGGCTGGGGCACGCTGACGTTCTGCACGGGTTTTGCAGGCGGACTGATAGGGTTCCTTCTTCTGCGCTGTATCGGCTGCACCGTGATCCAGACGTTCTATGGGCCCTCTGCCTATGCTCTGATGGCCGATGAGCACAAGACCACGCGCACAACGGCGTTGTCCCTCCACCAGGCGGCAATGTACACGGGGATGCTCACATCGGGTGCGCTTGTGGCCGTCATCCTCGCCCATTTTGGTAGCTGGCGATGGGTCTATTACCTGTTTGGGGCTGGCACGGTGTTGGTGGGCGTGGCCTTCGCGTGTGTGTTCTGGAAAGATGCGCGTCGTGCGGACGGAGGTCAGAAGAAGGACTACAAGGCCGGTATGAAGGCCTTCTTTGGCAATCCCGCTGCGCTTTGCGCCGGATCGGGCTATGTGGCGCTCGTCTTCTGCGCGAATGCCTGTATGAGCTGGGCGCCGGCGTTTGTTGCCCAGAAGTTCAATCTCGACGTCGGGACGGTGGCGAAGGGTGTGATGTTCGGTCCGAATCTGGCCGCGATGTTGACGGTTCTGGGGGCGGGATTCGTGACAGATTTCTTCGTCCGTAGATATCCGCGGTTCCGTCTGGGACTTCAGATCGGATCATTCCTGATTGGCGCGCCGCTCTTTGTCCTCTTTGGGTTTGCGCCTACGGTGGGGCTTGTCTGGACGATGCTGATTGGCTGGGGAATCGTCCGTGGACTTTTCCAGTCGAACACCTTCACGTCCATCTTCGACGTTGTTCCGGCGGATGTCCGTTCGTCGGCGGTCGGATTCCTCAATATGTTTGCATACCTGATCGGCGCGTTTGCACCGCTGCTCTTTGGCTTCCTGGGGCATCGGTGGGGAGTGAAGGGTTTTGAGCTTGGTTTTTCGGCATTGGCGGGCTTGTTGCTTCTCGCCGCTGCCGCAATGCTGTATTCGTATTGCTTCCTGTTCCGGAAGTATAGAGTGGAGAAGTGAGATGAACAAGGTTCTGTTTGTGACGGGGGCGGTGAAGAATACCGGACGGGCGATTGCCGAGCGGTTTGCCGCGGAAGGCTGGAACGTGGTGGTGACGAGCCGCGATGGAGCCGCGGCCGAACAGGCCGCGATGGAGATCGTCTCCTCCCATCCCGGCATCGAGACCATGGGCGTGGGCATGGATCCCGCAAGGGTCGAGGACATCCGTGCGGCCTTCGCCCAGGTGGCGCAGAGGTTCGGTCGTGTGGACGCCTTCGTCAACTGCGCGGCGCATCTCGGGGTGGGACTCTCGATCCTCTCGACGTCACCGGAGGAATACGATGCCGTTCTCAACGCCAACACGCGGGCGCCGTTCTTCTGCACGCAGGAGGCGGTGAAGCTGATGAAGGACGGTGGATCGATCGTCTTCATCTCGAGCTGCCACGCGGCGAAGTCCGTGCCGGGACGCATCTGCTATACGATCTCGAAATCTGCGCTGAGCGGCATGGTCCGCTCGCTCGCCGTCGAACTCGGCTGCAAGGGCATCACGGCGAACGCGATTCTCGCTGGCGCGATCCGGACGGATCGCTGGGACCCCCTCACTCCCGAGCAGGTGCAGGAACGTCGCGACCGCTATCCGGCGGGCAAGGAGTCCTCCCCGGAGGAAATCGCCGCCGCCGTGCGCTTCCTCTGCTCGGACGAGGCGCGCACCATCACGGGCGTGGAGCTGCCCGTGGACAGCGGCATCGGCGTGTGCCTTCTCAAGTACAACAAGGATTGGATCGCAAATGATCCGTACAACGTGAAGTACTGGGAGAAGAAATAGCTTTCAGCTTTTAGTCTGGAGCAACTGCCTTGTGAAATGATGGAAAGGAAACGTAAATGAAGAAGACTTTGATTCTGGCGGCCCTGGTGCCGATGGCGATTTGGGCGAAGCCGATGATCGACGAGGCGCACGACCGCGTGCAGACGACGCTCGATCCGCAGTTGGACCGGATTGGCACGCTCGTGCCGCGCTCGGCGAAGGAGATTGGCCCATCGCGTCTGGCGCTGGGCTGCGAGATGCTGCCGCGTGAATACGGTGACTTCGAGAATTTCAAAGAGTACATGCCGCCGCTCGGTCTGGCGCGTGTACGTCTGCATGCCGGCTGGGCGAAGCTCGAGCCAGAGCCGGGCAAGTGGAATTGGGGCTGGCTGGACCGCCAGGTGAACTGGCTCATCGAGAACGGCATGGAACCGCTGCTTGAAACGAGCTACGGCAATCCCGCCTATCCCGGCGCGGGCGGCGCGTCGCTTTCGGATGGCATGCCGCAGGGCGAGGTCGCACTCAAGGCCTGGGACAACTATGTCGAGCAGCTTGTGAAGCGCTATCCGCAGGTCAAGAACTGGGCCTGCTGGAACGAACCCTCGAACGGCGGCGTCAATGGTCCGGAGACCGTGGCCGAGAACAACATCCGCACGGCGCGCATCATCAAGAAGCATATCCCCGACGCGAAAATCGGCATGCTGGTGATCAGCTGGCCGGACCTGAAGTACACAAAGGCCTGCTTCAAGATCTTCAAGGAGCAGGATGCGATGAAGCTTTTCCACTGGGTCATCATGCACGACTATTCGCCGAATCCCGACACGTACTATGCGAAATCGGCTGACGCCTGGGCGGCCTATGTCCGCCAGGAGGCGCCAAACCTGCGCATCTGGAACGGCGAATCGGGCGCGACGAGCGACCCGCATTTCTCGGCGTCGATCTCCTCCTTGAAGTGGAACTCCGAGCTGACACAGTCCAAGTGGAATGCCCGTCGCCTGATCGGCGACCTCGGACATGACTTCGACTCGCTCGTCTTCACGATGTACGATCCGTGCTACGACTTCCCCGAACGATATTGCCGTCACATCCCCAAATACTGGGTGCGGACGCGTCCGGACCGTTTCATGAAGCGCATGGGACTCGTGAAGTGCAACGACCAGCTCGAGGTCACAAAGGTGAAGAGCGCCTACTACACGGTGCAGAATGTCGCCACGCTGTTCGACGCAACGATTGAGCCTACGAAATTCTTCGCCAGGCTCGTGAATGGGGAAAAGGCCGATGGACTCGTCATCTATACATTCAAGCAGAAGGAAACAGGCATTCCGCTCGTCGCCTTCTGGGATGCTGCGAACCACCCGTTGAACGAGAACGTCGTCCGTCGTACGACGCTGGAAGTGCGCGGCGTCGAGTTCAAGGATCCCGTCTGGATCGACATGGTCACGGGGGCAATCTACGAAGTGCCCAAGCGCATGTTCATCAACTGGAATGCGAAGGGCGGACTCTTCGAGAACGTGCCGTTCTACGACGCGCCGGTGGTGTTGACGGAGCGGTCGCTCGTGATCAAGGAATGAGCAGCGAGGGTAGAGAAGGGTGGGAAGGTTGAGAGGGTTGAGAAGGACGAGGGCTGAAGATGAATGTTGTTGAAGAACTGAAGAAGACGCGGTTGATGGTGCTGGCGCGCGGTGTGCCGAAGGACGTGCTGGTGAAGGGCGTGGCGGCGATTCGTGAGGCGGGGGTGACGGTGTTCGAGTCGACCTTCGACCACCGGATCGCCAACTGTGCGGCCGAGAACGCGGAGAAGATCGCCGCGCTCAAGGCTGTGTTTGGCGAGACGATGAAAATCGGCGCGGGCACGGTGCTGAGCGTGGAGGAGGTCCGCGCCGCGCACGACGCGGGGGCCGAATTCATCGTGAGTCCTGATTCGGATCCTGAAGTCATCGCCGAGACGAAGCACCTCGGCATGGCGTCGATTCCCGGGGCAATGACGCCGAGCGAGATCAAGCGGGCGTGGGCGCTGGGCGCCGACATCGTCAAGCTCTTTCCCGCCGACGATCTGGGCTACCACTACATCCAGAATCTGAAGGGACCTCTGCCGCACATTCCGCTGATGGCGACGGGCGGCGTCAATCCCGACACGATTCCCGAGTTCCTCTCCCGCGGCATTCTGGCCGTGGGGACCGGCATCACCGTCTTCCGCCCCGACCTCGTCAAGGCCGAGGACTATGAAGGCATCAAGGCGCTTGCCGCCGCGCACAT
The DNA here is from genome assembly GCA_030537465.1 of bacterium. Lineage (GTDB taxonomy): Bacteria > Verrucomicrobiota > Kiritimatiellia > RFP12 > UBA1067 > RUG572. Next base: position 8,195 of record JAUNMP010000121.1, read on the forward strand.
CGAAGCCATTAGGAAGTGCAAATGAAAATCACGGACATCAAGATCTACACGCTGGACGCATTCCGGACGAACTGGGCGTTCATCAAAGTTGAAACCGACGAGGGGCTCTATGGCTGGGGCGAGGCAACGCTCGGCACGCAGGAGATGGCGCTCGAGGGCTGCGTCGCCGACTACAAGCGACTGATCGTCGGGCGCGACGCGCGCCAGATTGAACGGCTTCTGTTCGAGGTCTACCGCGACAGCTACTGGAAGGGCGGTCCGGTGATGATGAGCGCCCTGGCGGGTATCGAGATTGCGCTGTGGGACATCGCCGGCAAGTACTACAACGTGCCGACGCATGCGCTTCTCGGGGGCAAGATGCGCGACAAGGTGAAGATGTATGCGAACGCCTGGTTTGTTGGTGCCCGTGAGCCTGAACAGTTCGCAGAAGCTGCGAAGAAGGTGAAGGCGCTCGGCATCAAGGCGCTCAAGTGGGATCCGTTCGGCAAGGCGCACATGACGCTGACGCGTGCGGAGATGGACCATGCCGTCGCCGTGGTCGGCGCAGTCCGCGAGGCGGTGGGGCAGGAGATGGAGATTCTCATCGAGTGCCACGGGCGCTTCAACCACTACACGGCCGTTCAGGCGTCGAAGGAACTTGCGCCGTTCAAGCCGATGCTGATGGAGGAGCCGGTTGTGCCGGACAACAACGACTCCCTCGCCTGGGTGCGCGACCACAGCGCCGTGCCGATCGCCGCGGGCGAGCGCTTCTACGGAAAGTACGTGTGGAACGACGTCCTCCGCAAGAACTGCGTGGACATCGCGCAGCCGGACATCTTCCACAACTGCGGCATGCTGGAGTCGAAGAAGGTTGCGGCGATGTGCGAGGCGAACCACGTTCCTGTGAGCTTCCACAATCCCTCGGGGCCGATTTCGAACGCGGCCATCCTGCAGCTCGCCGCGACGACGCCGAACTTCCTCATCCACGAGATGATGCTGACGGACGGGTCGTTCCGCAAGCTCGTCACGAACGAGAACGTCAAGTTCGAAGATGGCTATCTGCTCATCGGCGACAAGCCGGGCCTTGGACTCGACGTCAACGTCGAGGAGGTCGAGAAGCGTCCGTATACGCCGCGCATTCTGCGCCACTACACGGGCACGCTGACGGACATCCGTCCGAAGGGCGACACGTTCTACTACTTCGACGGACTCGACTGCGAGCATCCCGTATTCTGATTTGTAGGTTGAAGGCAAGCTGACAGGAGGTTGGTCATGATGAAAAGAACATTTTCATTCGTCAAATGGGGAATGGGGGCGATTGCATTGGCCCGTTGGCCCGGCCCATGCTGCGGCGAATGGTTCCGTTGACGTCGAAACAGGGGCCTATGTGATCACGGTTTCAGGCGCCGATGTCACGTTGAGCGCTGAGGATGTGGCTGCGCTCGGGACGAGCGTCGATCTCGTCAAGCGCGGTGCGGGCCGTCTGATCATCAACACCAATCTAAAGGCGGCGAAATGGGCGGGCGAGCTGCGCGTCGAGGAGGGTTATCTGCGGGTGAAGTCCCTGGGTCCGTTCGGCACGTCCGCAAAGGGAACGATTGTTTCGGATGGCGCAACGCTGGAGGTCGACGGTTCCGTAGTGGGGGCGAATAAATACGACTTCGTGTCGGGCGAACCAATCTCCATTATCGGCAAGGGTATGAAGGTCGGCAACGAGTACATGGGTGTTGTCCGTAATGTCGCGAACGATCAGTATCCGGGCTTTTCAACGGTGACGATGCTTGGTGATTGCCTCTACACGACGGCGAAAGCCAGTGGCTATCGGCTGGATGTCCGTTCGAGCACGTTCAACATGAATGGGTATACGCTGACGACGCGCGGCTATTTCGCGTTGACGGCCGCCACGGTGCAGAATCCCGGAAACATCATGGTCGAAGAGGGCGTATTCAATATTGAGAGCTCAACTCGGTTGAACGGCGATTCGTCGAACCGGATGACGATTGGCACGGGCGCCACTCTCTATTTCCAGGGAGCCCGCCTGCCGATGCCGTGGACGCTGGTACTGAACAACGGCAGCACGGTCCAGGCGGTTTCGACGGGAACGGATCCCTCCTACAACACCTGGACGGGGCCGGTGGAACTCGTTTCGGGCAAGGCGAAGATCTATTCGGACTATCGGTATACGCCGATCAAGTTCACGGGGAACATCACGGGAGCCGGCGGCATTGACGCCACGGGCGTTACGGGGGGCACGCTGAAGCTTCTCGGAACGGCGAACACGTTCACGGGCGGTCTGACGATCAGCGGCTCCGCGGGCATCGTGTATGCGCCGACGCCTGGGGCGGTTCCGCATGGTGAGACGGATGGAGCTATCGAGTTGAAGGGCGCGAATGCGGCGCTCTGTGCCTATGTCGGGGACGATGCGGAAACGGGGGGAGCCTGGAGCAACGCGGAGTATCAGGCCCTCAAGGCCAAGACGACGACCACGGGAGCGGGGGCTGCGGTCGTGATGTGGAACGAGGCCGGGCAGACGAAGACCTTCGCGGAGGACGTGACGACCAATATCGGAATCGGTCATGGTGGTACGGGAACGCTGAGCCTGAGCGGCGACTGGACGACGGGCGACTTCATCAATCTGGGCGGCGCGGTTAATCTGACGGAAGGCGAGCAGATGCATGTGCGGTTCTTCGATCTGGCGGGTGGGACGATGACCATTCCAAATGGCGCACTCGTCTATTGCCATACCAATGCCTACATGGGCGCGCCCTGGCCGGAGACGGCGAAGATCGTGGTTGAGAACGGCGGGTGTTTCATGACGTCGAATGCGAGTCCTTCGGGGGTCTACTATATGACCATGGGGCGTACGCGCGGAGCGAGCGACAAGAAGCACAGGGCTATTATCGATCTGCAGAGCGGAGCCTGCATGACGGGGCGCATCTGCGTGGGTACGGCACTGGGTTCGACGGATGCGGCGGCGCTCTACGTCCGCGCGGGGGCGTCCTTTAGGAGCTTTGGTACGGGCGGCAGCTGCGATATGTACAATGGAAGCGGCGGTTTCGGCTATCTTGAGCTCGCCGGCAGCATGTACATGCCGGGCTGGACGATTTTCGGAAACGGCGGATGGGGCCGCGGCGTCTGGGTGCAGAAGGGTGGAACTGCCCAGGTCGCTGGCGATGCCTTCTCGCTGGGCGCCGGCGGGGGCCGCGGCGAGGCCTACTTCTGCGGAGGTACGTTCGCCAGTGCCCGGGACATCCAGGTCGGCAAGAGCGTCTGGGCGACGGCGGGCAAGGGATCTCATGCGGTGTTGACCGTCGACGGCGATGCGACGGTGACGTGCGACGGTGCCATTGACCTTGCGATGCAGACGAACAGCTATGCGGCGCTGAATCTCAGGGGCGGCGTTCTGCAGACGAAGATCGTTCAGAAGATGACGAACGTGAACCACGTCGTGAATACGAGCAAGGGAAATCAGACGTTCCAGGAGTATCCTGGAAACTCGGCCTTTGTGAACTTCGATGGCGGTACGCTTCGCGCCGCCCAGGCGGGCGAGCTCTTCCCCGTGGCGCCGGATCGTGTGAACGTCTTTTCGCATGGCGCGGCGATCGACACGGCGGGCAAGGACTGTTCGGTGTCCGTGCCTCTCGCGGCGCCGACCGGCAAGGGCGTCGCCTCCATTCCTCTGCCGCCGTCGTTCTCCGTGCCGTGGAACTACATCGGATCTCCGTATATCACCATCGAAGGCGATGGCACGAACGCCTGGGCGCACGCGGTGTTCGATTCGGAGAGCGGCCTTGTGACAGGCATCGAGATCGTCTCGCCCGGATGCAACTACACGTGGGCGAAGGCGACGATCGAGTACGCGGGCTGGACGAACCGCGTCGTCGTCGACAATCTGCCGCTGGCGGACAACGTGACGGGCGGATTCACGAAGAAGGGTGCGGGCGCATTGACTCTGACGGCCGCCAATTCCTTTACGGGACCGGTCGTGGTTGAAGGCGGCACGCTGCGTGCCGGCAACGAGCATGCGCTGCCATCCTCCACCTTCGACCTGTCCATTACGGGTGGTACGCTGGATGGCGGCGGTCGTACTTGGACGTTTGGCGCAATCACGGCGACGAGCGGCGGTGTCATGAACGTGTCCTCGGCCTCGACGGCAGCCTCGCTGACGAAGACGGGACCTGGGACCTTTGATCTGGACAGTTCGTTCTCGATTGGGTCGACGATCAAGGTGGAAGAGGGAACTTTGATTCTGCCGCAGTCCGGACCCGGACTCTGGGAGGCTGCCCATACCCACCCGACGAGCACCGTTCGAATTGTCGAGTACGATTTGTCCCCGGTCTATAGGGAGGCCGTCTCGACCTCGCTCGCCTATCTCTATGTGACCCATCAAGATGCGTCATCGCCGTGGAAGGACAACATGAACGTCTTCTACTCGGGCTACATCTGGAACACGAACGAGACGGACCAGACCTGGTGCATCGCCGGTGTGCTGGACGACGGTATCAAGGTTGTCATCGATGGCCAGCAGGTGATTTACGCGACGGGATGGGCGACGCCGAAATTCGGAACGGTGACCGTCTCGCCTGGCGCACATCGCATCTACATTGCGGCGTACAATGGCACGGGCGGCGCGGGGGCCACGGGGTGTGGCGCCAACTATGCCTGGCCGGCCAAGCACGGTCTCGTGTGGAATCCCGAGGGTGCCTTCAATGCGGACAGGACGGTCTCGACGAATTTCTACGACTACGTCGACTTCGTCAATCCGACGAACGGCGCGGTGCTGTCGCTGTCCGCGGAAGGGTATGGGCCCGTCGTTGATGTGAAACCGATGGCGATCGAGGTTGCCGCAGGGGCGACGGTCTTCGTCGGCGACGGCGCCTATGCCTTCACGTCCTACAAGGGACTGGGAAGCATTTCGGGCAGTACGTCGATCCAGTCGTGGATCATCGACGGCGCGGAGGTTGCAGCAGGTGGCCAGATGCACGTGACGGGCAATCTGTCCTTCCCTGCGGGAGCGGCCTTTGAATTGGTGAACGTGGACGCGCTTCCGACAGCGGGCGCGGCGATGGTCATCGCCACCGTGGATGGCGAGGTGACGGGGACGTTGCCGTCTGTCTCCATTCCAGGAAGTGGCGTGTGGAGTGTCTTCAAGAGCGGCCACGACCTTAAGCTGGGACTGACCAAGGGGACGGTCCTGTTGTTCCGCTAAGTCATTGCATAAGGAAGGAAGAACACGATGAAGTTTGAAGTGAATGCGACGTGCACCGGCTGCGGCAAGTGCACCAAGGACTGCCCGATGTGGCTCCTCAAGATGGAAAACGGCAAGCCCGTCGTGCGTGCGGGCAAGGAAGACGGCTGCATCGACTGCCAGCACTGCGTGGCGGTGTGTCCGCGCGGCGCGATCACGCTGAACGGCGTGGGGGCGGACGACTGCCTTCCGACGGAGCTGATGGCCGTTCCGCCGCCGGGCGAAGTCGCGAACCTGCTCAAGACGCGGCGCTCGATCCGCCAGTACGTGCAGGAGAACATCCCGCGCGGCGAGATCGAGGATCTCCTCGAGACGCTCAAATATGTGCCGACCGGCTGCAACATCCGCCATCTCGTCTTCAAGGTCGTCGACGATAGGAAGAAGTTGGCCGACTGCCGCCAGAAGGTGATGGAACTCCTTGCGGCGAATCTGGAGAAGCTGCCGGTGATGCTGCAGAACATCACGAAGAGCTGGCAGAAGAATCCGGAGTCGGACGCCATCTTCCGCGGGGCCCCGCACGTACTGATCGTCTATGGCGACCCCAAGGCGGTGACGCCGCAGGTCGACTGCGACGCGGTCTGCGCGTACTTCGACCTCCTCGCCCAGGCGCACGGCATCGGAACGACCTGGTTCGG
>JAUNMP010000388.1 GCA_030537465.1 bacterium
CTCCCAGCTCCAAGCTCCAAGCTCCAAGCTCAATTGTTATCCACCCACCAGGCGGGGGGGATCTGGTAGTTGAGATGTCCGGTGTCCTTCTGGTCCGTCACCTTCATGTCGTGGCCGACGAGGCGCAGCAGAAGACCGAAGTTGGTGTCGAACATCGGCGCGCTCTTCGGCACGCTCGTGCCCCAGGCCGCCGCCGAGGCGTTCTTGTACATGTTCACCCAGTCCGACCCGCGCAGATGGTGCCAGGTCGTCTCAATGAAGCCGAAGCCGCCGGCCTTGGCCACGTAGTCGGCCATCGGCTTCATCGTGCGGAAGTTCATCCACGGACACGTCGCCACGGGGAAGCCCTTGTCCTTGAAGTACTGGATCGTGGGCCAGTCCGTGCGGACCTCCTTCATGTTGCCGTAGGAGTACTCCCAATCGCAGATGATCACGTCCTTGGGAAGGATGTCCGCAAGCTTCGCCGTCTCGGCGCTGCCATGCTTCACGAAATCCTTCCAGCGCGGATCGGCGCGGTCGAGCAGCATGTCGTGCCAGATCATCGCACGGGCGTTGCGGGACTTCACGAAATCGACGAGACCGGCGATGTGCTGACACACCAGCTGGTTGTACGGCGCCTTGCGGCACTCCGGGCAGCTCGGCGGTTGCGCTTCGTCGCAGCCGAGGTGGAAGAACGGCGGATTGCCGAAGTCCTCGTGCAGCTCGGCGATGAGCTCGCGCAGCACGCGCTGCGTCTCCGGATTGGTCAGACACCAGTTCCAGCCGCCCGGCTCGAACAGCGGCTCGTATTCGGGCTGCAGGTCGAGAATGGCGTGCTTCATCGAGCAGCTTCGGGCCGAACTGCCATGCCCGTAGGCGTTGATCTGCGGAATCATGGTGACGCCCAGATCGCGGGCGACCGCCACCATCCGGCGGACTTCGCTCTTCGTCATCTGCGCATCCGGCCAGCACCACCACGGGTTCTTCTCCGACTTGTACATGCCCCAGGGTTCGAGGATGACGTAGTTGAACTTCATCATCGCCGCGAGACGGATCGCGCGCTCGATCTGAACGCCCGTCATCGGCGGAATCCAGCACAGATGCACGCAGCGGAAGCCCAGCATCGGCGCGTCGGACGCCGTGAAGGTCGGCAGTATCCGCCCTTCCGTCTTGAACGTGCCGCGCTTGGCGATCGCGAGCGGACGCAGCGTGTACGCCGCCCACCGCACGCCCGCAAGCGTCCGCGCGGCGATCTTCACGCCAGACGCGTCAACGGCGATCGCATACGCCTCGTCGCCCGGACGCAGCGCGAGCCCCGTCGTCCCCGCGACGACCTTCGGCGACATCTTGCCGAACCATTCGGCGAAATGGCGGTTGAGCCACGCCACGCCCGCGGCATCGGCGCATTCGAGGGTCACCGCCGTCTGCGCGTCGAACGCCACGGGCTTGTCCATGTCGCTCGTGAATTCAATCGGCAGCGGAATCGGCGCGAGTTCCACCGCGTCCGGATTCACCGCATTCCCTGCAACGGCCGCCAGCGCGACCATGAGAACACTAGCAATTATCGACTTCTTCATAGACCTCCTTGAGAAACCTTCAGCTTAGAGCTTGAAGCTAAGAGCTTAGAGCTTTTAGGTCTTAGCTTCCAGCTGTTAGGTGTTAGCTTATCGTTGTTTGCAAGATGTTAAGATGTCCAGTTTTAAAATCCTCTAGAGCTCTAAGCTCCAAGCTCCAAGCTTACAGGCACTTCACCTGCGGACGGTACTTCGCGAGATAGGCGGCGTTCTTCTCGTCGCCGCCGGGGGCGTTGGCGGAGTTCCACACGGGCGGCACGATGCCGCGCTCGACGCACTGGCGGCAGGTCTCGATCTCGAGCAGGTGGGCGATCGTGAAGTCGACCACGTTCGAGACGGGGCCGATCGGCGTCGTCATGCCGGGGATCTGGACCACGGCGTCGCCGACGGGGTTGTAGTCGTCGATGCAGACGTCGGCATAGTCGAAGAGGTTCTTGCCATTCGGGTGGCGGATGAAGTGGTCCTTCGGCATCTCGTTCTGCCAGTGGGAAGAGGCCACGGCGATGATCTTGCAGCCGCGCTTCCGGCATTCCTCGGCCGCGTCGATCGTCGCGGGGTTGATGCCGATGTTGTGGAAGAAGAGCACCACGTCGCCGGGCTGCGGATCGTAGTACTTGATGATCGAGGCGCCGAAGTTGACGGTGCGTTCGAGGGCCAGGTACTTGAGCGCCTGGTTGAAGACGGAGAGCGCCGTCTCCATCATCGGGTTGATGTTCGCGAGGCCGCCCGCGCGGAAGAACATCTCGCCCATCGCGAGCGTGGTGTGTCCGCCGCCCGCATAGACGTTGATCAGCTTGTCGGCCGCGATGGCGTCCGCCATCAGCGTCGCCGCCGCCTTGATGTTCGCCTCCTGCTTCTCGGCAACCGCCTTGATGTTGGCGACCGCCGCGTCGATGTATCCGAAATCATTGAGCATGTCTTTGCCTTTCTTAGTATCGAGCTTGGAGCTTGAAGCTTAGAGCTTTTAGGTCTTAGCTTCCAGCTG
>JAUNMP010000122.1 GCA_030537465.1 bacterium
TGATGCCACCAATCTCACGGAATCAAAACATTTGGTGATGGCAGTTTTATTCTTATTCATGGTACATCTCGAATGCATCTCGATAATTGCAAGGTAAAACTGTGTGGGGCCAGACATCGCCCCGCCAGGAGCATCCCAGAATGTTACTTGTTTTCGTCCCTCATTGTCCAACGTGGTGCTTTGTCCTAATTCAATCAAATTATAGTAATAAGGTCCCAACCCTCCCTGTTGGTCAACACTCCATCCTTGACCGTAAGGTTTCTTTAATTGAATAAAGTTTAATAGCCAGCCTGATTTGGGAGGCTCAATAGTCGTAACGGTAACACGCAGGAATTCTAATTCACCTCGCCCGCTATCCTTAAGTTCAGTTCCCATTGTTATTGCCACACGCGTCAATCCTAGATAGTCAACAAATATTGGAATAGAATTCCTACAAAAGACATAGAGGTTCAAGCAATCACGCTCTCCAATCGGATCGCGGTTGAGCCAGCGACCAAGATCGGAACGGTAGAAGCGGCGCTGATAGGAGAGCATCCCGGTCTCGCGATCGAAATACTTCGCGCTGAAGCCGAAATTGAATTGATTCGGCATCGTGCCATACTGCTCAATGACGTTGCCGTAGGGATCGTAGACGTACTGTCCGGCGATTACGCCAGTTTCGGAGACGTAGCACACGATATTGCCGTTGTGATCGTAGCAGGGGATGAAGAAGGTTCCATCGATGGACACGGCAAGAAGTCCACCGACGCCGCCCGCGCCCTGTTCCGTGCCGGAGAGGTCGTTACCCCAGAAGTATTCGCAGGTGCGCGTCGCGCCGTCCGCGAAGGCGATCCTCTCGAGGACGATGTTATTGCCGTCCCAGACGAAGGAGTGCGTCGCGGTCGTTTGCCAGAAACCACCGCTGTAGCTTTTGACGATCTTGCGGACGCGGCGATGCTTGTGGTCGTAGCGGTTCTCGACGGCAAGGGAACCTTCCGCCGCCGAAAGCGGACAGGCCGACACGAGCCGATTCTCCGCGTCGTAGGCGTAGGAGAAGCGATCATCCCGTGTCAGGTTTCCGTCGGCGTCGTAGGAGTGTTGAACGTTGAAGTCTGGTTGTCGGACCCCAGAGTACTGGTTCAGGCAATTGGCCGCATACCCGTTCGTCACGCCGTTGGCGGAAAACCACTGGCGGTTGCCGATGGAGTCGTAGGCGTAGCCATAGCTGTTGGCGCCGATCTGCGCGGCGGCGAGTTCGCTGCGGCGGCAGGACTGCCTCAACCTCAATCTACGACTTGATCTGTGATTACGAGATATCATCTTTGATTTCAAGAAGGAAGCGTTAATCTATCATGAATTTGGACAACCGTCATAAAAACTGGATGGGTGATTGATATTACAAATCCCCTATCAAGACTTCAACATCGTTCGTCATCATCATTTTGGGCCCCACTTCAACATGGTCACCGTTAGTTCTGTCTCCAAACATAATTTCCTTATTCGTTACCACCACTCGAATTCGGGCCAAAGAGTTGGACACAGGCTCCGAGAACACTTCAATGGAGAATTTTTTGTCTTCCGCCTCATATCGCTGGAATTCGCCCCGTCCTTTACAGGCTAAATTGGATGGACCTGGGACAAGGGCAAGAGCGAAGTCGTAATCACTCCTTTTCCTAATCTCTAGAATCAGACCATTCACATCGTCCTGCCGAATCGGACAGCCGTGTATCTCAACACGTGCAAGACGTTTTGAAGCAAGAGTACTCCAGAGAGAAACATATTCTATCTTGAGAGACTGCAAGTAGAACCTTCTATTTTCAGTCGGATATATCTTCGTCACAACGAACGAACGTGAAGCAATACTTGTAACTACTTCGTTTGTACCTCGATAGATGGTTCTGCCAAATGAATATCCCAGACACTCCCCATGTCCCATCGCCCCCATCCGAGCCCAACCGCGAGGATAACGAGTCGCCCATTTAAACGTTGTTCCCAGCATATCTTCGGAAGTGAGTTTTCTGCATTGCGACATCAACGGCAAAACAGGCATAAACATCGTAAGACACAACAAAACGAATTTACTTTTCCATAAGGTCATGTGGACCTCCCTCTTCATCATATGAGTCATTCTCCAATCGGAGTTTATCCCTGATTTTCCTAAGCTTGCGTTCTTCGGCGATCCATTTTTCCCGAGCTGGACGTGGGCAGTCATAAATGGATTCAACAGCACGTTTGAACGCATATAATGCCTCATCGTATTGTCGCACAATGTCAATATGGTCGGTCTCGTATCTCATTGCCCAGACCACGTCATTTGCACTTCTGAAGTAAACATGAACAAACGAATTGGGAGGTTCAATAGAGACCGAAAATCTCAACCTACCGTCTGAACATGTTTGCGGGGTCACGAAATAGAAAGGACTGTTGTACACAGTAAGCGCGGCATGGTTGCTAGACATCCAGCCGCCTGGAGGATTTTCCCCAGGAAGATGCTTCAATACAATAACGGCCAAGCCTAGTTTATCGATATTGAACGGATTGTTATTTACGAATGAATAAAAATTCAGCCCACCACGCTCTTCGATCGGATCACGTGTCAGCCAACGCATGAGGACGGGATGGTAGAACCGATAGCCGTAGTAGTACAATCCCGTCTCGATGTCGAAGTACTTCGACGAGAAGCGATGGCGGAAGACGTCGGCGAGAGGGCCGCTTTGAGAAATCGTGCGACCGAAGGCGTCGTAGACATTGGTGGCAACGGTTATACCATTGGCATCGACATAACGCGTGACGTTGCCGTTGTTGTCGTAGCACGGAATATAGATCGCGCCATCCACCATGAGGTAGAGCAGCCCGGCGACGCCGCCTGCGCCTTGGAACGTGCCGGAGAGGTCCTTGCCCCAGTAGTAGTGAATCGTCGAAGCAGTGCCATTCGTGTAGGCAATATGTTCTTCGACGAGATTCCAGTCGTCGTAGAAGAAGGTCGTCGTCGCTTCGGACGTGGCCTTGCGGACACGGCGGGATCTGCTGTCATAGTAATTCGTGGCGAGCAGCACGCCGTTCGAGGAAACGGAGACGAGGCGGTTCGCCGAGTCGTAGGTGTATGTGCAAACACCATCCGAAAGCATGTTCCCGTCCACATCGTATGTTGGCTCACGCAGAGACGCAGAGACCGCAGAGCATTCCTGTATCACCGTGTACTGATTGAGCTTGTTGGCGGCGTAGACATTGGTTGTAAGATTAAAAGAGGCACGCAGCAGATTCCCAATCTCGTCGTAGGAGTACGTCTCCGCGTTCTCCGCGCCTCTGCGTGAGGAAACAACCTCACCTCGATTGTTGTAGGCGAAGGTGTCGTCGTTGCGCGTGACGGGGCGCGAAATCGCGTCGTAGGCGTAGGCGAAATTCCCGCCCGCCGAATTCGCAATGTTCAGCACGAGCTCGCGACGGTATGGATCGCGTGTCAGCGTGCGCGTGAAGACCGCGCCCCCCGCCACCGAAAGCGTGTAGCCGATGTCATAGCCGTCGTCGGAATAGGCGTAGTCGACAACGACGTCGGCATTCGAGATGCTGCCAATGCGTCCATCCTCACGATAGGAGACCGTCTGCGCGGCATATCCGCCGTCCAGTCCGAAGGACGCGAGACGGCTCGCCGTGTCCCAACCCAACCACACGAAATGGAGGCCGCCATGTTGGGTATTTCTATAGTCGCTACACTCTTTCATGCTTCTGACTTTAACCTTTTACAAGGCCGGACAATAGCAAAATCAACATAGGAGCTAAACATCTACATCCACTTTCACGTCCCCCGATCCTTCAGTAACCTTCTTTATTGGTTCAATTACACGGCGATTCTGGACAATAACTTCCAGCTGCATATGGGCAGATGAATTCCGACATCCTAAAACCAACACTTCCAGTCCCCCAGGCAACATGGCACAAACACCATGAACCTTCCCTCGACTAACCTTAGTCCAATCCTGTTGACGAAAGCCATATGTCAGCGCAAGGTCTCTTTTTACGGATTTGGACAACTTGAGCATTTGTTCTTCATTACCAATGGTAGACAAAACAATTCGCCCGAGCTTTCTCCGTTCATCATAAATGAGTTCCATCTGTGTGAATCCACAATAGTTTGTCTTTATTGAAAGTGACAAATATTTCTCGCTTTCGTCATCCACCATTGAAGCATGTTTTAATGGAACAAGCGATTGACCAAAAGTCCTCTCACTTCCAAATGAATAGCCTAGAAAACATCCGTAACCACAATTGCCCAATCGTGCATGGGCGACATTGAGCCCTTTACAAGCAGCTGAAAAGTTCAACTCCCCTCCTGTTGCAATGCCATTTTCCGCCTCTACACTGCTGGCTTTTGAAGGCATGAACTCAGCGAGAACAAGCAATGTAAAGCCGAGAAGTACAACTTTGTGCATTTCAGTTTCTCCCTGGATACCAGTTGCCAATCAGGACTTGCCCATGCTCAGTCACAAACCGTCGACAGAAACTTCTACTTCATTCGTCTTAATCGAATTGAATGTTGGCTGTTCCTGCGACACTCTATCCATACGCTCAAGAATCGCGCCAGACTTCTCTGCGGACACATTATGTATAACCGACCTGAACAAACTCGCACAGGCTTCATCCTGTTTCTGACATTCCCCTACCGTCAAATAAGGATATCGTGATTCTCCTGTAAGAGACAGACACTGAACCACTTCCTGGAAATCAGGGGCGATCTCTCCTGTATTCACGTTGACGTAAACTGCAAATAGGAACTTTCCCCCATGGTAAAAAGACACAAGAACACATCGAAGAGCAAAATATGAGACCGCGTTCTTGATCTGAAAGGACAATGTACGCACATCCATATCGTGTACACTCACGCCAAGCGCGAAAAAATGCTTCTCCACAGGAGTGTCAAATTGGGAAATCGGCGGCGGCAACCGAACCCATTGATTCGTCGTCCCGAGTTGGGGCGGCTGCTTCGAGCTGGACTCATCTGCGTGTTTTCGATGATATCGAACATACCGTATGGCAGCCGCAACAGCATCGTTTAGTTCTTCACGAGGACACTTCCAGGAGCAAAAAACATTCACATGACCCATGGAAACGCGAGAACACCCACCCCTGCCATTACCTCTTTCATACTGACGAGCTTCAAGTTGGCCGACGGAACGAACATCTAGTCGTTGCCCCCAACTTGACAACGTACAGAACATCATAACAATTACGAGACGACCCCACCTACAGAGTTCAATGTCCATGCGGACCTCCTCTTCTATCATAGAAATAATCACACCTCTTGCATTCACGTTCGGCTTCCCGAAGTCTCTCTTGGGCCTTTTTATACAATTTCCGCGCCTCGGCTGGACACGCCAGAATCGCTTCTACTTCGCGTTTAAATGTTTCCAATGCTTCATCGTACCGCGTATAGCATCGTACGTGATCCAGTTCATCGGAGAACACCTTGACCGTTGCCGTTAAGCGAAAGTAGATGTCGATTCGAGTGTCGAGCGGGTCGAAAAATACTTTGTACCCCTGTTTCCCGTCCGAATACAAAATGACTTGAGGATTGGGGAATCTAAATTTCGCGATCGTCAAACCGGCATCACACGGATTCTGCCACCCTCCCGAAGGAGTTGCGCCAACATCATGTGTCGTAATAATCAAGAGTCCGAGAGGGTCCACCAAGGAAATTGCGTTATTGCGTACATACGAGTAGAGATTAACACCTCCCCGCTCTTCAAGAGGATCTCTATTTAGCCAACAGTGTAATTCAGGCGAATAGAACCGATAACCGTAATAGTACAACCCTGTTTCCATGTCAAAGTACTTTGACGAGAAGCGGTGGCGGAAGACATCGGCGAGAGAACCGGACTGCGAGATCGTGCGACCAAAGGCGTCGTAGGTGTAGGCGGCGACGATGTTGCCCGCCGTGTCGGTGTAGCGGAGAATGTTGCCGTTGGCATCGACGTGGGGCACGTAGATCACGCCGTTGTGCTTGACGTAGAGGAGGCCGCCAACACCGCCCGCGCCCTGCAAGGTGCCGGAGAGATCGCGTCCCCAGTAGTAGTTGAAGTCGTCGGTTGAGCCGTTCATGTAATCAACACGCTCGTGGATGAGGTTCCAGTCGTCGTAGAGGAACGTGTGCGTGGCGGTGGGCGTGATCTTCTTCACGCGGCGGCGGCGGCAGTCGTACTGATTCGTGACGAGAAGAACGCCGTTCGACGACACGGAGACGAGCTGCGATGCGGCATCGTAGGTGTACGACCACGGGCCGCAGTCGGTCATGTTACCGTCCGCATCGTAGTGTGGAATTGTCTCACACGGAGACACGGAGTCACGGAGAGTTGAGATGGATGAGTATTGGTTGAGGTTGTTGGCGGTGTAATGATTGGTGACGGCGTTGAACGACGCCCAGAGCGAGTTGCCGGAGAGGTCGTAGGCGTGTGTCTCGACATTCCCTGCGATCTCGGCGAACGACACCTCGCCGCGTCCGTTGTAGGCGAAGACGTCGTCGTTCCGCGCGATGGGGCGGGAAAGATCGTCGTGCGCGTAGGCGAGTCCGAGGACGGACGCGCCACAGGCATTCGTGACCGCCGTCACGACATCCCGGCGATAAGGATCGCGCGCCACCGTGCGGGTGAACCGTCCGCCATCCGCGAACGAGATCACATGGCCCGCATCCCGCCGATCCGGCGAGTAGGTGTAAGTGACGACCGCATCCTCGTTGGAGATTGTCGAGATCAGATTGTCCTCCGTGTAGGCAAAGTTCGCGGAATATCCAAGCGACGGCACGAAGAGACCGCTGAGACGATTCAATCCATCGACGGTGCGCCCCAGGAAAACCGCATTGGTTCCGTCCGTGCGGCTCTCCCCTGTCGCGACACCTTCATTGTTCAGGTCGAGCGTCGTCCGCACAACGGCATTCGACTCGCCGATTGTCCGACCGTAGGCGTCGCGGACATACGTCGTGTTCTGGGTACCATCGCTGGATGTCGTTCCCACGAGCTGCCGCCGCGCGTCGTAGAGATTCGTGATCCAGCGACCGCTGGAATAGGTCGTCGTCTCAAGGAGTCCGTCCGGCGTGTAGGTGTAGGTCACAACCGAACCATCCGCGTAGATCTTGGACGTGCAGAGTCCCGTCGCCGCGTCGTATGTCCATCGCGTCCGAATCCAGTCCACGCCGTTCTCCGTCATGAGCAGCGCCGTCCTGCGCCCCTGCGAGTCGTACTCGTAACGGACAGGATAGGTCGCGCCGGAAACGGACACGACGTTTCCGACGGCATCGTATGCCGTCTCGATGGTTTCGCCCAGCGCATTCACGACGGATGTTCTCCGTCCGAACGCATCGTGCGAATACGTCTCGACGAGTTCGTTCGTCACCATCCGCGTGTGAACGGCGATCACGTCACCGACTCCATTGTACATACTTTCGCGGGATTCCTCGAACACATCCGAGTCCCCCTTCGACTTCTCCGAGCGCACAACTTGCCCAAGAGCATCGTAGGCATTTGTGACGGTGCCCGAAGCGTTCTGCTTGGAAAGGACAAGCCCCTTGCACGAGCATTGCGTGGAGATTCCATTCCGGACGGAGGACACCGTTTCCGTCTGAACCCCCGACACCGCATCAAAGGAGACGATCCGCTCCTCACGGTCTCCAGCCGACGTTTCCCTGATGACCTGACTGCGCATACCATCGGAGAGACCGGTCAGACGTTCACGGGAAACCGACCACGCGTTCGTGCCGGGGCCGATGGTCGCCTCGCGCGTCACGCGCCACCAGTGATTGGAGATGAGCTCGTAGGCGACGTCCGCGCGGTTCGTGACGCCGTCCCGGACGATGCCGACCTGTTCGCCGAGACCATTGTAGAGATAGAACGTCTCGCGGCGGACTGGGCCCATTTTAGATACCTCCCACAAAGAAGTGTTGCAGGCCTGCCAGAGAAGCGACCGCTCGAGTGATCAAGAGGATACAGAATATAGTCAATACGAGTCTTCCGACCCTCAGCGTCCTCCGCTCCAACACCTCGCCATAATCCGACAATGGCATCGTGAGACGCAATCGAAAACCTGTCAAATCCACATTCCAAACGAAGCCCGCGATCCAGAAGATCGGCGTACAGTAGAAGAAATTGGCCGGGCGGAACTCCTGAAGCGGCGGGAAATCCCTACACCACCAGTAAGCCGAATAGGTTACATCTACGTTGAACCAGAATGCCAAAGCCGCCAACGGCCACCACTTCCACCGAAAGTACCAGATCTGACGAAAGACCCAGGGAGCAAGGACGTAGGCGGGAAGTCCCATCACGAAGCAGATCGGGATGTCCCAGTCTTCGGACGGCAGATAGACCGCCCCTGCGATGAGCAGCGTCAACCCCACCCCAAGAGATGCCAGCCTCCAGGGATTGATCAGCGCCCGTGAAATCAACGGACAGTTGTCTATTAGAAAATTCATGTGCATTTTCAAAAACCAAAATAGAGGATGCAATACCCTCCCGACATTTTTGTTATGTACAAATCAAAAACATCGCCTTTATAGTTCAACAGGATATCGTTCTCATTTACGGCACATGGAATTTGATAATTCGTTGCCAGTTGATTAAACAACTTCCCGTTGTGTTCTCTGGCCCATCCCTCAAGGACTTGCACATCAGATCCTTCAGGTATCGAGTTAGACAACATAAAGAACACGGCAGGATCGCGCCGTTGACTTCCCCCCATGAAACTCAGCTTTGACGGGTCCACCCTAAGACTTTGGCAGATACGGTCTGTAAGAGTGTCAATTGACGGTCCTTGCTGTAATGCGGCCACAAACAAAACAAAGAACACGCCAACCACGAAGACAACTCCAATTGCTAAGTACGCAACTATCTTCTTCATCAGTTGCCCCCCCTTCTTACACTCGCCAGATCCCGACAATGTCCATTGCCTACTGAAGGAGATATTCGGGTATGAAGATCATGCATTTAGGGGTACTCCAGCAAAGACGGAATACTGAATTGCCGCGAAGTTGCCTAAAGTTGTTCAGTCGGCTGATGTTATTGTAGCAAAGATAGTTGAATGGACGTTCTGTATACACGGCAAACACGTCCTTGTAGTGCTGCGTTAATATCTGCTCGGGCGAGGTCCGGTCGGGAAGAGACGCATCCCATATTGAGACTGGTACACTCACCGATCCATAAAGAAAATCCCGTCCTCTCGACCAAAGTCCGCTTCCCGAATTTCGCGACATATCAATCGAAAGGGCATAGACCTCATCAGATTCCGTCACCATGAAGAAGGTAAAACAATGATCCCGCGATGTCCATCCCTGGTTAGATTCCTCCGGCATTGGATGTTCGATGGCTCCGTACTGTAGTCTAAAACGTTCGACAGCCTCTTTCATGACCTTGCGACGACAATCGTCTTCAAATTTAAGCGCCACGAAATATATGAGCGGATTGGAACGGCGCATATCACTTAAAGAAATCTTCTTATAGGCAGGGAGCCGCTGCGCAATCTGGTCTTTTATTTTCCCATGCAGATACGAGGCATCGTAACCGTACATTCTATATCCATCAAGGCATCCGTCCTCAAAATCAGCGGCCAGCCCCCTCCCCACCTCATCGTTCAGTTGTTCGGCCCAGTGCTTTTCGCAACCGACACACAAAACAATGAGACTTATAATTAGAAGTTGTTTTTTCATTTTCCACTCAGCTTTCTGATTTCAGAGTACATCTCATCAATCATTTCCTTCAGAACTTCCTGCCTAGCTCTCTGAACAGCCATACGATCTCCGCCATCTAAGACCTCGTCTTGTTTTTGTATATCCTCTTGCCTTTCAAAAGTCGTTTTCTTCCCCTTGCAGACACATACCTCGTATTCAAGAATACCATGTACGATCAAGGGGCCATTCTTCAGACGATCATAAAGTTCCCGAAGTCGTGCCAAAGCATCTGCATCGGGAGTCATTCCATTTCCGGTCATCGCGTCAACAAATGACTGAAAGTTTGCCAATGAGTTTGGCGAAAGGGAAGAAAGAGACATCAAATTACCCAGAGTTCCTATGCTCGACAACAGCGAGTCACCAAGGGCAAATAGATCAGGATTAGAGGACAAGCCATTGGCCATCGGTTTATCCCAAGTGTCGAGTCTAAGGACATTGTACGTACCTACTTTACAAGAAAGGCCAAGCTTGTCGAGCAAGAAGACAGGTCTGTTCTTGCAGAAACCATATAGGTTTTCCCCGCCCTGTTCCTCAATCGGATCACGATTGAGCCAGCGGCCGTGGTCGGGGAGGTAGTAGCGGAGCTGATAGGCGAGCATACCTGTTTCGCGGTCGAGATACTTCGTGCTGAAGCCGAAAGAGAAGATATCTACGTCCGAGCCAACCGCTTCGATGACGTTGCCGTATGGGTCGTACACGTACTGCGCAGCAATCGTGCCGGATTCAGACACGTAGCACACGATGTTGCCGTTGTGGTCATAACAGGGGATGAAGAAGGCCCCATCGATGGACACGGCAAGAAGTCCACCGACGCCGCCCGCGCCCTGCTCCGTGCCGGAGAGGTCGTTGCCCCAGAAGTATTCGACCGTCCGCATCGAGCCGTTGGCGAACGCGATCCGCTCAAGGACGATGTTCATGTCGTCCCAAACAAAAGTATGCGTTTCACTCGTCTGCCAATCCTCGCCGTCGAACCGCTCAACGCACTTCATGATGCGGCGGTGCTTATGGTCGTAGGCATTGACCACCGCGAGGTCGCCCTCGGACGGCGTAATCGGACGGGCCGAGAGCATCCGGTTCTCCGCATCGTAGGCGTAGGCAAACCGGTCGTCACGGACGAGATTGCCGTCTGCATCGTAGGCCATCTGCGCGGCATCGATCTGGGCGTACTGGTTGAGGCAGTTCGCCGCATAGCTCCTCGACATTCCGTTGAGCGTATCGGACGTGCGGTTGCCGATGGTGTCGTAGGCGTAGCCGAACGCATTGGTCCCAACCAGAGCCTCCGCGAGTTCGTTCCTGCGGTTGTAGAGGTAGGCTCTCGCCAGCGAGACGGAGTCGACCGCATTCGTCGGACGTCCTGCAAGGTCGTAGCCCGTCTCGTAGCTGTAGATCGATCCCGCGCCGAAGCGGTAGTCTCGGCGCGTGACGAGATCGGGGCGGGACGGGCTGCGCGTGAAGGAACTTGTGAACGTCCCACCGTTCGGCAGCGTGTAGGCAATTCCGTCGACACGCGAACCCGTATACTGAAGGGTTGCCGCCATGCCGCGCCCGCAGGCGTTCGTGATGTCGTAGCCGACGACCCTGCCGTAGGCGTCGAACTGGCGCGTCTTGACTGCGTGCGCGACGTTCGTCACCTCGACCGCGACGAAGTCGCAGCGGCTGCGGTCGTCGTATGTCCGCACGACGTCGACGCGATCCGCGCCGACCGAGACCGACTCGTTGGTGCAGAGAAGCCGGCCGTCGTAGCCGTAGGCGGTCTGCGCACCGTCTGCGACCCCCGCCTCGGCGACCTTCCCCGCGCCCGTGTAGGAATACTCCACGCCCGGAGTTCCATCGGAATACGTCACGCCGGAAATCCGGTTTGCGGCATCGTAGGCGTTCTCCTTCCAGACGCCCCTCGCCCAGGTCGTGCGGGTCTTGCGCCCGTTGTCCGTGTAGGCGTAGGATATCTGCGAACCGTCCGCATACCGCTTGGCCGTGTTGAGGCCGCTCCGTGGATCGAAGGTCCATGTGGTCGCGTCCCACGTCTCGCCGCCATCGCGGGTGGTGAGCCCCTGCGTCTTGCGCCCGGCGGAGTCGTATGCCGACATGAGCGGATGAGTATCGCCGCAGACCGACACCGTGCGCCCCAGTCCGTCGTAGCCGGTCTCGACCGTGCGGGCGGACAGATCGGTTGTGGACACCTCACGCCCCAACGCGTCGAAGACGGACGAAGACGTTACGACTCCCTCCGCGCCGTAGTCCGAATCGGTCGCAACGACATTCCCCGACACATCGTAGACGAAGGCCTGCCGCGCCCTCGGCGCATCCGCCCCGACGGCGAACGAGGAAACGGTCGCCACACGTCCGAACGCATCGTACGCACGGCTCTCGCCACCGTCGATTGTGGAGGCGGAGAGGAGAAGCCCACACGACGAGCGGCTGGATTCCGTCTCCACCCCGTCGACCGAAACGATGGTGGAGACGGCATTGCCCGCCGCGTCGAACGAGCTTTCCGTCCGAGTGACCTTGCCGGAGGCGGAGACGGACACCCTGCGGCCGCGGAGCGCGTCGGAAAGCCCGGTCAGCTGGACGCGCTCGGTCGAGACAATGTCGTCCGCGCCTGGGGCGATGCGGGTGGACGTGCGGACCCGCCACACCTCGCCGCTCACCGTCTCGTAGGATGTCACGACCCGGTTGACGATGCCGTTCTGCGCGGTGGAGCTCCTCTCGCCCAGTTCGTCGTAGCCGTACGTCACGTCCGGCTCGCCGTCCGTCTCGACGCGGACGAAACGATCCGAAACGCCATCGTAGAAGCTGCGCGTCTCGATCCATGCGCCGTTCGCCCCCTGGACGGTCTGCGAGACAGTCCTGCCGAGGAGGTCGTAGGTCGTGACGGAATTGGTGACGACGCCGCAGTCGGAGGATTCGGTGACCGAGTAGGCGACGCGGCGGCCGTCGGCGAGGTAGTCGTCGAAGCGGCGCTCCTCCGTGAAGGAACCGTCCCATTCGCGGCGCGTCGATGAGCCGCCGCCGAAGTACGAGCGGCTCTTCGTCCGCACGACCTCGACCCCGTTCGTGACGACGGCCTCGCCCCTCTCGACGCAGTCGCCGAGAACGTCGGTGCGGCTGACCGTGACCTTCCCGCGCGCGTCCGTGCGGACGGCGTAGTCCGAGTCGCCGTCGGGATAGACGGTCGTCTCGGAGGAGAGGGCCTTCCCCGCCGAGGCGAGGGAGTTGGTCGCCTCGCCCGGCGTCGAGCCCGCGTAGACGACGGTGTTCGTCTCGCGCCCGAGGGCGTCGAAGAAGTGCTGCGTGACGCGGAACATGCCGTTGGTCGACACGTCGGCGAGCCACTCGTCCTCGATGGCGTTGTAGAGGTGGTCGCTGCCGGTCAGAGCCGAGCGGCGCGTCCTGCGCCCTTCGCGGTCGACCGACCAGAGCAGGCGGCAGCACGAGTACGCGTTCGTGAGCGACGTTCCGTCCAGGTAGGTCGTTGAGCGGAGACGGTTCTGGCTGTCGTAGAGCGACTGCTCGTCGGCGACGACAGTGTCGTCCGCCGCGAGGCGCGTCGTGCGCCGGAGCACGGTGCCGTACTGCGCGTCGCGTTCGACGACCTCGTAGGTCGGGAACGGCGTCGTGCCGTCGGGTCCGCGGCGGCGGGTCGCGCAGGAGAGGACGTTCGTCGACGGAAGCGAGTGGACGTTGACCGTGAGGATCCCGTCCTCGTCGAGCGACTCGGCGGACGCGCCGCGCATCAGGAGCGGCGTCCCCGCGCCCGTGTCCGCGTAGACGATCTCGTGGGAATAGGCGTTGGACGCGTCGCCGAACGCCGCGCCCTGCGACGCCGCGCGCCAGGTCTCGTGTCGGATGGCGTCGTATCCGCCGCGGACGAGGCGCGTGTAGCGGTGCCAGGTTCGTCCGACGAGAGTCGCCGCGCCGTTCCGGACAAGCCAGCGCGTCTCGACGCGGGGCTTCGCGGCGTCGTCGGCATGGGCCGCGTCGCCGTCGAGGGGCGTGTAGTCGTTCATCGTCACGAAGGCGTTCGCGAGACACGCGGCGTTGAACAGCCCGTTCGAGACGACGTACGGGAAGTCGGCGGGGACGGATGCGTCTCCGCGCTGTTCGACGCGGAGGGTCGCGTGCCCGCGGCCGTCGTAGTCGGTGTAGGTCCAGGCGCGGTCGTTCCCCCAGACGAGGCGCGG
>JAUNMP010000389.1 GCA_030537465.1 bacterium
CGCCTCCGCCCGGTCCGGCCTCGCCAGCCCGATTTCAGAATGGGGATAGTCCAGTGAGATTCACATTTACGCGGAGAGAGGAATAGGGTAGAATAGCCATCAGGGAAGATATCTTGGGCGTTGGCTTTCTCTGCTGACGGTTCAGGAATATCCTCAAAGATGACTTTAGGTAGAGAAGGTGCTGAATGATGAAATCGTCTCGGTGTGAATTTCTGAAGATGTCAGGAGCCGCTGCCGGCATGCTGGGGTTCCCCGCACTGGTGAGGGGCCGGAATCTGAATTCCCGTCTCCAGCACGCGTGCATTGGCACGGGTGGCAAGGGACAGGACGACTGGAAGAATTTCATTACGCATGACAAGGTCCAGATTGTCGCCGGTTGCGATGTCGATACGGCCCGCATGGAGCCGCTGAAGGTGGCCGTTCCAGGACTTCGAACCTACCAGGATTGGCGGGAGTTGTTGGAGAAGGAAGGGGACAAGATTGATTCCGTGAACGTCTCCACGCCTGACCATATGCATACGATCATTGTCGTGAACGCGATGCGTCGCGGCAAGCACGTCTATTGCCAGAAGCCACTCTGCCGTGGACTCAACGAGAGCAAGCTGCTCTTGGAGACGGCGAAGAAGTCCGGCGTCGTGACGGAAATCGGAGCTCAATACACGGGCGACACAGGGGATCGTGCCGCCGTCCAGTGGCTGCACGAGAACATTGTCGGCGACATCGAGAAAATCTACATGTATCTCAACATCAAGGGATACTACCGACTACCGCGCTGCGAAGTGCCGACGGGTTCCGATCCGATTCCCGCCACGCTGGACTGGGAGAAGTGGCTTGGAACGGCTCCTGTCCGCAACTACAGGAACGGCATCTATCATCCGGGGCACTGGCGTAAATGGCGTGACTTCGGCTCGAGCTCCATGGGCGACAACGGATTCCATCTGATGAGCGCGACCTGGCTCGGCATGGGGCTCGGCGCGGGCTTTGCGCCCATCAGCGTCAAGGGGGAGGCCGACCCGCTGTGGACGGGCTTCGACGCCGCGCGTCGCCAGCAGATCTGGCCCGTCGGCAATCATGTCACCTGGACCTTCCCCGGTGTGAAGGCAAGTGGAGGCAAGCCATTCACGATGGAATGGGTGGACGGCATTCCGGAAGAGAATCCGCCCGCAGGATTTCTGCCGACGCCCGATGCCCTTGAGGCCGCCCAGAAGATGCGTATGAAGTCCACGCCCGCCATCGGTAAGATGATCAAGGGTTCAAAGGGCTGGATGATGCTGTCGCATGGGTCACTGCCGGTCGTCCTGTTGAACGACGGCACGCGTCTGAAGGCACCGAAGATTGCACGGGGGGCCGGACACTACCACGACTTCCTCAACCACTGCCTGGACGGTTCGCGCGGTGCGCTGGATTTCATCGCGCGCGGAACGGCGATGCAGGACGCTCTGCTGATGGGCAATGCCGCCGAACTCGTACCGGGCGTCGAATTGAAATGGAATGCCGAGAAACGCGCCTTTTCGAACTCGGACGAGGCAACGAAGATTCTGTATCCGTCCTATCGCGACGGTTGGACATTGGCGGGACTGTGAACTTTGAGATAAGTACGAATTCCTAAAAGCTGAAAGCTCCAAGCTAAAAGCTATGAAAGGATTGTGAACAAATGCGAATTGAGTCAGTAAAAGATTATACGGCGATGTCGAGTGTTGGCGCGTCGATCATCTTTGACGCGGTGATGGCGAAGATCTCGAAGGGGGAGCGCTTCAATCTCGGCCTTGCGACCGGCAACACGATGATTCAGCTCTATGCGGAGCTGGCTGCGAAGTTCAACATCGCAAAGGCCGATCTTTCGTTGCTCTCAACCTGGAACCTGGATGAGTATGCCTCCGACGACCACACGGCCGTCCCGCACGACCACCCGCTCTCCTATTGGAAGTATATGCACGAGATGCTGTTCTCCAAATTCGATCCCGCGCTAGGATTCAAGGAGGAGAACGCCCACTTCCCGGCCCCCGAGTCGCCCGAGGCCTACGATCCCGCCATCGCCTCCGCCGGTGGACTCGACCTGCAGCTACTCGGTATTGGTTTCAATGGGCACATCGCCTTCAACGAGCCCATCCCCGACGGTGAGATCCCGGTTGAGGAGTACGGCAGTCTGCCGACGCGCGTCCTCCCGCTCTCGAAAGAGACCATCGACCAGAACACCAAGGTCACCGCCGGCGGCGATTCCTCGCTGGTGCCGCGCTATGCCGCCACCATGGGTATGGCCCCGATCCTGGCAGCCAGGCAGTGTCTGCTCCTCGCCTGTTTCGAAGAGCAACAGGTCCCGCTGCGCGCCATTTTCGCGCGTAACGGCGAACCGACGTCGTTTCTTCCCGCATCATATCTCTGGCGCCACTCGGACTACAGATTGATCTATACGGCGGATAAGATTGTCCTTTGATGACTGGGAGCCAAGTGGCGGAGAAGGAGAGAGGAGGTAATTGCAAAACCTCGGCGTTGACGGCTTGTCCGTCCGCCTGACGGCGT
>JAUNMP010000123.1 GCA_030537465.1 bacterium
TTATTTACAGGACTTCGCTACATTGAGCCCCTCAAAAAATGGGGTAATTCCAATACGATTTGCCCATTATTTTAGCATAAAAGGTGGACGCAGACGATAATCTTTTCAATCAGTACCCGCAAAAAGCAGTCCGCAGGGGGCGGCGAGACCTCTCGCCGCCCCCACCCCGTTCGAAGGGGCGCCTGGAACGCGGCCACGGACATTCAAACATTCTCAATTGAGGCATTCAAACATCAATAAGTGTAATTCCAGGCGCCGTTGCCGCTTCCCATCGCCCAGATTCGACCACGGTCGATATGGAAATTCGGTTCAAGGCTAGCGGGAAAGGACATCCCGTCCGGCAAGACAGAGAAATTCGCTCCGAAATCGCGCGAAATCCAGACGTCATCCCCCGCCGCCGCGAGAAGCGTCCCCGGCGCGTGGAGATCAAACGCCAACGGAGCAAACGCACCCGACCGATCGCCGAGCCGACTGAACGTGCGCCCCCCATCCGTGGATCGGAAGAGCGCCCCCATACCCTGTCCGCTCGTCGACATGAACCACCCCGGCTTCCCGGGAACGGCTTTGACCGACGCCTGGACGGATCGCCCGGACGCAGCGTCCACGGCCTTGAGAGAGAATTCAACGCGGCTCCACGCGGCATCTTGCGATCCGCGTCGGAACACCTGACTTCCGTCCATGCTCCAGCACATCATGTCACCGGACGCTGAAACCGCCAGCGCCTCGCCATTCCCCCACTCCATGAACTTGAAGAGGTTCGCGCCTGCGGGAAGCCCGTCACCGAACCATTCCCAGGACGTCCCTGCATCGCGGGTTCGGTAGATGCCGCCCTTCCCGAAGCCAACCACGCCGCCCATGGCGATATAGAATTCGTCCCGCAGGGGATGGACGGCGATCGAATAGGGCGCGTAGAACCCGTCTTTCTTCGTCCAGCCGAGGTCGGGGCGGATGGCGGGGAGTCCGTTGGTGGCGCAGAGGCTCCAGGTCGCCCCATTGTCGCGGGTGATGCGGACGCAGGGATTGAACTTCCCGCCCGTCACCAGGGCGAGCCCCGGCGTCACGCGCGAAAAGGCAATGGAATTCACGCTTTCGCCGACAGCACCCTCGCCAACGACCTTGCCAAAGGTCTTCGTCCCATCCCGCGAGATGTACATCCGCGAGTCGGCGGTCGCATAAAAGACGACATTCGAATCGAACGGACTCGCCGCGATCGTGAACGGCACCAGGGGCTGGGCGCCGTGGATGCGGCTATGCCAGTTTTTTCCCGCATCGTTCGTCTCCCAGGCGGCATACCAGTCGGTAATCATCCAGTGGTTCGCGTCATGCGGATCGACGACGATGGTGCAGGCCGCCGGCATGTTCTTGTAGGGACGCAATTCCCGTTCGGGATGGGTGTAGACGACGGGGCCGTGCGGAATCTCCGTCCAACAGGAGTCGTTCGCTCCGCGGCAGAACACGTTGCCCCGCGTGTCGCAGATCACGAAGAAGTCGGGACCCGCACCAATGCCCTTGTAGCGACCGCGCTGACAGCCATAGTTCTCCCAGACCTTTCCGTTCGGCGGCAGACGGGGCAACCCCTGCGAACAGTCCGTCCAGGTTCGGCCACCATCCCGCGTCTCCTGGACGGTCTGCTCCTCGAAGACGCCCACAATGCGGTCCTCGCCGGCAATCTGGCCAAGTTCCTCCGGCACGCGTGCCATCTCCAGACGATTCCAGGTCTCGCCGCCATCCTCGCTGCGATAGAGCCCCCGGAGACGTCCGTAGCGCGGCCGCGGATTCGGATCCTTCCCCGCCGCCAGGTCGCGCGCCTCCTCGGGAACGTCCTCATAGCCGGGCGCACAGGCCCAGACGCGGCCCTTCACGGCGAGGTCGTGGTGGATGTGACTGAACCAGTGGTCCTTGAGTCCAATCTCACGCCAGGTCTCGCCGTTGTCGACGGACTTCATGAGCCCCGTGCAGTCGCCGCCGGTGACGAGTTCGTCGGGATTCCAGGGGTTGCGCGAGAGCAGCTGCCCCATCCAGCGCCGCCGCCCGTTCGAGAGATAGTTGCCGGTCGCCGTCAGACGCCAGGTGCGTCCGCCATCCCGCGAGACGACGAGGCCGCCCATATTGCGGGGATCGTTCCCGGCGGCGCAGATGAGATTGTTCTCATCCCGCGGGTCGACGCTCAGGCTCCGGGGGTGGTCGAGCTGCCGCAACCGCATCGCATACGAGAATCCGCCATGGAGCGGACGCCAGGTCAGGCCGCCATCATCCGTGCGATAGGGTCCGCCCACGTCGACCGTCAGATAGGCGACCTGGGGATTCCGCGTGAAGACGACGTTCTGCACATACCCCCCGCCGTCGATGGGGAAGGATTTCCAGTGCGACGGCGAAACCGCCCCCGTCAGCGTCCAACAGACCCCGACAAGGGTCCCGACAAGAAGCCACGACCGCAATCTGTCTCGACAGGTCTCCATCGGCATGCATCAGCGGAAGGTCATCAGCGTACCGCCCGCATAGCCACCCGACACCAGTCCCGTCGCCGCATCGTACTTCAGGAGAAAGCCCTTCGAGCCCTCGGCCCCCGGGAACGAGACGCTCCAGTTCGAGAGATCCACCGAAGCGGGAAGACCCGTAATCTGAAGAAGATTCTGGCGGAAATCCTTCTTGTCTGCGCCGGCAGGCGCCTGCACCTTCACGACGACGGAACCTTCGGCCGTCACCGACGGCACCTTGAGAACGTCTTTGGCTCCCATCGAACAGAGAAGTCCGCCCGCATTCTTGAACGTGACGGCAGCCACCGTGCCCGTACCGCCCAAATACGCGCCCGCATCCACGGTCACCCCGCTCGAAGTGGCAATCGAACCGTCCACAAGGAATGCGCCCTCGGCGACTTCGGTTGTATGCGTGTAGGTGTTGCGCCCCGTCGTCCGGAACGTACCCTTCCCGAGCTTGCGGATGCCGCCACGGAAACGATAGCGCTTCCAGGGGTTGGCACTCCAGGTCTCGCTCGCATTGATGGAGGTGTAGGACATATTGGGCATGTCCTTGATCGTCAATCCCATCGTCGCATCCACGGCGTCGTCCTTCGTAATGTCCTCCACGACGAAGTCGACGACCGTCCACATGTTCGTGAATTTGGAATATTTCGCCCAGTTCGCGGATGTCGGATCCGTCCCGGCCTCTGCAATCGGATGGTCGTCCTTCTGGCTGTCCAGGCGGAATCCGAGCCGGAACGTGCAATTGTCGGACAGACCTGCAGCCGAGGGATGCTGTCCCTTCGGCTGGAAGTCGTAGGGCGTATCGCCCGAGAGTACGAGCTTGTCCGAGCAACCGATGAAGTCGTAGTTCATCCAGGTGTTCTGGAACGCGTTCTGCCAGTCCAGCACCGCATTATGCAGGCGGAGCGTGCCAAAGTGCTGGAACGTCCCGTCCACGAGGCGAAGCGTCGCGTTGGAAACGGAAAGCTCCCAGCTCATCGGGTTGTTGATCTCGCCCGCTGCCGCGTTTCTCCGGAATTCGACGGTCGCCCCATCACGGACGATCACATGCGCATGTGCTCCGTCCGGCCCGTCGATGAGGCCGACGACGGAGCAGTAGTTTCCATTCCATCCCCCTGCATAATCGAAGGCCACGATACCCTCCGCAACATCGACAGTGCCCGTCGTCGTCGAACCATAGTTCATAAAGGCCAACGTGCCAGGTCCTTTCTTGACGACGCGGTTGACCATACGGACCGTCGATCCCGCAGTATAGGAACCATAGTCGACAAGCCGGTTCGTGACGACCATGTCGTAACCGTCGTCGCCCGTGACGTCCGCCACGGTCAGCGTCCGAAACGCGTTGTTCCCGCCAATCGTGAGCGCAGCGTTCCATCCATCGAGGACGAACGGCTTCGTGCCACCGACGGTCACGTTTCCAGAAAGGAACAACTGGCCGCTTCCGCCCCAGTAGGACGAATCGACGAAGTTGGCTGAACTGAAATGCTGCACGCCGGAGGTGGAGTTGGAGATCGCCGTCCCCGTGAAGTTGAACGTGACATTGCCTGCGGAGGTCGGAGCACCGACGATGAATCCGTAATTGAGGTTGAGAATCGAACCCGGCTCGAACGCAACCGTACGACGGTCGTGGAGCGAACCCAGACAGCTGCGGAACTCGCCAACGTAGTTCGAACCCGTGCGGCATCTCCATTCGCCCTGATGGCAGGTGAAGTTCTTCGCCGTATCCAGGCGCGTGAGCACGTCGACCCGCGCGGCGCCCCACTTGTCGATCGTCCCAAAGCCGCCACGCTGGTAGATCCAGTTGTGGTTGTCCGCGTCGAGCGTGTAGTTCTGCGTCTCGTTCGAGAAGACGACGTTGCCGATGTCGAACTGGTAATTCTCCACCGTGTCGACGCGCACGAGCATAACAGAGTAGGATGCAGCCGAGTCATCGAACAGCACATTGTCGCCGCTCTCGAAGGCGACCGGCGTCTTCGCCTCGTCTCCCGCAACATACCAATTCTGAGATGTCAGGTCCCAATAGCGGCTCTCCGCACCCGTCCAGACCAGATTACGCGGCTCGCCCCGCGAAACCAAGGTCAAGGCTCCTACTAGCGCGAAAACGAGCATCAGCTTATTCGTCATCAGGGTTTTCTCCTTTTGGCTCGGGGAGGGATAACTGACAGTCCACCCCCTCGTCGACATTTTTTATGTCCCTTACGATAATCATGGTTATTATACAAAAAACGCCGGCACATGGCAACCAACGACTGGAGTTTACCCATCGCCCTTCCGAATCTCGCACCCACTCGCCCATGACCCAAACGCCTCCTGCAACTGCTGTCGATACAGTTTTTGATACGGGTGAGAAGACAAGTTAAATGCGACCCCTCCGCAAAGCAGAGGTCGCATTTAACCTGTCGTTCGAGATGGTTGCATTGAATCTGCCCATACGGGAGGGGGTGCATTTACTCCGCCAAGGAGA
This sequence comes from bacterium, assembly GCA_030537465.1. Classification (GTDB taxonomy): domain Bacteria; phylum Verrucomicrobiota; class Kiritimatiellia; order RFP12; family UBA1067; genus RUG572. The sequence continues at coordinate 4,948 of JAUNMP010000123.1, forward strand.
AATGTCTACAAAAGAAAGTTCAAACGGAGGGACATCCACACAGACTGCCCCCATGGGGGCAGCCCGTCGCATTTAAACCGCCTTGCGCCAAAAGTCGTATTCTATCCCGTCCCCGCCAATTCAGGCGGAGACAGGAAAAGGAGACAAATGATGACAAAAGGCAAGAAGCAAATGGACGGCACCAAGCGCTGCCGCATCGAATTCGGCCTCGCGGCCGGAGAGTCGAAGAGGTTGATCTCAAAGGAGATCGGCGTGAACCTCTCCTCTCTCACAACTGCATGCTGCCGAGCTCTTCAGGTGCAAAACTTTCGCCAGAGACGGCCGTCTCTTCGCCTACCGCCCCCGTCGGCATTCCAACTGTCACCTTGAAGAACCGATGGCACGGCTTCGCCGGCGTTTCCCAGTCGCCCTTCTGCAGGTCCATCCGTCCCCAGACCGTGTAGATGCGCGTCACCGTGTCGGCGTTCAGATTCGGCGTCCACGCCACGTGGACCCTGCCGTTGGAAATCGTCACGAGGGCACGCAGCACGTCGTTCGTGTCCGCCGGATCCGTTCCCACGACGAAATCCTGCCACACGTACATCGCCCGGCCTGCGGCGTCGCGCTTGCCCGTCGCCTTCGTCGCCGCCGTCTGCCAGTCCGTACCAAACTTCGCCGCGAATGCCGCCGCGTTGAACACGGTCCTCTCGCCGATCTTCCCCGTCTCGAACCACGCCTTGGGAATCACCACCGTCGTGCCGTCTTCCTGATCGACGACGATGTCGTCGATCTTCCACGCGGCGTAGAGCGTCACTTCGCCGTTCGCCAGCTCCGTCAGGTTCTTCACCGATTCGGCGTCCGCATAGACGGCCTCGCCGCCCTTCTGCAGCGACCATCCCAGAAACGGCGTTCGGTTCACGAAGTTCGTCCGCGAAAGATACTTCCAGAATCCGTAGGTGAACCGTTCGTCCGCCATCGCGCCCGTCCCGCCGTTCGGATCGAAGTGGAGCGTGTATTCGTTCTGACGCCAGACGGCACGCACGGTCTGGTCGCCCGTCGCGTCCGCCGCGATCTGCGACGGACTCCACCCCGCGAAGGTGTAGCCGCGGCGCGTGCGCGGCGCGGCAAGCGCCACGGACGTTCCTTCGCGGTAGGTCGCCGAATTCGCGTGCGTCGCCCCGCGCAGGTTCGTGTAGGCGATCGCATAGGTCTTCCGCTCCCGCTTCGCCTGCACGCCGTTGCTCCACACATCGTCGTCCACGCCTACCGCTTCGACCCAGTACCAGTACGTCTGGTTCTCCACGCCGGTGCCGTCCAGATAGTCGCACGAACCGTCGTTCGTGCACTCGGCCACCTGCGTGCTCTGCGACCGCGAGGAGGACGTTCCCCGCCACACGCGGTACTTCGCCGCCCACGCGAGATTCGTCCAGACGAGGCGCACGCCCCGAAGCGAGGTCTCGGCGGCGCGCACCTGCAGACTCATCGGCTCGAAATGCGCCGTGTACGTCTGCGCCGCGGAAACCGTCAGCTCGATCGTGTGCGCGCGCGACGTGCCTCCCCCCGGCAGCGTCCAGCCGGTGAACACATACCCGTCCTCGGGCACCGCCTCAAGCGTGATTGCGGTTCCGACGTTGTAGACGCCGCCGCCCGCGACGGACCCGCCGTGCCCATCGACCGTGGCCGTGACGGCGATGTTCCGCCGCGCCGTCTGGGTGATCGTGTAGACCTCGCCGGCGATCATGATCTTGCCCGTGCGCGTCTTGCCGGTGTTGTTGTCCGTGTAGCTGAACAGCACCTTGCCGTTGCCCGTGCCCGAATCATACTGCTGGACGATGGTCAGCCACGGCTCGGTGGCGATCGCGGTCCACAGGCTGCCGATGTCGAGCGCCACCTGGATCTCGCCCGCGCCCCCGTTCCCCTCCACCCAGTCGCCGCGCGGCTCGATGGAAAGGTCGTAGGGACGCTGCGTGATGTACACCGTCTGGTCGCCCACCGTGATGGTGCCCGTGCGGATCTCTCCGTTCCCGACGTAGGGCGCCACGATGTACTTGACCGTGCCGTTGCCGCGTCCGGACCGCCCTTCGTAGACGACGATCCAGGGATCGGAGGCGTCCGCCGTCCAGCTGACGTCGCTCGCGGTCGTCACGCGGATGACGTTCTCCGCATCGCGTCCCATCGTCTTGCCGTCCGTGTCGAACACGCGGGCCTGATAGTCCACCTCGACGCCGCGCCCCTTCTGGCTCACGGCGAAATCATGATCCGCGATGCGCACGACGCCGCGCCGAGGCTTCACCGACGTGTTGGCCGCCGCCGTGAGCGTGATCTCCGCCGGACCCGTCCGCGTCGCGCCCGAGATCGTCAGCCAGCCGTTCGTGTTGACGACGTTCCAGCCGACGACGGCGCCCGTCGACAGTCCCACCGTCGCGGACTCCCCCTGCGCCTCGAACACATAGCCGTCCATTGAGAGCGTCGCCACCGCCGCGGCCTGGCTCACCGCCACCCGCTTCACCGCCACCGCCGCATCCACCGCCGTCACGGTGATCACGCCCGCGCGCGGATACAGCGTGGGATTCGGCGCCACCCGATACATCACGCTGCCGCTGCCCGACCCCGAATCATAGTCGCCGTAGACCGAGATCCACGCCGCGTCGCTCGTCGCCGACCAGCCGAGATCCGGCGTCGCCGTCACGGCAATGCGGTCGCTTCCCGCATCCTCCGCGCCGAACGACCGTTCCGTCGGATCGATGCGGAACACAAGCGACGTGCGTCCGAGCTGCCGCAGCGAAAACCGCTCCGTGCCGATCGTCGCCACGGCGCTGCGCGCGCTGTAGCTCGGATTCTCCGCGATCCGTAGCACCACCTGGTCGCCGCCCCGCCCGTTGCCGGCGTCAACGATCGTCGCCCACTCCGCGTCCACCGAGACCGTCCACTCCGTGCTCGCCAGCGCGTTGACCCGGATCTTCACCGTGTCGGCCAGATAGTCCAGCACGGCGCTCGTCGTCGTCAGCATCATGCGGCGGCCCGTCTGGTTCACCGTGAACGTGCAGTCCGCGATCGTCAGCGTTCCGCTGCGCGTGCTCACCTCGTCGTACGCCGCCACCCGGAACGAAACCGCCTGCGCGCCCGTGCCCGTGGACGAGCCGACCGTGATCCAGTCCACGTTCGACCGCGCGTGCCAGCTCTTCCCCGCCGGCGCAAGCACGGCCACGCTTCCCGACCCGCCCGCCCGTTCGCACGCGAAGGACGCCGCGCCCAGACTCGCGCCGATGCCCTCCTGCGTGATCGTGTGGACGTAGCCGCTCACGTAGACGTACCCGATCCGCCGCTCCACGCCGTCGTTCGCCGCCACGGTGTACGCGACGGGATTCCCCGCCGTGCCGGACGTCCCGCCCACGAGCGTGATCCAGCCCGCCGAGACGGACGCCTGCCACGTGCCGCTGCCGGACGTGTTGATCGCCCCCGTGCCGCCCGCGCGCGCCATGCTGCGCACGACCGGCGTGATTCCGATGTTCGGGTTCTCCGCCGTCGGCGGATTCGGCTCCGCCACCAGTCCACCCGCCAGCACCGCCGCCATCAACCAGACTAGACGCATCTTCATCTTACCGGCCCTCCGTTCCCGTCCAGGTCACACCATCCACCCAGCCGCCGCTCGTGCGGCCCGGCCCTCCTTCGTCCCAGTCGTCGCGGTAGAACGACCAGCGGATCGTCGTCTTCGCGCCCGACACCGGCAGCGTCACGCGCTGCCATCCGGTCGTGCCGTCGAGGCGCGCCGCCTCCACGCCGTTCGTGAACACCGTGAGCCGGTCCCACGTCGCCTCTCCGCTCGGATCCTTCTCGCAGTCGGCGCGCCAGCGGAAGCCGAGCTCGCCGGCCCCCGTCACCGTCGTCTCCATCCACGTCTCGCACTCGGACCCCATCGCGCCGCTGCGGGCGGACGTGTAGCCCGTCTGCGCCCATGCGTCGACGACGGGCTGCCATTCCGCGTCGCCACCCGTCGCGAAGGTCCATCCGGGCACGTCGAGCGCATCCGCCAGCGTCGCGCTCCACGCGCCGAACTCCGCCCGCACCGTCTTCGGGCCGTCCATCACGAGCGGCAGGGACGCCCCGCCGGCGGCGGACGCCTCCACGTCGCCCGTCCAGCGGAAGAACGTCTTGCCGGAGTCGGCCACCGCCGCGAGCGTCGCCGTGCCGCCCGCCGCCACCCAGCGGCGGACGAACGCCGTGCCGTTCTCCCGCACCCGTCCCCCCGACGACGCCGTCGCCGTCAGCAGATAGTTCGTCTCCCAGAGATCCCAGGCGAACGACACGTCCGCCGTGATGTTCAGCGTGAAGGACGTTCCCAGGGATGGGAACGCGCTTGTGCCGCGGCAGACGAGCCGCGTCGTGCCCGCCGCATCCACCTGCGCCGCCGGCGCCGTGAACGTGCGCGAGGCCCCTTCGCGCACCGTCTCGCCGTTCACCACGTAGACCGGGATCAGACGGAACTGCGCCGTGACCGCCTTGTCGACATCCGCCCGGAACGTCAGCGGATTGGCGGTGGACGTCGCGCCGCCAGGCAGGCTCCACCCCATGAACGCATAGCCGTCCTTCGGCGTCGCCCGCAGCGTCACCTCGTCGCCCCGGTCGTAGACGCCGCCGCCGCTCACCAGCCCCCCTTCGGCCGTCACCTCGACGTGCACCATCTGCCGCGCCGCCTGCGTGACCGTGTAGACTTCGCCCGCGATCACGATCTTGCCCGTGCGGACCGCCCCCGTGTCGTTTTCCGCGTAGGTGAAGCGCACGGTGCCGCTGCCCGTGCCGCTGTCGTACCCGCTCACGATCGTGATCCAGGGCTCGACGGCGATCGCGTTCCAGATTTCGCCAAGGGGCGCCGGCACCCCCACCGATCCCTCCCCCGCGTTGCCGGCCACCGTCGTCGCCGAGGGGTTGATCGAGAGGTCGTACGGACGCTGCGTGATGAACACCTTCCTGTCGCCGATCTGGATCCAGCCCGTCCGCGGCGTGCCGTCCCCCACGTAGTCGGTGACGAGACACTCCAGCGTGGCGTCGCCCGCGCCCAGCACGTTTCCGTCCGCATCGTAGTCGCAGTCCGCATCGCCCCAGAGGATGAGCCAGGTGGGATCGCTGACGACCGCCGTCCAGCTCGCGTTGCCGTCGGGATGGATGTCGAGCTGCAGCGATTCGGACAGGGTGCCGAACACGAGCGAATCGCAGTCCACCTCCACGTCGCGTCCCGGCTGGATGACCCGGAAGGCGTGCCCGGCGATCGTGACGGTCGTCTCGCGCGTCTCGACCGTCGGGTTCCCGGCCACCGACACGACGACCGTGCCGGGCCCCACCCGGCTCAGTCCGCCGCCGATCGACACCCAGCCCGCGCTCTTCGCGATCGACCAGACGACGACGTCGCCCGTCGCCACCTCCACCGCGAACGAATCCCCCGCCGCGTCAAAGACGTGCGCCTCCGCCGAGACAAGCGCCGTCGCCGCCGGCTGCGTGACCGTGTGCGTCTTCGCCGCCACGTGCGACGCCGCGTCCGGCGTCACCGTGATCGTCCCCGTGCGCGTGGTCATCGTTGAGTTCGGCGAAGCCGTGTAGACCACGTTGCCGCTGCCCGCGCCGTGCGCGAAGTCCGCCATCAGCGTCAGCCAGTTGGCCCCGCTCGCCGCGGTCCACGGCAGGTCCGGCGTCGCCGTCACGGCGATGAGGCCGTTCGCGCCGTTCACGCTCGCCGATGTCCGTTCCGGACTGATCGCGAAGGCGAGCTGCGTGCGTCCCGCCTGCGTGACCGTGAACGTCTCGGTGCCGATGAAGACGGTTCCCGTGCGCGGCAGATAACCGGGATTCTCCGCAAGGGCGACGCCCAGGGAACTGCCGCCCCGACGGTTCAGTCCGTTGTCGGAATCCGCGATGGAAATCCAGCCGACGTCGGGGATGGCGTTCCATTCCGTGCTCGCGAGCGCGTTCACCGTGACGGGAATCACGTGCGCGCGATAATCGCACGCCTCCGCGTAGGCCGCCAGCTTCATCGCCCGTCCCGTCTGGCTGATCGTCACCGTCTCGCCCGCGACCGTCAGCGTGCCCGACCGCGTCGCCACCTCGTTGTACGGCGCCACCTGATAGGCGACCGTCCCCGAACCCGCGCCGGAAGTCGGCTCCACCGTGATCCAGTCGTTGTTCGGCCGCACGGTCCAGGTGGCGGCGCCGTCCACCTCCACGGCGACTTCGCCCGCGCCGCCCTCCGGACCCTGCGCGACCGACGTCGGCGAGACGCCGGCCGACGCGCCCGCCTGGACGATCGTGTGGACGTGTCCGTTCACATACACGTAGCCCGTGCGCGAACCAATCTGGTCGTTCGCCGCGACGCGATAGGCCACCGGACGCCCCGCCGTGCCCGAGGTCGCGTTGAGCGTGATCCACGAATCGGACGCCGACGCCGTCCAGGCGTTCCCCGACGTGGTGATGGCGCTCGATCCACCCGCGATCGCCATGTTTCGCGTGAGCGGACTGATCGTCAACCCCGTGTCCGCCGCCGTCGGCGGATTCGGTTCCGCCGGCGTCGCGAACGCGAGCCCCGTCACGTTCACCGTGCGCGTCCAGGTGTAACTTCCAGACTTGTGAGTAAGCGTATGCGTTCCGGTTGCGATCGGCATCCAGGCAAAACTATAGAGATTAGAGGAGGACAAAAAGACATTGCCGTCAATCAGCAACTGACCCTCTCCATTCACAAAAGGAGAACACCAGACGTTCTTCTTCGTTCCATTGATCGACATACCGTCTTTGATCTCTGAACCAAGGGCAACCCAGCAGGTGGCATCTGCTTTCGCCGCCCCATATTCCAACGAAAAATTCATTGACGATTGGGAATGGGTAATTGAATCCCCCTCCACATCCCAAACCACATGATGAACGCCCGGAGTACAGGCCTTGTCTCCATACAACTTGGCGCTTGTTGCCGTTTTCGTCGTGCTACCATACGTCCCCGTCACCTTCAATGCCGTGGAACCCGTCACAATTTCAGAAACATCATCCGCAATTTCGTATTGAAACGCAATCTTCTTATGCGGCCACAATTGCGCGGCCCTCACGTTGCGGATGTAGCCGAGCGCCGGAATCGTCGTCGCCGCCTGCAGCACTTCGCCACATCGCGAACATTTGATTTCCTCCGTCCGTCCCGCCGCACCGCTCGTCGGTGCAATCGCCGGGAGTGTCGTTTGAGGGTTGTGCCCCAACGCCGTAATCACCCGACTCGTTTCCAATACAACGCCACACCGCGAACACTTCACCTCCGCCGTCCGGCCACTCGTCGTACAAGTCGGCGCTATCGCCGTAATCGTCGTCTGCCGCACATGCCCGAGAGCGGCAAGTGTGCGGCTCGCCTCCAGCGTCGCGCCACAACGCGAGCACTTCACCTCCGCCGTACGCCCCGCCGTCGTGCACGTCGCCGCGACCGCCGAAATATTTGTTACATGGACATGGTCAAACAGAAAATCAGCCGTTGCGCTTCCCGCCTGCGCACCCGAGGCAGTGGCGACAGTCAACTGCAGATGATGATTTCCGCACGTCGTCGGCAGCCAGTGCCACGTTCCACTTCTTCCCGATATAAGATCGGTTCCATTGTCCGCGATGCGGGCTTGGCTGCCATTCGTATACCAGCCCGCATCATAGCGCAGATTTTCGCCTTCAGGGGAAACCACTCTGGTGCCCGTCCGACAATCTGCGGACAGATGAACCGTCACGCCCGAGAGCGCATCTCCCGCCATCAAAACCAACGCCATCAATGCAATCAGTTTGCGCATTGTTTCCTTCCTTTCGGATTCAAATCACACCTTGCGGCTTTTCATCCTCAAACTTTACAACTTGTTCGTACGAAGCCATCTTAAATAAATCGGAATGAATCGAATACGCGCACAATTCGTGCGCTATTGGGCAAATCCTCGCACAGGACGAACAGACTGCCCGTAGTTGCGGCGGTAGTAGTACCGACTGAAATCGCCCGAATTGATGATCAGGGTCCACGCGTTGTCGGAATTGCCCGAGTACGGCGTGGAGGACCAGTAGTAGCCCCACGAGCCGAGGCGGCCGAGGTAGGAATCGTAGCCGTTGCCGGCAGCGGGAAGGAAGATGCTCCTTGAGGCGTAGGTTCCTCGCCCCGCCACGAGCCGCCCGTACACGCCATTGCGCGTCGTCGAGGTGGTATCGCAGTTGCTGATCAGCGCTGAGAACTCCGCATCCGTCGGCATCCGCCACGGCGCACCCAGATGTGCCGTCGCTGCATCGTGTGCGGCCACGAGATTGCCCGTTGAATCGATGTACCCCGCCGACTGGAGCTGCGAGGTACTCTTGCCATACGTCGGGCAGTTGCCACTTGAGAAGGAGAACGACGCACCGTTTGCAACCGACACCCAGCCAGTGTCGCCCGCATTCCGCTTGTACCCCACCGTATCGCCCCACCAGAAGTAGTAGCCACACTCCTCGGGCTTCGTCGCGCCCACGTTGCACTCCGCCCAGTAGGGCCCGTTCTCCCAGAGCTGCACACCGCCAAGTATTTTTGCATCGACAGTCAACGCAATATCATCAATCTTCACCGCGCCGACATCGGCGGCGAGATCCCAGATGAACTTGCGCGTCCATGTTGACCCCGATCCCGAAGCCTCCCCGTTCCGCGTGAGATGCGCAACGGGAATCGCCGCCCGGGTCGCACTGTTCGTCGCGGCAAACAAGCAGTCGGCCTCCGCGACATCCTCCGCCGTGCCCTGGATCGTCACGCTAATATCCACCAACCCATTCCAAGGATACCGCTGCTGCGCCGTGACAGCCGTCACCGCAACCTCACCCGCCACCGCCAGAAACGGCAATAGAAATATCAAACCAATCAAACTCTT
>JAUNMP010000124.1 GCA_030537465.1 bacterium
GACGGAGTCGCCGGAATGTTCAACTGAGGAGGGTTTTGCAATTACCTCATAGCATCTCCGGCAAGGCGCCTCAGTATGTATGAGGACACCTTCTCAGGATTCAAGGTTATCCCGTCAAGCTCTTTCGTCCATCCCGTTCCCATCTCTTGCTTTACGAAAGCGATTACACGGGTAGGATCTGTCTTTGCCGACTCCTTGGCAATCTTGCCAACTACTACGTTTCCAACCTTACCTTCCTCAGATGGTTCCTCGAAGAACACGACAGACGGCGTTATGCGCTCGTTGTCTGAGTTTGGTATGATTTCAGGTTTGCCGTCATCGTTGATGAACGCGATGGCAGAATAGGTCGTGCCAAGGTCAATACCATAGACACGCTTCTTTTCAGTGGTTTCAGACATTTTTGCCTCCATTTTATTAGTTGTTGGATTCGATTATTCCGCTTTGGATGCCGATGCATCCACAACAGATTCTGTTTGCGGCTTCTGCTGAATAACAGCATCCGTAGCTTCTGCCAAGGCAGGGTTAAACACAAAGACGTCGACCATTTCCGAACGCAAGATTTTCATCTTGGCAGGCTGGCCGTCTTTTGCATCAAGCTCCTGTTCAAAACCAAGGCGCAACAGTTCGCGGACGGTCTTGTCCTTGGCCACATCCCCGGTCTCTGTGGTTTTTAGCGCCCTTTGCCGTTTGGCATTGAAAGGTGTCCCGACCGCTGAAGAATAGGATGTTACTCCGTATTTTTCGAGCACATCGCAAAGCGATGCTGGAATGTCACGAAGAACTTTCTGCAACTTCTTGAAATTTGTCTCGTTGCATTCCGCACCCTCGTAGAATTTTACGAGCTTCTGCGCGGAGTCAATTTCGCCAATCAGGTCGTTGATGATCTGCATTGTCACCTTCTCAACAAGTCCAGACTTGAACTGAGAGAGTTCTTGGAACTGGCGATCAATGATAGCATCCTTCTTCGCATCATAACGAAGCTTGCCATCAAACGACTCCTGAAGACCCTTGAATGCTGACAAGATTTGCAGCACAGCAGAATCTAACAAGAGTTTCATTTGCAAACATTTGTCATCATTCTTAGGCCCAGATTCAGATGTCTGCACTTTCTCACCTTCATCATCTGACGGTGCAGGATTATCCATTGGTGTTGCAGCACCCGCTGAAGGAGATGGCATTGAATCGCTCTCACCCTCCGCTTTCACTTCCGCCTGCACCGTTTCCGTGTCAGGCGATGCAGCTATTGCCGTGTTATCAGCAACGGTGTTGCCCGACTCGGCTGGTGCCTCATTTTTTTCTTCTTCAGCCATTGTTGGCTCCTTTCTGTTTACAGTGAATTTGAACACTCATTTTTCTTTTCAGATTCCATTCTACGGCGAATCTCCTCGCGTTTAGCTTCGCGTTCTTTCTCTTCCTGCTCTTTCTGGTAACGAATACGCTCCTGATGGCGCGCCTCCTCGTCCCTGGCCCATTGCGCCTCAAGCTCTTGTTGCTGTTGCTCTTCTTGCCGAGTTTGCTCCTCTTGCGCACTATTACCGTTCTTATTTTGCTCCTCTTCGGCTTTTCGCTGCGCTTCTTCAACTTCATGCTGCCGTTCCTTCTCGGCATCAAGCTGTGCCTGGGCTTCCTTCTCTTGCTCCTTGGCTTTCTCAAGTTGGGCTTCAAGCTGTTCTTGCTTTCTGACGTGTTCTTCTATTTCGTCTGGCGTGGATGGTTGCCCATTCTTGAAGCTCTCGTGTTCTTCAAGTTCCTGCTCTTTCTTCTCGCGTGCTTCGCGATACTGGTCACGAATACGCTCTGCCTGTTCCACTCGTTCGTTAGCCATAGTTTACCTCATAAATGGTTTGTGTTGTCGTTGGAGTTTTGCATTCGCGCAGCGATTTCCGCTCTCTTCTGCTCTCTAATTTCCTCCATTTTTCGTCGCGACATCTCCTCAATTACCTGATGCCGATAACCATCAGAACTTAAGCCTGTAGATTCTTCGCATTTAAGTGCATCATATTGTTCCTTGGCTGCACTCTCACTCGCGTCAAGCTCTCTGCCACGCTCGCGCAGTCTTGCAGCTTCGGTCTCATTCCAGTTTGAATTGTGACCATATCGCCCCATCTGCTCATCGTTCTCGACGCTCTTCTCTATCGCAACGCGATAGTCTCGAACTGCACGTTCTTGTTCCTCTTGTCTCGTCATTTATGCATCCTCCTTTCACACATACGGGTTGGGGTCAAATTTTGAATTAAACATTGGATCTTTGTAATATGATATTCTTTCTGCAAGGATCGGTGGTATGCCCTGCACAAACATGAGCATAGCCTCTCGATTTAGACGTCGTACTTCATCCGGTGAAAGCAGGTTGCGCTCTTTCTCTGAGAACGATTCAGATCTATTCGTTGTGTTCGTCGCCTTGAACAACGACATATTCTCTTTTGACCTTGAACTGCTCTCACTTGAAGAGGACACTTCGATTGTTGCCGTCCCAAGCATCTCAGAGATGTACTTGGCGGTCTCGTGATCATTTATTCCAAAGAACTGTTGTATCTTTGCATTTGCTATGAAACTCGGCCAATCGTGTTCGTACAATGCCTTCAACTGTGAGAGGTCTTGCCAGATCATCCACACCGACATCCCGTATCCGGCAAGAAGACTCACAGCCTGACGCATCATCTCCATTGTCCCAAGCTGCGCCATCTCGTCCAGCATAAACAATACCGGGCATCCATCCGCCGGTTTTTTTGATGTCCTTGTCATGGAAGCCATCGCCATCGTGATCCAAAGCCTAAAAAGCCGGACATAACGCGTAAGATAATGTGGCGGCAAAACCATGTAAATGCTTACGCCACCATAGACTTTCAGGTCGCGTAGATCGTATGTCCCTTTGTAGCTCTGTCGACGATCACCAAGACATTCTTCGATAAGAGGGGTGTCGAGAAACTCTGTGTGCTTTAAGGCAAAAGAAATAACATTCTTTAATTCCTCCGAACCCATTGACTGGATTTCCAGTGAAGCGCGGCTCAACAACCCCGATGCAGCTCTCTTATCAAGTTCCATATCAGCCAAAAGGTCGCAGAAGCCCTTAACCCCAAGCGTCAGCAAAGCACGAACCTCTGAAAGATGTCGCCTTTTATTTGGTCCGTACCCGCACATCACAGCGAGAATTAACCCCTTCAATAATGTTCTGCACTTATCATTCCAATGAGGGTCTTTCTCCTCTGGGCCACGCATGATCAAGGCGTCGGCAATCATATTCGCCTCGTCAAGCAATTCTGGATTCTGCGTTAGATAAGTTGAAGTGGGTTTCTTGTAGTCAACTATTCCATCAAAAGGATTAATGCTGTCTGACACCTCATCTTTACCAAGTACTATGTGAAAAGGATCAAGGCACACAATTTGCTGTCCAAGGACCTCTTCACGATATCTATGAGTAACCGCATAGTTCTCACCCTTGGGATCCACAACAAGAACTGAACCCGGATAATGCAGTAGGTTGGGGATGACAAGGCCAATTCCCTTTCCTGATCTTGTCGGTGCAACAGTTAATATATGACCATCTCCTGCCCATCCAAGATACTGTCCCTCTTGATATGAGTTGCCTCCTCGCCCCCCACCATTTCCGACAAGTAGCGATACGAGGCCATCAAACATGCCGCTTGTCGCTTGTTCGTACCCCTCACGTATGCCACCGGTCAATACTGCAGGATCACCCAGACGACCAAGCAAGAATGATCGTGCCACAGGGTCGTCCTTTAGAAACTGCTGTCTGTAGTGTTTATTGGAAAGCTGCTGGCGATTCTGATGATACGCAGGGAAATGAAGGATCCCCTCGTCTTTGAGATCCTGCGGATTCGCCCATCTTGCGCTTCCGTAACTATCGCTGGTCTTTCCTTTTGCCATGATCGCCCTTATTTGAATGGTTCAAGTTTGAGGATGCCAATGAACCCATCTACAAGTTTCTCTACCGACGGCACCTTTTCCCATGCATTAACAGCATATGCAGCACAGGAATTATAGGCATCTGTCACATAGCCCCAACCAGTAACCGCGCAATTAATAACTGGTTCTCGATAGCAATAGACAATCCAACCCACTATACACAGATGGATTGACACAATGGCAATCATCTTCATCCACGAAATTGCTGGTATTTTATTCATGTTTCTGCTCCTCTACTCTATCGGTTTCTGTGCACGCTAAACGATACACCGACACCTTTCTTGAAGGTGGCAACACCGGCCGCTTTGGCCGTCTGGGTTTCTGGGCCAAACAGATTCTCTTTCCCATACCATGTGATTCCTGCCGAATATTCGATTTCATATTCCCCTGCAGGGACCATGAATTCTGCATCTTGACCGCCCTGCAAGTACACATCTACCTTCGTCTCCTTTGTTTTGTTGTCCTTGAGAACAACAAAATAGTTACACCCAGATTGTGTGGATATCCTCAATGGCGCAACCGTCGGCTCAGAGGTGTAGTAATGAGGTTTTCCGAAACTTGGCGGAGTGGTGACCACCAACGAAGTATTGCCAGTAGATGAACTTCTACGGACGATGGAACTTTGCGATCCAGGATATCTGCTCGTGCAAGATCGCAAAACTGCAACTACTGTAACCAGAATCAGCCCCAGCTTTAAGAGCCCTCCCATAGGAGAGCCGCTGCGGCCACCGAAAATCAGCCTGATAGGGAGTGTTAGGATTTTGAATATCAATCCTATCACAAATTCTCATCTCCCTTGGCAGAACGCGGTTCTGAGTTTTGGTGTGTGTGCACCATTTGGCCATGAGAAAGCGCAAGTATCTTGCGCACAAGGCTCTCCTTAGTTATGCCATCCTCCCACGATATGCCATCCAACAATCCGGGGGATTCTTTTTCGACAATTGCGACTATCTCTTCGACTTTGCTCATTTCTCAGTACTCCTTTTGGTTTTTGCTTCCGCTTCGAGTACTTGCCTGTAGGCGCTTATGCGAGCGCGAAACTCCTCTGCGACAACTCCGTTCACCATCACGCCGGCTCGCGTCGCTTCACACACTATTCCGCATCGCAGAACGTCTGAAAGGGTCTTGCTCTGGCGTTCCGCAGTCAAGATGGCGATTGCCTTCTCCTCGGCTGAAAGGTACAGCGATACCCTAAACACGCCGGGAGCGTGCTTTCCGTGGCGCGAACCGCCATCTGTTTTTTTTGGTCTAGCCATAGTGCCTCGACAATTTGCCCTTACCTATAACATTATACCATAAGGTGTGTGTGCACCGAAAGAGGGTTCGGACAAATTGCCCCGTTTTCGCCGACATCACTGACAAGCATCTCGCACCAATATGGTATAATTTATTCACATCGGAGTTTCGGTTCACATCAGAGTTCCGGAGCTTCCCCTTCCGTGACCGTTATGTCAACTGAAGCGGTAATGCCATCTTCGGATGAGCAGGAGATTCGGTGTGGTCCCAGATCGGGATTCCAGACGAACGGCTGCGTCCCCCGCGTCTCACCCGCGTTGCGCCCGTCGACGAACCACCAGAGACGCCCACTCTCAACGTTGCCAACAACGCGGAAGACAATCTTCTGCCCAGGGACATCCTTCAAGAGACGAAAGACTGCACCGTTCTCGGGCTTCTGAATCGCCAATTGGCGGGCCTTGTGCTCTATACCGCGGAAAGCCGCGATCAGAGCATCCGACTTTGCCACCAATTCGCCGTCAAGCCCCCGCTGGTGAACTGGGCAAAGCGCAGAGGAGGAACGTCCCCGCAGGGCCCGTCCCTTCTTCGTTGCCGGGCAATCTGGGTTTGCGGGCAGACCGCTCTCAATGCAGACAGATCGAGTGACCACCTCTTCGGGTGGCGCCCCGTACCAAGGTCCATCATCCGCAGGATATAGCGAGCGTGCAAGTTCCCAGGCATAGGGAGCCGCAGCGAGCATGCCGACAACGGACGAATCTCCAAATCCGCCGGACTTGTGTCCGCACCACACACCGACTACGTACTCCGGATTCCAGGCAACCGTCCATGCATCGCGAAAGGCTGCGGAAGTCCCCGTCTTCCAGGCGAAGCGTGAAGTTTTCACATCCGCGACATGTCCCAAAGCCGCGGCACTCCGCTCATCGCCGGAAAGAATGTCCGAAATCAGCCAGCAGGAACCCTCGGACAGTAGACGCACGCCCTCCATCATCTTCTGTTGTTCGACCTCCTTCACCAACGCGCAGGGTTCGCGCATCACACCTCCACGGGCGATGCAGCCATAGGCCCCAACCACTTCCAGCAGCGAGACGTGGACATTTCCAATGGCCATGCCCAGACCAAAGCTCTCATCCGGCGCGTCCATATTCCGACATCCCAGCGAACGGAGCATCGTGCCGAAGTTAGACACGCCAACACGCTGCAGCATCTGCACAAAGGGAAGATTGAGTGAAAGCACCAGCGCGTCGGCAACCGTGACCAACCCACGATGCGTCGTATCGAAGTTCTGGGGATTGTATCCCTGATAGGCTCTGGGCACATCGGAGAGAAGCTCGTCGGGTGTCACCAGACCACGGTCCATCGCGACGGCCGTCAGGAAGGTTTTGAGCGTCGATCCGGCCGGGCGAGGGGCAATTGCCACGTTCACCTGGCCGGCCTCCGAGGAGAAATAGTCCCCGGAACAGGCCATGGCCACCACCTCGCCCGATGCGACGCGCAGAACAACCGCGGCAGCGGAAAGTCCCTTGGCGGACGCATTGGCCACGGCACGCTTCGCGTGCGCCTGGACATCCGCATCAAGCGTGGTCCTGAAGTCTCCCCCTGGGGTGCCCAGGCGTTCTACACGCCGCATCGCCCAGTCGCAGAAAAAAGGTTCTTCAAATGGACGAGGACCTCGCAGAATCCGCGGTTGAGAACTACGGGCTCCCTCATACTGCCCCGCATCGATCATTCCCAGGTCGCGCATCCGTGCGAGCACATATTCCCGCCGCTTCAGCGCACGTCCCAGATTGCGGTCCGGCCGAAACCTGGAGGGACTCTGGACCATTCCCGCCAACAAAGCCGCCTCGCCGATTCCAAGATCCCGGGTCTGCTTCCCGAACCAACCATTCGCGGCGGCCTCCACTCCCACCAGATTGGATCCAAACGGCGCTCGGTTGAGATACTGCGAGATGATCCAGAGCTTGTCGTGAACACATTCTGTCTTCAGGGCACGGAAGGCCTCAACATACTTCCATGCCAAAGTCCGCGGATGCGGGGATATGAGGCGTGAAGTCTGCATCGTGATCGTCGATGCGCCCGAGATTCGACGCATGGATGTCACGTTCTGAATGCAGGCGCGAAAAACGCTCGGCAGGTCAACCCCCCAGTGTTCAAAAAAACGGCGGTCCTCGCTCGCGATCAGCGCCTTCACGACCCAGTCGTTGGTGGAGGCCACGTAGTACGGACGGCAGTCCACATCGTCGGCCCCCAGTGAGACGCGCAGCACGCGCCCGGCATTGTCCCGGAGAACTGTTCCTCCTGGATAACGGTCGGCGGCGTCGAGCCGTGGGTCGATCAACGCCCAGGAGACAAGCACAACGAGCGCAGGTAGCGCAAATACGCATGCCCCCACAAAGGACACACGCTTTGCGGCGAACTTGAACCGAGGGCTCACTGTTCGATCTTCACGCGCGACGCAATGCCGCGTGCCCGCAGGGAGGGATCGTACATCGCCTCAACAGACGGCGCCGGCAGCACGAACTCACCCGCACTGACCACGCGCACCGCGTAGTAGAACTTCGCGGAGGCACCCTGCTCCATCGAGAAGCGATAGGAGAAGCCCAGCACGCGGTCGTCGCGCAGCTCACGGCGCATCTCCCAGCGAACGCCCTGCTTCGCCCACGGATAGGCGCCGCCGGAAATCGCGGAATGGTCCGGCTCGAAACATGCGGGCAGCAGATCCTCGATCACGAGATCCGAATAGGTCGCCTTCATGGGCGCAGTGAGCGTGATCTCGGCCACCAGCATCTCACCGCGCACCAACGACGTGAGGTCAACCTCGGAACCGTCCGTGCGGAAATAGCGGCGGGCGATCTCAATGCCCTTCGCCTCGGCCTGCAGCACGGCGGGATCACCCACGGCCAGGGTACTGGCCGTCACGAAGCCCGCGCCCTTGCCGTGGTTTGCGACAATGACGTTTCCGCAGCCCACCAGGCGCTTCGCCTGCTTGGTGACCAGCGCATCCTCGCGCCCCTCGACCGTCAGGCGGAACTCGGGACCTCCCGCCTCTGACGGAACCGCGCGGTAGTAGGCCCCCAGCGCCAACAGCGCATGCGCGTTTGCCTCCGTCGTTCCCCAGTGGAGATTCACCTTGTCGCGGCGTTCGGCAAGCGCCGTCACCAGCGAAGGGATGCGTACGTCGGCGGCGTCGATCTCCAAGAGCGCCAGAAGCGCGAAGGCCGCATCGCTCACGCCAACTGGATGAACCTCCGAAAGCAGTTCACGGGCACGAATCGGATCTCCCGCACGGGCGAAAGCACGAGCCAGACGAGCCCGACCGAGCAACGGCAGCGCCATACGGCGATCGAACCAGTGCAACATTCGGTCGCGGTCAGGAGTGCCTGTCAAAGCAAGCGTGTGACAAGCGTAGACGCTGACCGCCTCGTTGGTGGACATCGCCCAATTGCGCAGGAACCCCTTCACACGCGCCAGACGATCCTGAGGCACGGCATATCCATTGGCTGCAGCCGCAACGAGGAAATGCGATGCCCAGAGCGACACCCCGCGATCCCACGGGGGCATAGTCGCATCCGGCCACATCACAAAATCATTCGAGCGAATCATCGAGCAGACTCGGCGAATGCCGCTGTCAACGGCAGTCTTTGCATCCTGCGCGACGGAGGTCTCGCGCACGGGCAGCGTGTTAAGAATGCCACCCGCGGTAATGAGCGGAAACACGCGCGAAGTTGTCTGCTCCAGACACCCGTACGGGTAGGCAACCAGATACTCGAGCGCCGACGCCAGTTCGGCCACAGGACTCGACGAGGCGATGAACGTACGACGAGCCGCATCGGGAAGCACCACGGCCGTGTTCTCGAACGTTCTGCTCTGACCGGGTTCGATGCGCACCGTCTCCACAGTCTTCATCCAAGGCGCGGCAGGGCGCACGGGAAGCGTAATTTCGCCGCGGTGCTTCTCGCCGAGCCCCTCCGACACGAAGACCAGCGTGCCCTGTCCCGGCATCGCACCGACCTTGACGGGGAACGAGAGCGTCTCGGACTGCCCATCGGCCAGTTTCAGCTCGCCATGCACGGGACGATCAAGCGAGATCGTGCCTCCCACCATGAGATCATAGACAACCACACCGTCCTTCCCACTGCGGTTGGAGAGCGTCATCGTCGCGAGGAACGTATCCCCCGGAGCCGCGAACCGCGGCGCATCGGGCTGCATAACAAGATTTGGCGATACTTTGGCATGATCCGCCCCAGCTCCGGTCGCCCGACGATTGTACGCGACCGCGGTCGCACGCACTTCACCCACGAACTCGGGCAGTTCGAACGGCACGACGGCATGCCCGTTCTTCAGCGGAACATCGACCTTCCACATGCTGAGCGGCTTGAACCGACGCGTCGGCACCGGGCTCACACGACGGAAGAGGTCCCCTTCACCGCCGCCACCAGTCTTTGCACCTGCACACTTCAGCTGGTCGCCGAGAATCGGCAGGACGCGGTTGTAGATGTCCCACAGCGGATGGTCGGCATGGCGGGACGCGCCAAACCAATCAACGGGATCAGGAACCTTCTCGTCCGTGAGGAGGTTGATGCCCTCGTCCACCAGCGTGACGACGGCCCGCTCCCCGACGCAGCCCGTACCAGTCGCCTGAACGTCGACGGAAACGCACGCCCCCCCCGCGGGCGCACAAACCGCCGTCGCCTTGACCTTGACGTCCAGAGAGGAGTCGAGCGTCGAGACGAGGACAGGAACAACGCCAAATGCGCGGTTAGCCACTTGCCTCTGGCCCGGCTTGACCGCCTGCACAACGCTCAACGCAACGTCGACACCCGGTGCCCATTCGGCCTTGACGGGTTCAAGGACGATTTCGCTCGTCGCGTTCGTGAGCGTGATGATCTGTGAATAAAGCATCTCGTCCCGCAGCACGCTGATCCAGGCGTACCCGGCAAACGGAGCCTTCACCGTCAGACGGGGCCGATCACCGGGGTGATAGAGCTTGCGATCCGCGGTCAACGTCACACGAGAAGGATTCTCGAGCGCGGAACGGACAACCGCATCTTCGGAGCCTCCCACCCAGTAGCTCGCGCCAAAGGAGACGCCCGTCTCCTCCTCCTCCAATGTGACCGCGTAGTCGCCCATGGACGACGCCGGAACCTGGAGCGTAGCCTGTCCCGAAGCGCCGACTTCAACGGGCACCACGTCTCCCATCGGATAGCGGACCTTGTCCGTGCGCCACTCCCAGCTCCCCGAAGGCGTCTTTTTCAACCCATAGACGCTATCCACGCGCTCGAAGCGGGCCGTCAACCGACGGGCGCCCGCGTGTGGCGTACCATCGGGATTGACAACGACCACGCGGCACGCGCGGGGCTTTGCGGACTCGCGAATCGTATCGGGCAGCGCCACGCCGATGTAGTAGGGATAGGCGTGAAGCATCGCCGTGGCGCGGGCGGAGGCTGGGCGCCCGCCGCTCTCGAACACACTACCCTGCACCGTCATCTTGACGGCCGCACGCGGACGGGCCTTCTGCGGGAAATCCACGGCGAAGCGAGCGAGACCATCATCACCGGTGTGCACGGTGTCAAGCGTCGTGAAGTTCGGCTGAAGGCGGCGGTTCTCGTCGCCAAAGCGGAACGCCTCCCAGCCTCGCGGCGCGAACGGGGCATCCTCGAACACGACCGCGCCCTCGGCCGGAAGTCCCTTCGCCGGACCGCCGAACAGGTGCTCGCCGGCAACCGTGAACATCATATTCGTCGTCGCCACCGTCCCTGTGGGCGGCATTACCTTCACACGAATCTGTGGCGGAACAAATTCTTCAATCTTGATGGTACGGCGTCCAAGAACAAAACCATCATCCCCCGGCGTCCGCACCAAAATCTGCCACCAACCGCTCGGCTGGTCGTCGGTCACGGAAAAATCGCTCCGGGAAACCACGCCGCAGTCATCAGTCACCTGTGTGCGACGAAGGAAAACCTTGCCATTGGGGTCAAGCAGGGTGATGTCCACCGGGAACGGTTTGGGCGCATTGCCCTTCCCATTGCGGAGAATGGCGTGCACGAGGATGGGCTCGTCATGGCGATAGATGCCGCGCTCGGTCCAGACGAAGGCCTCGCTTCCGTCACCCTTGACGAACTCACGGCGATCTCCCAGCAGTGACTCCTCATCCAGTTCACCGCGCAGTGCAAGGAACGACACGTCCTCGCTCTCCATCTTCGAGGCGACGACCGCGAACGGACGTCCGGCCTCCGGCATGTCACAGCAGCACCAGCCCTCGTCGTCCGTAAGGGCCTCGCCCATCACGACGTTGTTCGAGCCATAGACGAGAACGCGCAGCCCGGCAATCGGGGTTCCCCGCGTGAGCGAAGTCGCCCACACGTAGACGGTGCCGCCAGCCTCGCGCACGGAGAGTCCAACATCCGTGACGCAGACCAGCTTCCAGGCCGCTTGTCCACCATCCTCGTCCCGCGCACTGACCAGATAGACACCGTTCTCGACCGAACCGTCGTCGCCGCGGATATCCAGCGCCGTCGTCGCCTCCTGGTTGAGGCTACTCTTTACGCGCAGCGGACGAGAGATTGGCTCGCCGGCGAGTTCCTCGGTGTCCTCAGAGTCGCCGCCGCCGCCATAGAAACGTCCATAGCTGTTCTCTTCGCGGGCCAGCAGCTGGACGATATTGCGCTTCGGAACGGTCCGAATCTGGCAGAACAGATTCGTCACGTTCACCGTCTTGACCGCAACGGCGCGACGCCCCCCCGCGGGTAAATAGCGCCCCGCTGAGGCAAATTCGACCGACTTCGCGCTGTCGGGTGTCCGCCAGATGCGCCGGAATTCATTGGTCGTCACACGTCCATCCGCCATCGGAACACCGGGACGGACCACAACCTGGTACTGCATGCGCGGCTGGAACGTCCCTCCGAAACGGCAGGTCTTTCGCCAGCTCCACCAGTCCTGCGTGAGAGGTCCCGGATTCGGCGTGACTTTCACATAGTCCATCAGAGTTGTGAGATCAGGCTGGTCAGTGAACTGGAGTTCAAAATTCCCCCTGGAGAACGAAAAGCCAACAATCGCCGGAGTGGGCTTTGCCACAGGCTCCGGCTGCGAATCTTTGGGGGGCTCCTGAGTTTCTTTCGGAGTCAGGGCGACGGGAACCGAATTCCCGGCCTTCGCCGCCAAATCTTTCTTCGCATCGTCCGCAAGCGCCTTCTCAAGTTCGGCGACCTCCTGTCGGGACGCATTCGAGGGCTCCCCGCCTCTAGGCTCAGCTTCGGACCTGTCACAACCGCCGACAACCAACGCCGCCAGGAAGAGTGGCAACCCAAGAGCGTATTCAAACGACAATGCAATTTTTTTGACAGACACGGCGAATTCCTCCCGCCTGATCAGCGGAAAATTCAGAAGAACGGATTACTTTGCAGCGGCCTTGAGGTCGCGGATGACCTTGAACATCACCGACGGATAGTCGGTCGAGAACCCATCGCAGCCCAGTTCCCAGAGCTTATGGTAGACCTCTTCCTTCTCCCCTCCCTCGAACGGAATCGAGCAGACCTTCACCCCATGCGCGTGGAACTCGTCGATGAGCTTCTTGAGGTAGTCCGTTCCGAGGATGAACGGGTCGACGGGATCCTTTGGATTCCAGTAGGTGTGCAGTGAGACGGCCGTCACGTACTTGAAGTCGTTCTTGCGCAGCTCAACCATGTACTTCTCGAAATGTTCCTGCGTGGCCTTCGCCATCTTGGCGCGCTTCACGGGATCGAAGCGGTCCTTGAACTTCGGGAACTTGCCAATCCACAGAAGCGACTTGCCGCCGGGAACGGCCTCGTTCCACTTCACGATGTTCGGATAACTGCAGCCCGTGTAGTAGACCTGGTCGATGACGCCGAACTTCTTCGCCTCGGCGGCGATGCGCTCCGGGCCGGCACCCTTTTCGTCCACGAAAAGCAGATAGGAGGGATGCCCCTTCATCGCCGCCATCACGGCCTCGATCGTGGGGATGCGCTGAGAGGCGTACTGCGGGTCCAGATAGCTGCCCACGTCGATGTCGCGGATCTCCTCCCACTTCATCTGGCTGATCTTGCGCGTCTTCCAGTCCACTGGAATCCCGCGCGGCGTGCGCTTCAGATCATTGTCATGGAACATGATGCCCACGCCATCCGACGTGCAGCGGCAGTCGCATTCAAGCGCGGACCCATTGCCCCAGCACCAGAGGAACGTCTCCAGCGTGTTGTCGGGACGCTCCAGCTTGCCACCACCACGATGCACATGGGAAATGAAAAGACCATCCTCGCGCGCCCCGGCCAACGAAGCCAAAGTCAACGCGCACACACTCGCCATCATCAGAATTCGCATTGTCACATCCTCACTTAAGACTATTACACAAAGGAAGTCGTATTATACTCGCACAAAAGGAGAGGGTCAACACGGGATTGCCCTTGTCCCCACACACATTACTCATCAGGTAGACCGAAATCTTACACCTGACAAAAAACTCTTTTCCTCGCCCGGAGTGACCGTCCCCCCGTATCAAGT